>NZ_JBEZNG010000004.1:171654-397535 GCF_040653035.1 Streptomyces malaysiensis subsp. malaysiensis
GTAGCCGTCCCAGCGGGAGTAGCCGTCCCAGCGGGAGTAGCCGTCCCAGCGGGAGTAGCCGTCCCAGCGGGAGTAGCCGTCCCAGCGGGAGTAGCCGTCCCAGCGGGAGTAGCCGTCTCGACGGGAGCGTCGGGCGGGGTGGCGGTGGTCGGTGCGGTGGCAGTCGGTGCGGTGGCGGGGGCATCGGGCGGGGCGGTGGCGGCGGGGTGGCCGGTGACAGCAGGCTGGCCGGTGACGGGCGGGGTGGTGGCGGGTTGCGCGGTCGCGGGTCGAGTGGCACGGACGTGGCGACCCGCGGAGGCGAAGTCCAGCTCCCAGCGGGCGGGGCGGGAGCCGCCCGGAGCCGGGCTGGAAGCGGCTTGGGCGGGGCCGGAAGCACCCTGGGCGGGGGCAGAAGCACCTCGGACGGGCGCGGAATCCCCCTGGGCGGGGGCAGAGACACCTCCGGCAGCGGCGGAAACACCCTCGGCGGAGGCAGAAACACCTCCGGCGGGGACGAAATCACCCTGAGCCGGACCGGAAACACCTCCGGCGGAGGCAGAAGCACCCCCGGCCGAGGCGGAGTCGGCCTGCCGCGGGCCCGTTTTCGCTGCGTCCGTCAGGGCCCTGTCCAGCCAGGCGCGTCCCGTCTCGTCCAGGCACCGCTCCACGGCGGCGCGGAGTTCGGTCACGGTCAGCATCGGACGCCTCCCTCGATCGCGGCACGTTCCGCCTCCCGGAGGAACCGCAGCGAGGTGCGGGCCAGTTCGGGACCGGCGTGGGAGTGGCGGGGCAGCTCCACGCCGACCAGCCCCCGGTACCCCGTGGCGCGCAGCGCCTCCAGGACCGGCGGGAAGTCGATCTCCCCCTCGCCGAACGGCAGATGCTCATGCACCCCGCGCCGCATGTCCTCGATCTGCACATGCCGCGTCCAAGGCGCAGCCGCGCGCACGCACTCGACGGGCGGGGCGGGCTCCAGGCACTGGCAGTGGCCGATGTCGAGGGTGAGGCCGAGTGCGGCCGGATCGCCCAGCGCCGTCCGCAGCCGGTGGAATCCGGCGAGGTCGGCGAGGAGATGCCCCGGCTCGGGCTCGATCGCGAGGGCCACGCCCGCCGCCTCGGCGGCGACGACCACCGGTTCGATGGCGTCGGCCAGCCGCCGCCACGCCGTCTCCTCGGGCTCGCCGGGCGGCAGCACCCCGCTGAAGCAGTGCACGGCCGGTGCCCCGATTTCGGCCGCCACCCGTACGGCCCGCAGCAGCAGATCGATCCGGGCGCCCCGCGCCTCGGGGTCCGGGTCGAGCAGGGTGGGGTGGTGCTTGCGCCGGGCGTCGAGCACGTACCGCGCACCGGTCTCGATCGCGACCCCGAGGCGGAGCCGTTCGAGGTCGCGGGCGATGCGGCGGGTACGGGCGGTGAGGTCAGGGGCGAGCGGGTCGAGATGCATATGGTCGAGGGTCAGCGAGACGCCGTCGTAGCCGAGGTCGGCGAGCAGGGCGAGGGCGTCGCCCAGGCGGAGGTCGGTCAGACCGTTGGTGCCGTAGGCGAAGCGCAGGGACTCCGGGTTGGGGCGGCTCATGTCGCGCTGACCTTTCTCGACAGCCGGCGGGCCACGGGCATGAGCGCGAGCAGCCCCGCCGCCGTACGGTGCGCCCCGGCGCGGGAGGCGAGCACGGCCTGAAGCGGGATCATCGCGCGGATGCCGCTGCCGACGGCGCGCTGGAGGAAGTACGGGGAGGGGTTGAGCGCGGCATGCGCCAACGGCCGGGCGACCGTGGCCAGGTACCCGCCCGCGAGGGCGACCCCGGCAAGGGCCGCGAGGCGGCCGGTGGCCGCGCCGGGCAAGGCGGAGGTCCCGGTGCTCCGGGGCGGCGCGGCCCCGGCACGGCCACCCGCGAGGCCGGCCCCGGCGACGGCCGCGATGCGACTGACCGGACGCGTACGCTCGGCCGCCGCTGCGCGCGGGGCGGCGGTCAGGGGCAACCCTGCTGCGGCACGCGGTCCGCCCGGCGCACCGCCACCGATGGCCGCCGTAACGAACCGCCTCGCGGCACCACCGCGCCGTGCCCCGGGTCCGCCCGGCGGACCGCCATGCCCGGTGCCCGCCACGACCGCCGCGCCGAGCCACTTCGCCGGAGTGCCGCGCCCCGCCCGTACGCCCTTGCCCCGCGCGAGCTCGTGGGTGACGGCCGCCGGGCTGGGCACGGCGGTCCCGGGCGAGGCTGCCGCCCGGACCCTGGCCGCCGCGCTCCGGCTCCACCCGTTGGCCGGGCCCCGGCCCACGGCGCCACCGATCACCGGACCACGCCCCGGGACGGCCCCACCGCCGAGCGCCGCGTCAACGGCGGGGACCAGGCCCGCCGGTGCGACGGCGCGCCGAGGGACCCACCGCCGACCAGGGCGGTTGCCCTGGCCCGAAGAAGCCGGGGCGACCAGGGCCCTGGCGAGTCGCCGAACCGGACCACCGCGGCGCAGGCCCGCGCGGGAGAGCTCCCTGGAGAGGGCGGCGAAGGCGCCACCGGCGGCCACGGCTCCCACCGGAGCGCCGCTGGTGGCCCCGTCCGCAGCCGCGGCCGGCGCGCCATGGCCCGCTTCAGGACCGCGCCCCGAAGCGGGCGCCGGGCGCCTGGTGGCGGCCCAGGCGATCGCCGCTCCCGTCGCGAGGGCGCCGAGGGGAGCCGCCGAGGAGCCGCCGACGGCCTCGTGGCGGGAGACCGTGGTCACCGCGAGGGTGTGGGCGCCCAGGACGGCGGCCGGGCGCAGTGCGGAGCGCGCGGCGGCGGGGGCGGAGGCCGTGGCGCCGAGGAGGAGGTCGAGCGCGCGGGCGGCGGCCATGGCGGACGGGCCCGCGGGGGTGTTCTTCAACCCCAGGTCGTACGCCCACACCGCGCCCGCCAGGGCCGTTCCCGTGGCGAGGGCCGGGCGGCCCGCGGCCGCGGCGCAGAGCAGCCCGGCGGCGGTCAGCCCGGTCGCGGCGGTCAGCGCGGCGGCCGGGGCGATACGGCCCGACGGCAGCGGGCGCCCGGGGCGTTCCACGGCGTCGATGTCCCGGTCCGCCCAGTCGTTGAGCGCCATGCCCGCCTCGTACAGGCACAGCGAGGCGCAGACCGCGAGCGCCGTGCCCCGGTTGGGGCGGCTCCGGGCCGCGGCCGCGCCCGCCAGGGCGTCACCGGGCACGGTGAACAGGGCCGACACCCTGAGCAGTTCGGCCCAGTCCCCCCAGCTCCCCCAGCCGCCCCGCTCCTTCCCCGCCGCCCGCGTCATGCCCGGCCCCGCAGCCGCCCGGCGAAGCCGACGAGCGCCGCGTACTGGTCGGCGAGGGCGGCCGGGCCGCCGTCCGGGTCCTTGAAGTAGAAGCCGAGTTCGGGGAGCGGCCCGGCGAGGCCGGTCTCATGGGCGCGGGCGGTCAGCCGGGCCAGATCGAGGACGAGCGGTGCGGCGAGGGCCGAGTCACAGCCCTGCCAGATGGTCTGGAGGATCATCCGCGAGCCGAGGAAGCCCTCGAAGGAGATGTGGTCCCAGGCGGTCTTCCAGTCGCCGAGCGCGCTCACGTTGTCGATGTGCAGCTCACCGTCGGGGAGTTCGCCGAGGGTGTCGCTGAGGACCCGTGCCTTCCCCGCGTTCTTCGCCGCCGCGGCGCCCGGGTCGGCGAGGGCGGCGCCGTCGCCACCGCCGAGGAGGTTCGTACCGGACCAGCTCCGTACCGCCAGCGCCCGCTGTGCGAACATCGGCGCGAGGACGGACCGCAGCAGCGTCTGCCCCGTCTTGCCGTCGCGCCCCGCGTACGGCAGACCGGAGCGCTCGGCGCGCTCGCGCAACCGGGGGTGGTGGAGCCCGGCGGACGGCGTGAAGTTGACGTACGGACATCCGGCCCGCAGCGCGGCGGCCGCGTAGAGGGAGCTGGGCGGCAGGGTTTCGCCGTCCTCGGGGGCCGCTTCGGTGGAGGCGACGTTGACGACGACGGCGCGGGCCAGCCCGTGCGTATGGATGAAGTCGGTGAGGTCGGCCGCGAAGGCCGCGATCAGCTCCTCCTCACCGCGGCCGTCGCCGGGCTGCGGCCCGCCGTGGCGGACGGCCGCGTCGGCGGCGGCGAGTTCGGCACGCACGGCGGCGGGCAGCCCGTGCGGCAGCACCCCGTCGGCGGCCAGCGCCTCGGCCCGCTTGGGCAGCGGGGTCGTGGCGGTGTCATGCCCGCCGAAGACGAGATCGGCGAGCGCGGGAAGGCCGCTGTCCGCGAACGGCGCGGTCTCGGTGACCATTCCGGTCGCCGGCTGCAACCCCCCGGCGACGGCGGCACAGCCCGCCACGGCGGTGGTGGCGACGGAACCGCGAGCGCCGATGAGCCAGACCCCCGTACGGGGTGCGTCGCGGAGTGGGGTGATGTCGTCGGGACGGGTGGTCACTGGCTGCCTCCCGGATGGGGGTGGGTTGCGCATGTGGTTCGGCCACCGCGGATCCGCGTCCGCGGCGGCGATACGTGTGCGGCACCGGTTCGCTCGTGTCGTACGGGTGTCGGGGCGGGTGGGTGAGGGCGGGTCCGGCGAGTGGGCCCCGCGGGTCCTGTCGGCTGGTCGGTCGGTCCGTGCGGGCACTGCGGTGGTGCGAGTGCGGCGGTCGTGCGGGGCGGCGGACCGCCACCGTCCGGGCGGGGCCCGGCAGCGGCTACGGGGCCAAGGACCGGACCCCGAACCCGGAGCTCTGGCCCACGCCCGCGGCCGTGGCCGAAGCCGGGCCGGAACCCGGGCCCTGGGGTCCCAGCTCCGGCCCGGGAGCCGGAGCCCGAACCCGGGCCCCAGAGCCAGGGCTTCCCCGACTCCGGGCATCGGAACCCGGGGCCGTGCCGCCCCGAGGCCCGTGCGCTCGGGTCCCGAGGCGGCCGGGCCCCGGGGCTGGGGAGCCCCGGGGCGGCCGGGGTCCGGGAGTCCCGGGGCCCGGACCCTGGTGGTGGCTTGGGGTGGCGGCGGGAGGAGGCGGCGTACTCCTGCCCGCCGCCACGCCGCCCCCACGGCTCCCCTCGGGCCGTCGGGACGGCGAACGGGGGCGCCTAGCCGTCGTGGTGGTTGTGGTGGCCGCCGCCCTTCGCCGGCAGCTCCTTGACGCGGATGTCGCGGAAGGAGACCTCGTCCCCGTCCCCGTGGTTCTGGATGCCGACGTAGCCCTGCCGCAGGCTGCGCGCCGGGTCCCGGTTGGTGTAGTCGTTGATCTTCACGCCGTTGAGCCAGATCCGCAGCCGCTCGCCCTGCACACGGATCTCGTAGGTGTTCCACTCCCCCGGCGGGTTCAGCGCCGCGTCCCGCTTGGCGAGGTCCGCGGACTGGAAGCCGTAGACCGAGCCCGTGGTGCGGTCGGGGGTGTCCGTGGCGTCGATCTGCACCTCGTAGCCGTTGTCGACCGCCGACCAGGGGTCGTCGGAGGCCGGGAAGCCCACGAAGACGCCGGAGTTGTCGTCGCCCGCCATCTTCCAGTCCAGCTTGAGCGAGTACGAGTGCAGCTCGCTCGCCTCGTACCAGAGCATGCCCATGCCGCCCGTCGAGGTGAGCGTCCCGGACGAGGTGTCGAGGGTGAAGGCCCCGGGGCCCGCCTGCTTCCAGCCGTCCGTCGAGGTGCCGTCGAAGAGCGGGCGGTAGCCCTGTTCGGGACGGCAGTCGGCGTGTGCGGCGCCGGTGGCGTAGCGGATGCCGCCGAGCAGGTGCTGACGGAAGGCGGGGTCGGCGTAGGACTCCTTGGTGTGGCCGAAGCCGGTGTAGAAGGCGCGGCCGCCCTGGTACTCCTGGCACCAGGAGATGGGGTGGTCCTCGCCCATCCCACCGCCCTGGTACGAGGACTCGTCGAGCGTGGCGAGGACCCGCACCCGCTCCCGGGGGTTGGTGCGGTAGTTGTACCACTCGTCCGTGCGCTCCCACGTCGGCGCCAGATGCGCGGTCGCGGGGTTGGCGCGGTCCTCGACGTCCACGGTGGCCTGCTGGATCGCGGGGTGGGACTGGAAGTACGCCCCGGCCAGGCCCTCGTAGAAGGGCCAGTCGTATTCGGTGTCGGCGGCCGCGTGGACGCCGGCGTAGCCGCCGCCCGCCTTCACATAGCCCTCGAACGCCGACTGCTGGGCGGCGTCCAGGACGTCGCCGGTCGTGGAGAGGAAGACGACGGCGTCGTAGCGGGCGAGGTTGTCGCTGGTGAAGGCGGCGCCGTCCTCGGTGGCGTCGACGGCGAAGCCGCCCTGGGCACCGAGTTCCTCGATGGCGGCGATGCCGTCGGGGATCGAGTCGTGGCGGAATCCGGCCGTCTTGGAGAAGACCAGGACGCGGCCGGACGGCTCCGCGGCGGAGTCGGCGCCGGAGGTGGCGGCCCCCGACGCGGCGGCGGGCAGGGCCGCCAGAGCGAGCAGCAAAGTGGCCCCGACCGCGGCGAGGCGTGCCCCGCGCCGGGAGTGGGGTCTGGAGTGCGGAGAAGAGTGCGGGTGCATATCCGTCGTGCTCCTTCCTCCGGGCCGGGGGCGGCCGCAGTGGCCGCCCCCGGCCCCGTTCGTCAACGCGTCAGCGCCTGGGCGCCTGAACGCCTCAGCCGGTGCCGATCGTGAAGTCGTCCACGTCGAAGAGCGCTCCCGCACCGCCCTTGAAGACGAGGCACAGCGTGGTGCTGCGGGCCGGGGTGCCCCGCAGCGTCGTCTTGACGTCCTGGAAGGTCTCCCAGTCGCCGGTCACCGGCACGGTCACGCTGCCGAGCAGCCGTCCGGTCGGGGACCCGCTGCGGATCTCCAGGGTGCCGCCGGCCCCCGCCGAGGAGACCCGTGCGGTGAAGTCCTTGGCGTTGTCCAGCAGATACGGGGCGAAGGAGATCCAGTCGCCGTTTTCGATGTTGCCGACCGTCTTGCCGCCGTTGGCCGGGGTGTGGTTGATCACCGAGACGCCCTGGCTGTCGTCGTAGTGTTCGGCCTGCCGGTGCTTGGGCTGGACGATGCTCTGGTCGTGGGCGGTCAGCGGCGGCTGGCCGCCACCGCCGCCGTCGGTGTACTCGGCGTCGAAGACCCCGAAGATGTTGGCGTTGGGGTCGTGCTCGCCGTCGGCGTTGGTCTTGATGGTGCCGGAGCAGCCGTTCGCCGAGGTGACGGGGTGGCCGTGGCTGTCATGGCCGAGGATGTAGGTGACCTTGACCTTGGCGCAGTCGACGGTGCCGTCCTCCGGGTCGGTCACCTGGACCTTGAACGGGACCTCGTCGCCGAAGGCGAACAGCTGGCCGTCGCCGGGCAGTTGCAGCGTCACCGTGGGCGCGGTGTTGCCGACCGTGAGGTGGACAGTGGCGCTGGCGGTGCGGTCGGTGGGGTCCTTGACGGTGAGCGTCGCGGTGTAGGTGCCGTTCTTACGGTAGGTGTGGGAGGGGTTGGCGGCGCTCGACGTGGTGCCGTCGCCGAAGTCCCAGCTGAAGGTGAGGGTGTCGCCGTCGGCGTCCGAGGTGCCCGCCGAGGAGAAGTTGACCTTCATCGGCGCCTTGCCGGAGGTGCGGTCGGCGCTCGCCTCGGCGATGGGCGAGCGTCCGCCGGTGGCGTTCTCGATCCGGTAGAGCGCGGAGTGCTCGTCGCCGTTGAAGTAGCCGAGGCCGTAGTCCAGGACGTACAGCGCGCCGTCGGGGCCGAAGGCGGAGTCCATGACCTGGGTGCCGGACCACGGGAAGTCGTTGATCTTCTGCACGGTGCCGTCGGCGTCCTGCTCGATCCGCTTGATCCACTGGCGGCCGAACTCGCCCGCGAAGAAGTTCCCGTCGTACGCCTCGGGGAACTTCACCGGGGAGTCCAGCGAGGCGTCGTAGCGGTAGACCGGCCCGGCCATCGGCGATTCGGAACCGGAGCCGAACTCGGGCACGGAGTTGTTGTCGTACGGGATCCAGGCGGGCTGGGCGGGCGGCAGCTCGGTGAGCCCGGTGTTGTACCGCGAGGTGTTCTCGGGCGCGGCGCAGTCGAAGGCGGGCCCCGAGGTGCCGGTGGCGAAGTCGTAGTCGCGGTACGGCTTGTTGTCGGCGATGCAGTAAGGCCAGCCGAAGTTGCCGGCCTTGGTCACCCGGGCGAACTCGACCGCGCCGCCGGGGCCGCGCTCGGGGTTGGCGGCGCCCGCGTCCGGTCCGTAGTCGCCGACGTAGACCGTGCCGGTCGGCTTGTCGACACTGATCCGGAAGGGGTTGCGGAAGCCCATCGCGTAGATCTCGGGCCGGGTCTTCTCGGTGCCGGGCGCGAAGAGGTTGCCGTCCGGGACGGTGTAGGAGCCGTCGTCGGCCACCTTGATCCGGAGGACCTTGCCGCGCAGATCGTTGGAGTTGCCCGCGGAGCGCCGGGCGTCGAAGGCCGGGTTGCGGTTGTCCCGCTCGTCGATGGGGGTGAAGCCGTCGGACTCGAACGGGTTGCTGTCGTCACCGGTGGACAAGTACAGGTTGCCATCGGCGTCGAAGTCGATGTCCCCGCCGACGTGGCAGCAGATGCCACGGTTCGCGGGCACGTCGAGGACCTTCTTCTCGCTGCCGGTGTTCAGCGTGCCGTCGGCGTCGAGGGTGAACCGGGAGAGGCGGTTGACGCCGTCGAACTTCGCGAAGTCGGCGGCCGTGCCCGTGGTGGGGGCGTCACCTGCGGGGGTGTCGAGCGGGGGCGCGTAGTAGAGGTAGATGGCGCGGTTGTCGGAGAAGCCGGGGTCGACACCGACGCCCTGGAGCCCTTCTTCGTCGTGCGAGTAGACCGGCAGCTTGCCGGACATCTTGGTCTCGCCCGTGGCATCGGTCAGCCACAGGGTGCCGTCGCGCGAGGTGTGCAGCACGGAGCGGTCGGGGAGCACCGCGAGCGTCATGGGCTCGCCGGTCTCCTCCACGCCCTTGGCGAGGGTCACCTGCTGGAACTGCTCGGCGGCCGGGGCGGGTTGATCCGCTTGATCCGCGCCCGCCTGGGGAGCGGTGAACGCGAGCCCCGCGCCGACGAGCAGTGCGCTCGTGACGAGCGCGAGGGGACCGCGCAGTCGAAGCCTTTTCCTGTGCACGCTGATCCTCCGTGGAAAGAGGGGGGGTACGGGCGGGCCGTCAGGCCGCCGTGACTGGCACAGGCGCGCGCCGTCGCGCCGGGATGACCGGTGCGGGGCGAGGGGCCCCATGTGACCGGTACATCTCAAGGACCGTAGCGGGGTTTGTCCAGTACGGAAACCCCTTTGACATAAAACAGATCTTCTTCATCCACGAGCAGGACAAAGCTGGGTGGGGGCGCGGTGTGCGGTCCCCCACCCAGTGGCCTTGCGGGCGGGTCCTCGATCGCCGAACGGGCCGGGCTACTTCTCCCCGCCGCCGAAGGCCGCGTCGAACGACGCCGTCGGCGGGTCGAAGTCGAAGTGCTTCAGCCGGGACAGCGCCTCCGGGGCGCCGGTGAGCCGGTCCATCCCGGCGTCCTCCCATTCGACCGACACCGGGCCGTCGTATCCGATCGACCGCAGCATCCGGAACACGTCCTCCCACGGCACATCGCCATGGCCCGCCGAGACGAAGTCCCAGCCGCGGCGGGGGTCGCCCCAGGGCAGATGGGAGCCGAGGCGCCCGTTGCGGCCGTCCAGCCGCTTCCGGGCCTCCTTGCAGTCGACGTGGTAGATCCGGTCCCGGAAGTCCCACAGGAAGCCGACGGGGTCCAGGTCCTGCCAGACGAAGTGGCTGGGGTCGAAGTTGAGCCCGAAGGCGGGGCGGTGGCCGACGGCCTCCAGGGCCCGGTGGGTGGTCCAGTAGTCGTAGGCGATCTCGCTGGGGTGCACCTCGTGGGCGAAGCGCACGCCCTCGGCGTCGAAGACGTCCAGGATCGGGTTCCAGCGCTCGGCGAAGTCCTCGTAGCCCCGCTCGATCATCCCCGGCACCACCGGCGGGAACATCGCCACCAGATGCCAGATGGACGAGCCGGTGAAGCCGATGACGGTACGGACGCCGAAGGCGGCCGCCGCGCGGGCCGTGTCGGCGATCTCGGCGGCGGCCCGCCGCCGGACCCCCTCCGCCTCGCCGTCGCCCCAGATCCTGGCGGGCAGGATGGCCTGGTGGCGCTCGTCGATGGGTGAGTCGCACACGGCCTGGCCGACCAGGTGGTTGGAGATGGCCCAGCACTTGAGGCCGTACTTCTCGAGCAGCCGGCGCCGCCCGTCCAGATAGCCGGGCTCACCGATGGCCCGGTCCACCTCGAAGTGGTCGCCCCAGCAGGCGAGTTCCAGTCCGTCGTAGCCGAAGTCGCGGGCGAGCCGGCAGACCTCCTCCAGGGGAAGGTCGGCCCACTGGCCGGTGAAGAGCGTGAAGGGTCTGGGCATTCCGGCCTCCTCCTCAGGCGGGTACGGGGGTGTAGACGCAGTTCTTCTCCGCGCTGTCCTCGACGGCGGCGAGCACCCGCTGCACCTGGAGCCCGTCCTCGAAGGACGGCTCGGGGCCGGTCCCCTCGGTCACCGCGAGCACCATGTCCCGCGCCTGGTGGACGAAGGTGTGCTCGTAGCCGAGGGCGTGGCCGGGCGGCCACCACGCGTCTAGGTAGGGGTGCTCGGGCTCGGTCACCAGGATCCGGCGGAAGCCGGAGTCGGCGGCGGGCTCGGTGTGGTCGTGGAAGGACAGCTCGTTGAGCCGCTCCAGATCGAAGGCGAGCGAGCCGCGATCGCCGTTGAGCTCGATCCTGAGCGAGTTCTTACGGCCCGCGGCGAACCGGCTGGCCTCGAACGACGCCACCGCACCTGAGCCGAACCGCCCGGTGAACAGCGCCGCGTCATCGACCGTGACCGGTCCGCGGGCCGCTCCGCCCGAGCCGGAGCCGCCGAGCCCGGCCACCGCGCCCGCGGGCAGCGGCCGCTCCCGGATGAACGTCTCGGTGAGCGCCGAGACACCGATCAGCCGCTCCCCCGCCAGATGCTGCGCCAGGTCGACGATGTGCGACCCCAGGTCGCCGAGCGCGCCGGAGCCCGCGTACTCCCGCCGCAGGCGCCACACCAGGGGGAACTCCGGGTCGACGATCCAGTCCTGGAGATAGGTGACCCGCACATGCCGCAGCACGCCGATCCGCCCGTCCGCCACCATCCGGCGGGCGTACGCGATCGCGGGCGCGCGGCGGTAGTTGAAGCCCACCATCGCCACCTGTCCGCGCTCGCTCGCCCGCCGCGCCGCCTCCACCATGGCCTCCGCCTCGGTCACGGAGTTGGCGAGCGGCTTCTCGCACAGCACGTGCTTGCCCGCCTCCAGGGCCGCGATGGCGATCTCGGCATGGCTGTCGCCTGGGGTGCAGACGTCGACCAGCTGCACATCGTCACGGGCGATCATCGCCCGCCAGTCGGTTTCGGCGGCGGCCCAGCCGTGCCGGTCCGCGGCGGTCCGTACGGCGTCCGCGTCGCGCCCGCAGATGGCGGACATCACGGGGCGCGCGGGGAGGTCGAAGACACGGCCGACGGTACGCCAGCCCTGGGAGTGGGCGGCGCCCATGAAGGCGTAGCCGACCATGCCGACGCCGAGCGTCTTCGCTTCAGGACTTTCCATGGGACTCCTTCTGACGATCGCAAACCGACGCGAGGTGGGGGGTCTGGCCCTCAATCGGGCTCAGCTGAATCCCGTGGGGAGGTATTCGTCCACGTTGTCCTTGGTGACGACGGCGGAGTAGAGGGTGAGGGAAGCCGGGATCTCCAGCTCCGCGAGACCGCCGACGCCCTTGCCCTGGCCGAGCGCGCGGGCGAGGTCGATGGCGGAGGCGGCCATGGTGGGCGGGTAGAGCACGGTGGCTTTCAGCACGCTGTTGTCGGCCTTGATGGCGTCCATGGCGCGCTTGGCGCCCGCGCCGCCGACCATGAGGAAGTCATCGCGCCCGGCCTGCTTGATGGCGCGCTCGGCGCCGACGCCCTGGTCGTCGTCGTGGTTCCACAGGGCGTCGAAGTCGGAGTGGGCCTGGAGCAGCTGGGCCATCTTCGCCTGGCCCGACTCGACGGTGAACTCCGCGGCCTGGCGGCCGACCTTCTTGATGTTCGGGTAGTTCTTCAGGGCGTCGTTGAAGCCCTCGGTGCGCTGCCGGGTCAGCTCCAGGTTGTCGATCCCCGCCAACTCGATGACCTTGGCGTTCTTCTTGCCCTTGAGCTGCTCGCCGATATAGCGCCCGGCGTTGAGGCCCATGCCGTAGTTGTCGCCGCCGATCCAGCAGCGGTACGCCTGCGGGGAGGCGAAGATCCGGTCGAGGTTGACCACCGGGATACCCGCCCGCATGGCCTTGAGCCCCACCTGGGTGAGCGCCTTGCCGTCGGCGGGCAGGATCACCAGGACGTCGACCTTCTTGTTGATGAGGGTCTCGATCTGGCCGATCTGCTGGGCGGTGTCGTTGGAGCCCTCGGTGGCCTCCAGCGTGACGTCCTTGTACTCCTTGGCGCGCCGCTTGGCCTGCTCGTTGATGGCGTTGAGCCAGCCGTGGTCGGCCTGGGGCCCGGCGAAGCCGATGGTGACCGCCTTACCGGGCTTGTCATTGGCGGTGTTCGCGGCCTGTTTGGCGTTGTCGCCGTCATCGTTGTTCTCGTTGCTGGTACACCCGGCGGCGAACAGCGCGCCCGCCGCGGCGGTGCCCATGAGCAGATTTCTGCGACTGGTGGTGGAGGAGCTCTTGGCATACCTCATGGCGTCGAACGACCCTTCTGTACCAGGACGGCGGCGACGATGATCGCGCCCTTGGCGATCTGCTGGACATCGCTCTGAAGGTTGTTCAGGGCGAACAGATTGGTGATGGTGGTGAAGACGAGGACGCCGAGGACGGAGCCGGTGATGGTGCCGCGGCCGCCGCTGAGCAGCGTGCCGCCGATGATCGCGGCGGCGATGGCGTCGAGTTCGTAGAGATTGCCGTTGGTGTTCTGGCCCGAGCCGGTGAGGACGACCAGCATGAAGGCGGCGACACCGCAGCACAGCCCGGAGAGCAGATACAGCATCAGCCGCTGCCGCTTGACGTCGATGCCCGCGAGCCGCGCCGCCTCCGCGTTGCCGCCGATGGCCACGGTGCGCCGGCCGAACGTCGTGCGGTTGAGCACCAGCCAGCCCACGACGGTGACGGCCGCGAAGATCATCACCAGCGGCGGTATGCCGAGGATGTAGGAGTCCGGGAGCCCGAGGTCCAGGACCTGGTTGACGGTCACGACCTGGGTCTTGCCGTCGCTGATCTGGAGGGCCAGACCGCGGGCGGAGGCGAGCATCGCGAGGGTGGCGATGAACGGGACCATCCCGCCGTACGCGATGAGCACCCCGTTGACCAGTCCGCAGCCGAGCCCCACCAGGACCGCGCAGAGCAGGATGCCGCCGAGCCCGTAGTCCTGGGTGGCGAGCGTGGTGGCCCACACCGAGGCGAGGGCGACCATCGCGCCCACCGACAGATCGATGCCGCCGCTGGTGATGACGAAGGTCACGCCGACGGTGACGACGCCGATGACGGACGCCTGGGTGAGCACGAGCTGGAGGTTGTCGGTGCTGAGGAACTCATCGGGCTTGGTGAAACCGCCGACGGCGATCAGCACCGCCAGCACCCCGACGAGGGAGAGGTTGCGCAGGTCGGCCAGGCGCCGCAGCCTGCTCAGGGGATCGGTGTCGGTGCGGCCGGCCGGCGGTTTGCCGACCGGACCGGCCGTCAGCGTGGCGCCCGCGCCCGGTACCGGGGCGGGGTCGGCCGGGGGGCGGGACGCCGGCCTGCTCCCGGGTGAATTCACGACGGGCTCCCTTCCATGACGAGATCGAGGACGCGGTGCTCGTCCAGTTCGCGCGCGGGCGCCGTATGGACGACGCGGCCCTCGCGGAGCACCAGCACCCGGTCGGCGAGGCCCAGGACTTCGGGCAGTTCGCTGGAGACGAGGAGGACGGCCATGCCGTCGTCGGCGAGTCGGCGGATCACCGCGTACAGCTCGGCGCGGGCGCCGACGTCCACCCCGCGCGTCGGCTCGTCCAGCAGCAGCACCCGGCAGCCGCGCAGCAGCCAGCGGGCCAGTACGGCCTTCTGCTGATTGCCGCCGGACAGGGTCCGCACCGGCCGCTCCGGATCGTCGGGGTGCAGCGACAGATCGCGGACGCACCGGCGGGCCGCCGCACGCTCCGCGCCGCGGTCCACCCAGCCGCCGCGGGAGAAGCGGGTCAGCGAGGAGACCGACACATTGCGGGTGACGGACTCCAGCATCAGCAGCGCCTGCGCCTTGCGCTCCTCGGGGGCGAGGCCGAGCCCGGCGCGCACGGCGGCGGTCACGCTGCCGGTGCGCAGCGGGCGGCCGTCCACCAGGACCCGGCCCGAGGTGGGGCGGCGGGCGCCGTAGACGGTCTCCAGGATCTCGGACCGCCCGGAGCCGACGAGCCCGGCCAGCCCGACGATCTCACCGGGCGCCACTTCGAGGTCGATCGGGTCGAACTCCCCGGCCCTGCCGAGGTTGTCCAGCCGCAGCACGGGCGTGGCGGTGGCGATCGGGGCGGCGGTGGTGCGGCGCGGGAACGCGTACTCCACGTCCCGGCCCGTCATCAGGGCCACGATCTCGCGGGTGGGGGTGGTGCGGGCGGCCAGCCCACGGGCCGCGGCACGGCCGTCCTTGAGCACGGTGACGCGGTCGCCGATCCGGCGGATCTCCTCCAGCCGGTGCGAGATGTAGACGACCGCGACCCCCGCGGCGGTGAGATCGCCGACGATGCGGAAGAGGTTGTCGACCTCGTCCGGGTCGAGGGCCGCGGACGGCTCGTCCATCACAATCAGCTGGACGTCATGGGAGAGCGCGCGGGCCATCGAGACGATCTGCTGCCCGGCCGCGGAGAGCTCCCCGACCAGCCGCCCCGGGTCGATCTCGGGGTGCCCGAGCCGGGTGAGGAGCGCGGCGGTGGCGGTGCGGGCCGCCCGGGAGCGGACGAAGCCGCCGGTGGCCATCTCATGGCCGAGGAAGACGTTCTCGGCGACGGACAGCCCCTCCACCAGGTCGAGCTCCTGGTAGATGGTGGCGATCCCCAGCCGCATGGCGGCCACGGGCGACTTGAGGGTGACCGGTGTGCCCTTCCAGAGGATCTCACCGCTGTCGGGCTGATGCGCCCCGGCGACGACCTTGATGAGGGTGGACTTGCCCGCGCCGTTCTGGCCGAGCAGACAGTGCACCTCACCCGCTTCGACATCGAGGTCGACGCCGTCGAGGGCCCGTACGCCGGGGAAGGACTTGGTGATCGCGGACATGGTGAGGAGCGGGCGCGGGTCGGGTGGTGCCGGTGCCATGGCGGGCCTCCTCGGCAGTTTCGCTCGGTGCGGGTGCGGGTGCGGGGCGGGTCGGGTGCGGGTCGCTGGGCGTGCGGGAGCCGCGGCGCGGGGCGCGCGGTGTGGCTCGGTGGTGCGCTGAAGCGGTGCGGTGGTGCGGTGCGGGGCGCGACGGGGTACGGCGCGACCCGGAGGGGCGGCTCGGTGGTGCGGCTCGGTGCGGGGTGGTGCGGCTCGGTGGTGCCGGGTGGTGCGGCTCGTGCCTCGGCGTGGCGTACGCCGAGGGGCGGTGCGGATGCCGTGCTGCCGTGCTGCTGCGCTGTGCCGAGGTACGGCCCGGCCTTGACCGGGCGGGGTCGGGCCGTCGGGCCGTTATGTCATCGGGCCGTCAGGTCATCGGGCGTCAAGCCCGCAGGCCCTCGAGCCCGCAGGCCCTCGAGCCCGCAGGCCCTCGAGCCCGCAGGCCCTCAGGCCGTCATGCCGGTGAGAAGAGGTGGTCGCTGATCAGGCGGGCCGCGCCGGTGACCCCGGCGGCCGGGCCGAGTTCGCCCAGCACGATGGGGAGGTTTCCGGTGGCCAGGGGCAGGGACTGGCGGTAGACCTGGGTCCGTATGGCGGCGAGCAGGGTATGGCCGAGCCCGGTGACACCGCCGCCGATGACCACCAGACCGGGGTTGAAGAAGCTGACGAGCCCGGCGATGACCTGGCCCGTACGGGTGCCGCCCTCCCTGATGAGGTCGAGGGCGGTCGCGTCGCCCGCCGACGCCGCGGCCGCGACGTCCGTGGCGGCGAGGCTGCCGACTTCCTCGAGCCGGGCGGCGAGTTCGGGGGACCGGCCGTCGCGGGCGGCCTCCTCGGCGTCACGGGCCAGCGCCGCGCCGCCGAAGTACGCCTCCAGACAGCCGTGGTTGCCGCAGGCGCAGGGGCGGCCATCGGGTTCGGCCTGGATATGGCCGATGTCGCCCGCGCTGCCCGTCGTACCGCGGTAGACCTCACCGCCGACGACGATCCCGCAGCCGATACCGGTGCCGATCTTCACGCAGAGGAAGTCATTGACGGAACGGGCGACTCCGGCGTGCTGCTCCCCCATCGCCATGAGGTTCACATCGTTGTCGACCATGACCGGGCAGCCGAGCTCCTGGCTGAGCGCCTCCCGTACGGGGAAGCCGTCCCACCCCGGCATGATCGGCGGTGCCACGGGCACGCCCTCGGGGAACCGCACCGGGCCCGGCACTCCTATGCCCGCCCCGTCGAACCCCTCGGCCACGCCGGAGGCCCGGAGCTTCGCGGCCATGTCCAGCACCTGCTCGAAGACCGCGACGGGTCCCTCGCGCACATCCATGGGCTGGTTGAGGTGGCCGAGAATCTCCAGTTCGGCATTGGTCACGGCGACGTCCACGGAGGTGGCGCCGATGTCCACACCGAGCAGCCGCAGCCCCGGCGCGAGCCGGATGTTGTGCGACCGCCGCCCGCCCCGAGAGGCCGCGAGCCCGTCCGCGACGACCAGCCCGGTCTCCAGCAGCCGGTCGATCTCCACGGCCAGCTTCGAACGCGAAAGGTCGATCTCATCGCCCAGCTGAGCACGGGAGTTGGGGCCGCCGTCACGCAACAGGCGGAGCAGTCGCGCCTGATGTGCGTTCGCCGGTCGTGCCGTCATGCGCCTCACGCTGCCCCTCCCGCCGTCATCGGCATCCACGTGGCCGGGCTTTCACGGGGAACGTAGCAGCGGTTGTCGGGGGTGGGAAGAACTTGCGCCGCAATTGGCCATGACTTTCTCCTGCCACAGGACAAAGCCGAGTAGATTTCGGGACAGCACGTGCGAGCGCCCGCTCAGGAGTGGGCGTCCGGCGAAAGAGTTCGGCCACTACGATCGGCGATCATGGAGATAGCGGCGTACATCGCGATCGTGGCCCTCGTCCTTCAGTATCCGCTGCTGGAGTCGAGGATTCAGAAGCTGCACCGCAGGGCGGACCGGATCGAGCGCAAGCTGGATCTGATCCTCGGCCACCTGGACATCGAGGTGGCCGAGCCCGGACTCGAGCGGGTGGCGGCCCTGGTGCGGGAGGGCAAGAAGATCGAGGCCATCAAGGTCTACCGGGAGCTCACCGACGCCGGTCTGAAGGAGGCCAAGGAAGCGGTCGACCGCATGGACGTCGCTCAGGGGTGACGTCGCGGGAACGGGTCGCCGGGCACCGGCGGGTGACGTCGCGGGGACGGGTCAGGACCGCTCGCGCTCGTGGTAGGTGCGGCGGGTGTGTTCGGTGTGGGCGCGCATGATGGCGGTGGCGCGGTGTTCGTCACCGGTGGTGATGGCCGCGATCAGCTCGCGGTGCTCGATCCAGGACTGCTTGCCGCGCTGCCGGGCGACCGGGGTGTAGTACCAGCGGACCCTGCGGTCCACCTGGGCGGCCAGCTCGGACAGGACCGCGTTTCCGGCGAGCTCCATCACCTTGGCGTGGAATTCGGCGTTGGCCGCGACCGCGCCGTCCACATCGTCGTCCAGCACCGCGCGCTCGCCCTTGGCGCACAGGTCCTCCAGCGCGGCGACACCGGCCGCGTCGGCCCCGGCGGCGGCCAGCCGGGCGGCCTCGGCCTCGAGCAGGGTGCGCACCGTGAGGAGCTGATCGGCGTCCTCCTCGGTGGGCTCGTGGACGAACGCACCCTGCGCGGGCCGCAGATCGACCCAGCCTTCGGTGTTGAGCCGCTGGAGGGCCTCGCGCACCGGCTGGCGGGAGACTCCCAGCTGTCCGGCGAGCTCGCTCTCGACGAGGTGCTGGCCGGGACGGAGGGCGCGGGTGGTGATGAGTTCGAGCAGCGCCTCGTAGACGCGCTCGCGGAGCGGTCCGGGCCGCTCCAGCTTCGGTACCGCGCCCTGCGGCAGTCCCCTGGACAGCATCGCGCCCCCTTTGGCTCGTCGTTCACCTGGTGCAGGAATTGGTTATTGTCTACAGTTTACCCATCCCATCCACGCGACTGACACATCCCAGGTGCTTTCACGTCTAGTCATTGACTCGTTGAATCCTTAAAGTCCGGGCACATGCTCACCAATGATCGTGTCGGACCGTTGCATCGCTCACGCACCTTGGCCCCACCGGGCTGGAGCCGGTGGCTGGTGCCGCCCGCCGCGCTGTCCGTCCACCTCTCCATCGGCCAGGCTTACGCCTGGAGCGTGTTCAAGCCGCCCCTGGAGTCCTCGATGGACCTCTCGGGCACGGCCAGCGCGCTCCCCTTCCAGCTGGGCATCGTGATGCTCGGCCTGTCCGCCGCCTTCGGCGGGACGCTCGTCGAGCGCAACGGGCCCCGCTGGGCGATGTTCGTCTCCCTCGTCTGCTTCTCCTCCGGCTTCCTCGTCGCCTCGCTCGGCGCCGCCACCAGCCAGTACTGGCTGGTCGTCCTCGGCTACGGCTTCATCGGCGGGATCGGCCTCGGCATCGGCTACATCTCGCCCGTCTCCACGCTCATGAAATGGTTCCCCGACCGGCCCGGCATGGCCACCGGCATCGCCATCATGGGCTTCGGCGGCGGCGCGCTGATCGCCTCGCCGTGGTCGAGCTGGCTGATGGAGCGCTTCGGCACCGACAACGGCGGCATCGCCACCACCTTCCTGGTCCACGGCCTGACCTACGGGGTCTTCATGGCCCTGGGCGTGCTGCTGGTGCGCGTACCGCCGGAGGGCTGGCGGCCCGCCGGCTGGGAGCCGCCGCTGGAGCAGGGGCACATGGTCAGCACGGCCGATGTCTCCGCGCGCAACGCCCTGCGCACCCCGCAGTTCTGGTGCCTGTGGGTGGTGCTGTGCATGAACGTGACGGCGGGCATCGGCATCCTGGAGAAGGCCGCGCCCATGATCGGCGACTACTTCAAGGACACCGACACCCCCGTGTCCGCCACCGCGGCGGCCGGTTTCGTCGCCCTGCTGTCGGCGGCCAACATGACCGGACGGCTGGTGTGGTCGTCCACCTCCGACCTCATCGGCCGGAAGAACATGTACCGGATCTATCTGGGCGTGGGCGCGCTGATGTATCTGGCCATCGCCCAGCTCGGGGACTCCTCCAAGCCGCTGTTCGTGGTGTGCGCGCTGGTCATCCTCTCCTTCTACGGCGGCGGCTTCGCGACCGTTCCGGCGTATCTGAAGGACCTGTTCGGCACCTATCAGGTGGGCGCGATCCACGGCCGGCTGCTCACCGCGTGGTCGGTGGCCGGAGTCCTCGGCCCGTACATCGTCAACAAGGTGGCCGACCACCAGGAGGAGGCGGGGAAGACCGGCCCCGGGCTGTACTCGCTGTCGCTCACCATCATGATCGCGCTGCTGGTCGTCGGCTTCATCGCCAATGAGCTGGTACGTCCGGTCCATCCGCGCTTCCACGAACCGGCCCCCGCCGCGGCGGCCGAGGCGGAGGCGGCGCCCGCCGAGAAGGGAGGAGACCGATGAGTGAACCGACCGGGAACCGCACCGCGCTGACCGTGGCCGTCTGGGCCTGGGTGGTGCTGCCCTTCGGCTACGGGGTCTATGAGCTGATCCGTAAGGCCACCCAGCTCTTCACCGGCTGAGCCCGCTCCAGCGGGGGTTGAGGTGTCGTCGTCCGACTCCTTGACCCCCCTCGCGGGTATACTGTATTCAATATTCAGTCGACGACACTCACACGCTCGGTCCCCTCAACCGAACGGAGAGTCCCCACCATGAAAGTCGCAGTAGTCGGTGCCGGTGCGATCGGCGCCTTCGTCGGAGCCGCGCTGCACCGCGCGGGCGCCGAGGTCCATCTGCTCGCCCGCGGCCCGCATCTGGCGGCGCTGCGGGCGGGCGGCGTGGTGGTGCGCAGCCCCCGTCCGGACCTCGACTTCACCGCGCACCCGGCGGCCACCGACGATCCGGCCGACATCGGCCCGGTCGATTATGTCTTCCTGGGCCTGAAGGCCACCTCGTACGCGGCGTGCGGGCCGCTCGTACACCCCCTGCTCCATGACCGTACGGCCGTCATCGCGGCCCAGAACGGAATCCCCTGGTGGTATTTCCACGGGCTCGACGGCCCGTTGGCCGACCGCCGGATCGAATCCATCGACCCGGGCGGCGCGGTCTCGGCCACGCTCCCCCGAAGACGCGCGATCGGCTGTGTCGTCTACGTGGCCACCGAGATCGAAGCGCCCGGCGTCGTACGCCACTTAGAGGGCACCCGCTTCTCCATCGGCGAGCCCGACGGCAGCGTCTCCCGGCGCTGCCTCGAGTTCAGCGAGGCGATGTGCGCGGGCGGGCTCAAATGCCCCGTCGAGCACGATCTGCGCAAGGACATCTGGATCAAGCTGCTCGGCAACATCTCCTTCAACCCGATCAGCGCCCTCGCCCGCGCCACCATGGGCCAGATCTGCCGCCACTCCGACACCCGCGCGCTCGTCGAGGCGATGATGCGGGAGACGCTCGCCGTCGCCGCAGCCGTCGGCTGCCACCCCGCCATCTCCATCGAGCGGCGGCTGGCCGGCGCCGAACGCGTCGGCGACCACAAGACCTCGACTCTCCAGGACCTGGAGAAGGGCAAGCCACTCGAACTCGACGTACTGCTCGCCGCCGTCGTCGAACTCGCCGGTCTCACCGGCACCCCCGTGCCCACCCTGCGCGCCGTGCACGCCCTCGCCGATCTGCTCTCGGCGACCAGCACCGGCGCCGGCCTTCCGGACGCCGCATGACGGCGTGACCGCCGTAAGGAGCCCGTCGTGGCCCGTAACCGCCAACGCAACCGACAACAGAAGCAGTACCCGCGGCTCACCCACCCCCTGGTGCGGGACTCGGTGAGCGGTGAACTCCGCCGGGCCTCCTGGGACGAGGCGCTCACCCGGGCCACCGCCGGATTCCGTGCCGTGACGGCGGCCCACGGGCCCGACGCCTTCGGCATGTTCTCCTGCGCCCGCGCCACCAACGAGATGAACTACGTGGCGCAGAAGTTCACCCGGGTGGTGATCGGCACCAACAACGTCGACTCCTGCAACCGCACCTGCCACGCACCCAGCGTGGCGGGGCTGTCGGCCGTCTTCGGCTCGGGCGGCGGGACGTCGTCGTACGGGGAGGTCGAGGACACCGACCTCATCGTGATGTGGGGCTCCAACGCCCGCTTCGCGCACCCGATCTTCTTCCACCACGTCCTCAAAGGCATCAGGAACGGCGCCCGGATGTACGCCGTCGATCCGCGCCGCACCTCGACCGCCGAATGGGCCGAGAGCTGGCTGGGGCTCAACGTGGGCACCGACATCCCGCTCGCCCACGCCGTGGGCCGCGAGATCATTCACGCGGGGCTCGCCAACCGAGCCTTCATCGAGCGCTCGACCAGTGGCTTCGAGGAGTACGCGGCCCATGTGGAGCCCTGGACGCTGAGCGTCGCGGAGCAGGTCACCGGCGTCCCGGCCGACGCCATCCGCGATCTCGCGCACGCCTACGCCACCGCCGAGCGCGCCCAGCTGTGCTGGACCCTCGGCATCACCGAGCACCACAACGGCACCGACAACGTCCGGGCGCTGATCAATCTGTCCCTGCTGACCGGCCATGTCGGCCGGTACGGCTCCGGGCTCCAGCCGCTGCGCGGCCAGAACAACGTCCAGGGCGGCGGCGACATGGGCGCCATCCCCAACCGGCTGCCCGGCTTCCAGGACATCCTGGACCCGCCCATCCGCACCAAGTTCGAGCGCGCCTGGGATGTCGTCATCCAGCCGCGGTACGGGCTGAACCTCACCGAGATGTTCGAGGCCATGGAGGCGGGCGAGCTGCGCGCCGTCTACTGCATCGGCGAGAACCCGGCCCAGTCCGAGGCCGATACCGAACAGGCCGTCCGGCGGCTGGAGTCGCTGGAGCACCTGGTGGTCCAGGACATCTTCCTCACCAAGACCGCCGAGCTGGCCGATGTGGTGCTCCCGGCGACCGCCGCCTGGTGCGAGACGGAGGGCACCACCACCAACAGCGAGCGCCGCGTCCAGCGGGTGCGGAAGGCCGTGGAGCCGCCGGGCGAGGCGCGCGAGGACATCGACATCATCTGCGAGCTGGCGCGGCGGCTCGGCCACGACTGGAAGTTCGAGGGCTCGGAGGAGGTCTGGAACGAGCTGCGCGCCGTCTCCCCCGACCACTTCGGCATGACCTACGACCGGCTGGAGGAGCACCAGGGCATCCAGTGGCCCTGCCCGAGCACCGACCGCCTCGAACCCACCTATCTGCACGGCCGGCTGTGGGAGAGCGATTCGGAGCGGCGCGGCGCCCGCGCCCCCTTCGGCCCGGTGAAGCACGATCCGCCGGTCGATCTGACCGATGACGCCTTTCCGATCCGGCTCACCACGGGACGGCGCCTGGACTCGTACAACACCGGGGTGCAGAGCGGGGGTTTCGCCTCCCCGCTGCGGCGCGGCGAGTACGTCGAGCTGTGCCCGGAGGACGCGGCCCGCTACCGCGTGGAGGCCGAGGAGCGAGTGCGGATCACCTCGCGGCGCGGCTCGGTGGTGGCGCCGGTGTGGATCGAACCCGGGCTGCGGCCGGGGCTCGCCTTCATGACCATGCACTTCCCCGACGAGGTGGACACCAACTCCCTGACGATCGAGGCCAACTGCCCGATCGCCGGGACGGCCGAGTTCAAGGCGTCCGCCATAAGGATCGAGAAGATTCCCGTGACCGCCGTAAGGAGCTGATCGTGGATCTGCGGTTCGGTGACAGCAAGCCCACCGACGAGGAGCGGGCGGCGATCGACGCGCTGCTCGGCCCGCCCGGGTCCGCCTGGGAGGGCGCGGACGACCGAACGGACACCGATCTGCGCTGGGCACGCGGCGGCCGCGAGGCACGCGAGCGGCGCGATCTGCTGTTGCCGGGGCTGCACGCGCTCAACGACCGGGTGGGCTGGATCAGCGAGGGCGGCCTGGACTATCTGTGCCGCCGGCTGACGGTCCCCCCGGCGGAGGGCTACGGGGTCGCGACCTTCTACGCGATGTTCGCGGTGAAACCCCGTCCGGCGACCGTCGTCCACGTCTGTACGGATCTGGCGTGCGCGACCCGGGGCTCGGCTCAGGTGTGCGCGGAGCTCGAACGGGAGCTGGGCCCGGCGGGCTCCGCGGGCTCCGGGGCCGTCTGGCAGCCCAGCCCGTGCCTGGGCCTGTGCGAACGCGCCCCGGCGGCCCTGGCGCTCCGCGCGGGCGAGACACCTCGGACCGCGGTCGTGGCCCCCGCCACCGCCGGGGCGATCGCCGACGCGGCGTCGGCGCCGCACGACGCGGCCGCCGAGCCGCCCGCGGTGGCCGCGGTCCCCCAGTCCGGCGCCGACGGCCTGGTGCTGCTGCGCCGGGTCGGGGTGGTGGATCCGGGGTCGCTCGACGACTACCGCGCCCACGGCGGATACGCCGCCCTGCGGCGCGCGTTCGCGCTGGGGCCCGCCGGGGTGATCCGGGAGGTCACCGAGGCGGGGCTGGTCGGGCGGGGCGGAGCCGCGTTCCCGACCGGGCGGAAGTGGTCGGCCACCGCCCAGCAGCCCGACCATCCGCACTATCTGGTCTGCAACGCCGACGAGAGCGAACCGGGCACCTTCAAGGACCGGGTCCTGCTGGAGGGCGACCCCTACGCCCTGATCGAGGCCATGACCATTGCGGGCTACGCGACCGGGGCGCACCGCGGCTATCTGTATCTGCGCGGTGAGTACCCCCGGGCGCTGCACCGGCTGCGCACCGCCATCGACCAGGCGCGGGCCCGCGGCTTCCTCGGTGAGGACGTCATGGGCCAGGGGTTCGCGTTCGACATCGAGATCCGGCGCGGCGCGGGCGCGTACATCTGCGGCGAGGAGACCGCGATCTTCAACTCGATCGAGGGGCGGCGCGGCGAACCGCGCAGCAAACCGCCCTTCCCGGTCGAGAAGGGGCTGTTCGGCAAGCCGACCGCGGTCAACAACGTGGAGACGCTGGTCAATGTGTTGCCGATCCTGATCGAGGGCGCGCAGGCATATGCGCGCACCGGCACCGGCACCTCCACCGGCACCAAGCTGTTCTGCGTCTCCGGCACGGTCGCCCGCCCCGGCGTCTACGAGCTGCCGTTCGGGGCGACGCTGCGGGAGCTGCTGGAGCTCGCGGGGCCGCCCGAGACCCTGCGCGCGGTGCTGCTCGGCGGCGCGGCGGGCGGTTTCGTACGCCCCGACGAACTGGACGTCCCGCTGACCTTCGAGGGCACGCGCGCCGCGGGCACCACGCTCGGCTCGGGGGTGGTGCTGGTGCTGGACGACGGGGTCGAGCTGCCCCGCGTCCTGCTGCGCATCGCGGAGTTCTTCCGCGACGAGTCCTGCGGCCAGTGCGTCCCCTGCCGGGTGGGCACCGTAAGGCAGGAGGAGGCGCTGCACCGGCTCAAGGACCGCACGGGCGCCGCCGCGGCCGGGGACATCGCGCTGCTGCGCGAGGTCGGCCAGGCCATGCGGGACGCCTCGATCTGCGGTCTGGGCCAGACCGCCTGGAACGCCGTGGAGTCCGCCATCGACCGCCTGGGAGCCTTCAAGTGACCGCGATACCACTGCGACCCCCGCGCCGGCTGGTCGACCTCACCCTGGACGGCGAGCCGGTCCGCGCCCCGGAGGGCAGCACCCTGCTGGACGCGTGCCGCGCCGAGGGCAAGGACATCCCGACCCTGTGTCAGGGCGACACGCTCACCCCGAAGAACGCCTGCCGGGTGTGCGTGGTGGAGGTGGAGGGCTCCCGCACCCTCGCCCCGGCCTGCTCCCGCCGGGTGGAGCAGGGCATGGAGGTGCGCACGGACACCGAGCGGGCCCGGCACAGCCGTAAGGTCGTCCTGGAGCTGCTGGCCTCCTCGACCGATCTGTCGACCACGCCGCGCGCCGCGGAGTGGATCGAGGAGTACGGGGCCGAGCCGGACCGCTTCGGCGCGGATGCCGCCCGGATGGACGAGGAGCCGAAGGTCGACAACGACCTGTACGTCCGGGATTACGACAAATGCATTCTCTGCTACAAGTGCGTGGACGCGTGCGGCGAGCAGTGGCAGAACACCTTCGCGATCGCGGTCGCGGGCCGCGGCTTCGACGCCCGTATCTCCACCGAGCACGAGGCGCCCCTCACCGACTCCGCGTGTGTCTACTGCGGCAACTGCATCGAGGTGTGCCCGACCGGCGCGCTGAGCTTCAAGAGCGAGTTCGACATGCGGGCGGCCGGGACGTGGGACGAGTCGGCGCAGACGGAGACCACGACGGTGTGCGCCTATTGTGGTGTGGGCTGCAACCTCACCCTCCATGTGCAGGAGAACGAGATCGTGAAGGTCACCTCGCCGCACGACAATCCCGTCACGCATGGGAACCTGTGCATCAAGGGCCGTTTCGGGTACCAGCACGTACAGAACCACGCACAGAACCGGGACTGATCGACATGGGACGGGTCACCGAGCGACGCCGCGTCATCCGCATCCGGGACGGGGCGGTCAGCACCCGGCCGGACACTCTCGTGGCGGAGGAGCCGCTCGAGATCCGGCTGAACGGCAAACCACTGGCGATCACCATGCGCACTCCGGGCGACGACTTCGCCCTCGCCGCCGGGTTCCTGGTGAGCGAGGGCGTCCTCGGGCGCGCGGACGAGCTGGCGAACATCGTCTACTGCGCGGGCGCGACCCAGGACGGCTCCAACACCTACAACGTGGTGGATGTGACGCTGGCCCCTGGCGTGCCGGTCCCGGACATCACCCTCGAGCGCAATGTCTATACGACGTCGTCCTGCGGTCTGTGCGGCAAGGCCAGCCTGGACGCGGTGCGGACGACCGCGCGCTGGCCGCTCGAGGACGGGTTCGGCGACGGGCGGGACGGCGCGGGCTCTCCGGTCCGGATCGAGCCGGAGACGCTCTCGGCGCTCCCGGACCGGCTCCGGGCGGCGCAGCGCGTCTTCGACCGGACCGGCGGTCTGCACGCGGCGGCGCTGTTCACCCCGGACGGTGAGCTGCTGGACCTGCGGGAGGACGTGGGCCGGCACAACGCGGTGGACAAGCTGGTGGGGCGGGCGCTCCAGCAGGGTCTGCTGCCGCTTTCGGGGTCGGTGCTGATGGTTTCCGGACGCGCCTCCTTCGAGCTGGCGCAGAAGGCGGTGATGGCGGGGATCCCGGTGCTGGCCGCGGTGTCGGCGCCCTCCTCGCTGGCGGTGGATCTGGCGGCGGAGACGGGGCTCACCCTGGTCGGCTTTCTCCGCGGCACCTCGATGAACGTGTACGCGGGCGAGCAGCGGCTCGCCCTGCGGACAGCGGTCGGCGGGGCCTGAGCGGCCCGCCCGCTGCACGGGTCGGCGGTCCGGCCGACGGGGAGCGCCCCCTGCGTCGGCCGGACCCTACCGACCCTCGAACACATGTTCAAGATCCGGGCCTTCACTCGAAAGTGTTCTTGACCGCTCGTTCTGGTTAGGTGCTAGGGTCGGGCCATGGCCAGAACGAAGGAATTCGATCCAGAGGCCGCCCTCCAGTCGGCTCTCGAGCTGTTCTGGCAGCGCGGCTATGAAGCGACCTCGATGGCACACCTCGTCGACCACCTCGGCATCGGCCGCGCCAGTATCTACGCGACCTTCGGCAGCAAGCACGAGCTGTATCTGAAGGCCATGGACCGCTATGCGGAGACACACGACCCCTATCTGCTGGCCGAGCTGTCCCAGCCGGGCCCGGCGCTGCCCGCGGTGCGGGCCGTGGTGCGCCGTTTCGCCGCGGAGGCCGCCTCCCCGGAGAAGCGGCTGGCCGGCTGTCTGGTGACCAACACGGCGGCCGAGCTGGCCCCGCACGACCCGGCGGCGGCCCGCCGGGTGGAGCTGAGCTGGGACCGCGTGGAGACCCCGCTGCACTCGGCGCTGATACGGGCCCAGGCGCAGGGAGAGCTCCCCGAGGACCGCGATCCGCGGGCGCTGGCGCGGATGTTGTTCGTGCTGCTGCAAGGGCTGCGGGTGGTCGGCAAGGCGTCGGACGACCCGGCCCGGGTGCGGGACGCGGCGGAGCAGGCGCTGGCACTGCTGGATTGATCTTTACGGGCCGGCTGACGCCTCCGACCGGCCTTTCCGAGTCGGCTTCTCCGGCTTGACGTTTCCGGCCTGACGTTTTCCCAGACAGAGCCCTTTCTTATGCCCGCATATTAAAACGATCGGTCAAATATTGGGGGAGAGATGACCGTCGCCGACACCCCGGCACCGTGCGACACCGGCACCACCACAACCGCCATCGCAACCGCCATCGCCACGCCGCACCCTCGCCGCGCCTTCGCCCTGCTCGGCGCCGTCCAGATCACCCTGATCTTCACGCTCGCGGCCATCGCCGTACCGCTGCCCGAGATCGGCCGTGCCTTCGGTCTGGAGCGGGCCGATCTGATCCTCCTCAGCGCCGCCTATGGGCTGGCCTTCGCCGGGCTGCTGCTCTTCGGCGGACGCCTCTCCGACCGCTACGGCGGGCGGCGCGCCCTCACCGCCGGGCTCATCCTCTTCGCCGCCGCCTCGGCCGCCGCCCCGTTCGCCCCCGGCATCGGGACACTGCTCATGGCCCGGTTCGCCCAGGGCGCGGGGGCGGCCCTGGTCGCGCCCGCCGCCATGGCCGTGCTGCGCGCCGTCTTCCCCGCCCCCGGGGCCTACGGCAGGGCGATGGCCACCTGGGGCGGGCTCTCGGTGCTCGGCGCGACCGCGGGCAATCTGCTCTCCGGTGTGATAGCCGCCCTGCTGTCCTGGCGCTGGAGCTTCGCCGTACCGCTGGCGGTGGCCGTGGCCGCGCTCATCCTCGCGCCCAGGCTGCTGCCGGACAGCGCACCGAGCCGGGGCCGGACGCTCGATCTGCCGGGCGCGCTGCTGGCCACCGCCGGGATCACGCTGGCGAGTTACGGGCTCGTGGTCACCGACGCGCTGCCATGGTCGTCGGCCGGGGTGCTGGTGCCCCTGCTGATCGGGGCCGCACTGCTCATCGCGTTCTGGTACGCCGAGGGCCGGGCGGGCGATCCGCTGCTGCCGCCCCGCTTCCTGCTGGACCGGCGGCGGGCCCTCGCCCTCGCGGCCATCGCGCTCAGCGCCTGCGGCACCGCGATGACCTTTGTGACTCTCTCGCTCCACCTCCAGCAGGACCGTGACTGGTCACCGCTGCGTACCTCGGCCGCCTTTGTGCCATTCGCCATCGCCCTGCTCGCCTCCGGGCGGGCGGCCGGGCCGCTGATAGCCCGCTTCGGCCCGCGGGTGGTCACCGCCGCCGGGCTGGCCACGGCCGCGGGGGGACTGGTCCTGCTCGCCCTCACCGGGCTGGACCCGCACACCCCGTACGCCTCCGCGCTGCTGCCGGGGCTGGTGCTGCTCCCCGCCGGCGCCGCCGCCTCCTTCGCCGGGGCCGCCGTGCTCACCACCCACGGGGTGCCGCATGAGCGGACCGGGCTCGCGGGCGGGGTGCTGAACACCGCGATGGAGCTGGGCCCGACCGTGTTCTTCGCCATCGTGCTCACCTTCGGCGGCGATGCCGTCTCCTTCGCCGCGACGGGAGCCGCGCTCGCCCTCGTCGCCACCCTGAACCTCCGCGTCCGGCGGAGCCGTCCGCCCCGTCCCTCCTCTCGTCCTCAAGGAGCCATGCTGTGAACCGCTTCACCGGAAAGACCGCCCTCGTCACCGGAGCGGGCACCGGCCTCGGCCGTGCCATCGCGCTCGCCTTCGCCGCCGAAGGCGCCTCCGTGGTGGCCGCGGGGCGCACCGAATCCACTCTGGCCGAGACGGTCCGCCTCATCGAGGCCGCCGATGGCCGGGCCGTCGCGGTGACCGCCGATGTGACCGACTCCGGGCAGCTGCGGAAGCTGGTGGAAGCGGCCGTCACCCGCTTCGGCGGGCTGGACATCGCCGTCAACAACGCCGGGATACTGCGTGGCAACGGGCCGGTCGGGGAGGTCAGCGAGGAGGACTGGGACGCGGTGCTGCGCACCAATGTCACCGGTGTCTGGCTGGCCATGAAGCACCAGATCGCGCATATGAAGGACAATGGCGGCGGGGCCATCGTCAATGTCTCCTCCAACCTCGGCGCCCACGTCCGGGTTTCGGGCCTCGGTGCCTACAGCACCTCCAAGGCGGCGGTCGCCACACTGACCCGGATCGCCGCGCTCGACCATATCCACCAGGGCATCCGGATCAACGCGGTCAGCCCCGGCGCCTCAGACGGCCCCATGTCGCTGCGGCCCGGTGAGACCGAGACCGACCGCGCCGAGCGGGCGAAGACCGAGACTCCCCTGGGCCGGGTCGCGGAGGCGGACGAGATCGCGGCGGCCGTGCTCTATCTCTCCTCACCGGAGGCGGGCGCCGTGGTCGGCACGGATCTCGTGGTGGACAGCGGCTCTTCGGCCTGACCGCCCGGCTCCCCGGCCTGACCGCCGCCCCGGGCGCCCGGGGCGGCCCCATGGCCAGCACCCGGCCGGGCCCCGGCCATGGGCCGCGGGCCGCGGACCGCGGACCGCTCAACTCGAGCCCGGCCATGGGGCTGCCCCCACCTGAACACGGGGGCCTGCCGCATGGCCGGGGTACCGCCGCACCCGGAAGCTGATGAGACATGAACGCACCCATGAAACGCCGTCGTTTATGCCTCGTCATGGCCGCCGCCGTCACCGCCGCACTCGTCGGCGGTGCGGCCGCGGTCCCGGCCGCCGCCACCTCCGCCACCGCCTCCACGACACCGCAAGCCGACGCCGCCTCGTCCGCCACCTCGCCGTCCACCGACTCCTACGGCTCCGCCGACTCGGCCAGTTCCACCGACCGCGGGCTCAGCGAGGACGAGCTGCGCCGCGCGGTGGCCCGGACCCTGGAGGACGCCGGTTTCATCGGCGTCACGGTGGAGGTGCGTGACGGGGACCGCCGGATCCAGGCCCGCGCGGGCGAGGCGGAGCTGTACACCGGCCGTCCCATGCCGTACGGGGCGCACTACCGGGCCGCGAGCGTCACCAAGTCCTTCGTGGCCACGGTCGCCCTCCAACTGGTGGCCGAGGGGCGGCTCTCGCTGAGCGACCCGGTGGACAAGTGGCTGCCGGGTGTGGTGAGTGGCAACGGCAACGACGGCCGCCGGATCACCGTCAGGAATCTGCTCCAGCACACCAGCGGCATCTACAACTACGCCTACAGCGACGACACCGGCGAGTCGGCGGCGGACTTCGACCGGACCCGGTTCGACCATGTCTCCCCCGAGCAGGTGGTCGCCGGGGCGATGAAGCACCGGCCCGACTTCCCGCCCGCCCCGGCCGATGACCCGAAGCCCGACTGGAACTACTCCAACCCCGGCTTTGTCCTCGCCGGAATGATCATCCAGAAGGTCACCGGAAACCCGTGGCCGGAGGAGATCCGCGACCGGATCATCCGCCCGCTGGGCCTGACCGGCACCTCGGAGCCCGGGGACGATCCACGGCTGAAGGCCCCGTACGCACATACGTATCAGCGCTTCCCCGGCTCCAGCACCTGGTTGGACACCACGCTCCGGAACGTCTCCTGGGGCGGTGCGGCCGGTTCGCTCATCAGCACCGACCGCGATCTGGACCGGTTCTTCAGCGCACTGCTGAGCGGCCGTCTGCTGCCCCCGGCGCAGCTGGCCGAGATGCGCCGGACCGTCCCCGTCGCGGAGGACTTCGAGGTGGCGTTCCCCCACGCCCAGTACGGGCTCGGGCTGATGCGGCAGCCGCTCAGCTGCGGGGGCTACCGCTGGGGCCACGGCGGCGACCTCGAAGGGGCCACGGTGCGCACCGGCTTCACCGAGGGCGGGCGGCGCTCGGTGACCATCAGCTCCACCGGCAAGACCGCCGACGACGCGCAGGTGCTCCGGGCCGAGGCGGCCCTTCAGGGCCTCACCGACCGCGTTCTGTGCGACGGTGTCCGAAGCCGTAAACTCTGACATCCGTTGGAGAGTTCCGGGCGCGAGGAGGAGGGCCCATGCGGATCGGCGAGCTGTCCCGCCGCACCGGGGTGAGCGAACGGCTGCTGCGCTACTACGAAAAGCAGGGCCTCCTCCGTCCCGAGCGGCTGCCCAGCGGCTATCGGGAGTACCACGCGTCCGATGTGGCGGCGGTGCGGCGCATCCGCGCGCTGCTGGCCGCCGGGCTGTCGACGGCGACCATCGCCCAGATCCTGCCCTGTTTCCGCACCGACGCCGAGCACCTCGTGCCCACCTGCCCGAATCTGCTGGACGAACTGCGGGTGGAGCGGGACCGGATGACCTCGGCCATCGAGGAGCTCGAGCTGTCCCGCTCGCTGCTGGACAGTGTCATCACGGCCGGTCAGTCGGCCATGAGCTGACCGAAGCGGGGGCGCGGCCCAGGGGCGGATCCGGAAGCGGGCTCAGGTACGCGTCCCGGGCCGGGCCCGGAGGCGGGCTGAACGCCGGGGCCCAGGGGCGGGCCCGGAGATGGGCTCAGGGGCAGGACCCCGGGGGGCGGGCAGCCGCCCTCTCGCGCCCCGCCCGCACCCCAACTGGCCCAGTGTCACGAGGATATGACGCACGGTCCTTGTCCGGGCGACCACAGGACGAGACACTTTCAGCCGCAGTCATGTGTGAGACATGGGATGTCTTGATGTCCTGATGGCGTCATGCCTCATGGCGTGATGCCCGACGGTCTCGACGTCCAGATGCCGATGCCTCAACGAGGCAGTCTGAAGGGCAGGCCGTGACCATGGCGTCAGTTCTCCGCACACGTCCCCGCAGCAGACCACCGCGCTCCGGCACCAGACCTTGGCGGCGCCGCGCCGTCGTGCTCCTCACCGCCGCGGCGCTGGCCCTGATCCCGCTTCCGGTACGGGCCGCGGACACGGATTCCACCGCGTCCGCGGCCCGTGCCGACTCCGGCTTCGAACAACAGGTCCTCTTCAAGTCCGCCCAGGAACACGGCTACTCCTGCTTCCGGATTCCGGCGGTCGTCAAGGCCAAGGACGGCACCCTGCTCGCCTTCGCCGAGGGCCGGGTCGACAACTGCGGCGACGCCGGGGACATCGATCTGGTGCTCAAGCGCTCCACCGACGGCGGCCGCACCTGGGGCCCGCTCCAGGTGATCAACGAGGGCGAGGGGGACACCCACGGCAACCCCGCGCCCGTCGTGGACATGCGCACCGGCCGCATCGTGCTCGCCAGCACGTACAACACCGGCCGCGACGACTCCCAGAGCTGTGACGTCCCCTGTGACCGCAGCCCGCACCTCCAGTACAGCGACGACAACGGCGCCACCTGGTCGGCCCCGCGCGATATGAGCTCCTCGCTGATGCCGCCGGAGTGGAACTCCTGGTACGCCACCGGCCCCGTCCACGGCATCCAGCTCCAGCGCGGCCGGCACAAGGGCCGGCTGGTCTTCACCCTCAACACCGAGAGCTTCAGCGGCGGCCGCATCACCCACAACCACGCCGCGCTCGCCTACAGCGACGACGGCGGCAACCGCTGGCGCATCGGCGCGGTGGACACCTATCCGCTCGCCGAGGACGGCACCTTCCGCCAGAAGCCGTCCGAGATGACGCTGGTGGAGCGCGCCGACGGATCGATCTACGTCAGCGGACGGGAGCAGGACGGCACCGATCTGGGCCACCGCGACTACGCCATCAGCCGGGACGGCGGCCAGAGCTTCACCGGGCCGTTCCGCACCATCCCCGATCTGCCCACCCCCCAGGTGCAGGGGTCGATCCTGCGGCTGCGCGACCCGGCCCGCGACGGCCACAGCCGGCTGCTCTTCTCCGCCCCCGCCGACCCCGACCGCCGCCGCACCATGATGGTCCGCTCCTCCTGGGACGAGGCCCGCACCTGGGACGGTGTCGAGCGCGGCAAGGTCGTCACCACCGACTGGTCCGGCTACTCCGACATGGTGGCGATCTCACCCGACACGGTGGGGCTGCTGTACGAGGGCGGTGCGGTGGACGCCCGTGACGAGATCCGCTTCGCCCGCTTCACCGAGGATTGGCTGGGCTCCCGCCGGCCGCCCGCCCCCACCACCGACGACCGCGCGTCCGGCGCCCGGTCCGCGACCGTGCTCGGCGGCGCGGCGACACGCGCCGACGGCCGCTTCGACGGGGCGCTGTCCTTCGACGGCACGGACGACGCGGTACGCGTCCCATACCGGAACGCGCTGCCGCTGGGCACCCGCGACTTCACCGTGAGCCTGTGGTTCCGCTACTCGGCCGCCTCCGGGCAGCATCCATTCCTCTGGATGGGCGGCATCGGCAACAAACAGCCGCAGGTCTGGCTGCGCGGTGAGCCCAGTAGCAACCGGATCCGGGCGCTGATGACCACGGTCAACGGCTTCGCCACCTTCACCAACGCCTCGGTGTCCACCGACGCCGCGTACAACGACGGGCAGTGGCACCACCTCGCCCTGGTCCGCGGCGGCGGCCGGCTCTCCCTCACCGTGGACGGCGGCACCGCCGTCACCGCCCCCGACGCCCCGGGCACCGTGAGCCGCACCGCGCCCTTCGGCCTCCACCTCGGCCAGGCCGTGGACAGCCGCTCCCATATGACGGGCGATCTCGATGAGTTCCGTCTGTACGCCCGTGCCCTGACCGACACCGAGCTGCGGCGCGTCCGCGAGTTCAACGCCCCGCTCGACGGCTCCCACTCCGGCCCCCTCGTCCGCCTCCCCCTGGACCGCGTGCGGTCATCCCACCCCTAAGCGCTCCGGCGGAGCCGCATACCGGACAACACCGTCACACCGTCACACCACACAGAACTCATTGCCCTCCGGGTCCTGGAGCACCACCCCGTAATACTCCATCTCCGGCTCGTCCATGATCCGCAGGATCGTGGCCCCGGCCCCCTTCAGCCGGTCCACGGTCGCGGTGACGCGCTCGGTGCGGACCGCGAGGGGCACATCACGCCCACCGCCCACCTTCAGATCGAGATGAAGCCGGTTCTTGGTGACCTTGGACTCCGGAACCTGCTGGAACCACACCCGCGGACCCTGCCCCTCCGGATCCACGATGGACTCCGGGGTCTCCCCGGCCCCGGGGGGCAGCTCCGCCGCGGGCACCCCCATATCCGCCCAGTACTCCCGCCAGGTGGCATGGCCGCCCGGCGGGGGCTCGGGCACATAGCCCAGGGCCTCGGACCAGAAGGCCACCATCCGGCGTGGCTCGGCACAGTCGATGGTCAGCTGAAGCGTCGGCGTCGTCATGCCCGGATGCTCCCAGAGGGGTCTGACAACGCCCGCCCACAAGCCGCCGCCCGCCGAAAGCCCAGCCGCAGGAGGCCCGACCACCGGAGGGCCCGACCTCCGAAAGCCCGCCCGGCGAAAGCCGACGTCAGACGCGGGTCAGCGCGGTGTCCGCGCTCTCCGCGCCGTCCGTACGAGCCCGAGTCCCCGGCCGCCCTTCGGCTCCCGTGCCCGTGCCCGCCCCCGTCTCCACCGCCTCCGGCGCCCGCGCCGCGTAGCGGCGGGCCAGCACCGCGCAGACCATCAGCTGCATCTGGTGGAAGAGCATCAGCGGCAGCACCGCCAGGCTCGCCTGGGCGCCGAAGAGCACACTCGCCATCGGCAGCCCGGCGGCCAGGCTCTTCTTCGACCCCGCGAAGACGATGGTGATCCGGTCCTCCCGGACGAAGCCCAGCTTCCGCGAGCCGTACGAGGTGAGCGTGAGCATCACCGTGAGCAGGACCGCCTCGACGCCGAGGAGGATCGCCAGCCGGGCCGGGGTGACCTGGTGCCAGATGCCCCGGGTCATGCCCTCGCTGAACGCCGCGTAGACCACGAGCAGCACCGAGCCGCGGTCGACGAGCCGCAGCACCGACCGATGGCGGGAGATGAAGCCGCCGATCCAGCGGCGCAGCAGCTGACCGGCGAGGAAGGGGGCCAGCAGCTGAAGCCCGATCTTGACCATCGAGTCGGCCGAGAAACCGCCCCCGCTGCCGCCCAGCAACAGCGCGACCAGCACCGGGGTGACGACCACGCCGAGCAGACTGGAGAAGGAGCCCGCGCAGATCGCGGCGGCGACATTGCCCCGGGCGATCGAGGTGAAGGCGATGGAGGACTGAACCGTGGAGGGCACCAGGCACAGGAAGAGCAGCCCGGTGTAGAGGGGATGGGTCAGTACGTACGGCACCAGCCCGCGCGCGGCCAGGCCGAGGGCCGGGAAGATGACGAAGGTGCACACCAGCACGGTCAGATGGAGCCGCCAGTGGCGCACTCCGTCCAGCGCCTCGCGGGTGGAGAGCCGGGCGCCGTAGAGGAAGAAGAGGAAGGCGACCGCGACCGTGGTGGCCCCGTCGGTGACGGTGGCGGCCCGGCCGCTGACCGGGAGCAGCGCGGCGAGCGCCACGGTGCCGACGAGTCCGAGGATGAAACCGTCCAGCGGGAGCCAGGAGGGAAGGGCGATCTTGCGCAGACGCGGGCGGTGCGGGCGGTGCGGGCGGTGCGGGCTGGGCATTCGTTCTCTTTCTCGCTCTTTCTCGGCTGGCGTTTCGGACACGGACGGGGCCCCGTTCATCATGCTCCCGATCAGAGCCATCGGGAATCCTGTACACCGCTCTGACTGCCATCGCGTTCCGTGATGGCCCCGGCGTACAGTGGCCGCATGTACGACCCCGCCCAGCTCCGGACGTTTCTCGCGGTGTCCCAGACCCTCAGCTTCACCCAGGCCGCCGACCGGCTCGGAGTGCGCCAGTCCACCGTGAGCCAGCAGGTGCGCAAGCTGGAGGCGGCCGTGGGGCGGCAGCTGTTCGCGCGTGACACCCATGGGGTGGAGCTGACCGAGGACGGCGAGGCGATGCTGGGGTTCGCCCGCTCCATCCTGGAGGCGAACGAGCGGGCGGCGAGCTGGTTCCGGGGCACCCGGCTGCGCGGCCGGCTGCGCTTCGGCGCCTCGGAGGACTTCGTGGTGACGCGGCTGCCGGAGATCCTGGAGGGGTTCCGGCGCGACCACCCCGAGGTGGACCTGGAGCTCACCGTCGAGCTGTCCGGCACCCTGCATGAGCGGCTGGAGGCGGGCAAGCTGGATCTGGTGCTGGCCAAGCGGTCGGATGAGCGGCCGGGCGGGCAGCTGGTGTGGCGGGACCGGCTGGTGTGGATCGGCGCCGAACGGCTGCGGCTGGATCCGGACCGTCCGCTCCCCCTGATCGTCTTCCCGCCACCCGGGCTGACCCGGGCCCGCGCGCTGGATGTGCTGGAGCGGCACGGCAGGTCATGGCGGATCGTGTGCACCAGCGGCAGTCTCAACGGGCTGGTCGCGGCGGCACGCGCCGGGCTCGGGGTGATGGCACACACCCATGGCCTGATTCCGCCCGGCCTGGCGCCGGTCCCCGAACGGGCCGGGCTGCCCGACCTCGGCCCGGTGGATTTCGTACTGCTGTACGGAAAGCGGCAGCGGGACGGTGCCTCGCACGCCGCCGCGGAGCGACTCGCCGCCGCGATCCTGGCGGGGCCGGTGCCGCGATCGGAGAGATTTCGTGCAGAAGACCGTTACATATAAGCCACACACGCGGCGCATAGGAGCAGACTCCACGCAATCCGCCCTCGTCGGCGCCTGATTGACCACCTTTCACCTCCCCGCCCGCCCGGCATTCCGTGCGTTCCGGGCACAAAACACCTCTCCCGTATCGGGGCCGGATCGGGTACGGTCGCGGCGCTGTGCCCAGCGGCTTCAAGGAGCAAGGTATTGCGCGAGTTCACCGTCCCCCCGTTGGCGACGCCGCCTCAGGCCGGAGGACTGGCGGATGCCGTCTTCGACCATGCGGACTCCGACCCCCTCCGGGTGGCGCTGGCGCGCAAGACCGCGGACGAACGCTGGGAGGACGTGTCCGCGGGCCGGTTCCGGGACGAGGTGACGGCGCTCGCCAAGGGGCTGCTGGCCCACGGGGTCCGCTTCGGCGACCGGGTCGCCATCATGTCCCGCACCCGCTACGAATGGACGCTCTTCGACTTCGCGCTGTGGACCGTGGGCGCCACGAGCGTCCCGCTGTACCCCACCTCCTCCGCCGAGCAGGTCTGCTGGATGCTGCATGACGCGGGGGTCTCCGCCTGTGTGGTGGAGCATGAGGACCACGCGATGACGGTCGGCTCGGTGGTCGGCCGGCTGCCGCATCTCAGGCGCCTGTGGCAGCTGGACGCGGGGGCGCTGGAGGAGCTGCTGGCCGACGGGGAGTCGATCGAGGACGACACGGTCGAACGGCACCGGCTGGCCGTGACCCCCGAGCATCCCGCGACCATCATCTACACCTCGGGCACCACCGGCCGGCCCAAGGGCTGTGTGATCACCCACTCCAATCTGATGGCCGAGTGCGACAACATCGTCGAGCGCTACGAGGTGGCCTTCCACTCCAAGCGGAACGACGAGGCCGCCACCCTGCTCTTCCTCCCGCTCGCCCATGTCTTCGGCCGGATGGTCGAAGTCGCCTCCATCCGCGGCAAGGTCAAGCTCGGGCACCAGCCCAAGCTCTCGGCCGCCGCGCTGCTGCCCGATCTGAAGACCTTCCGGCCGACCTTCATCCTCGCGGTGCCGTACATCTTCGAGAAGGTGTTCGCGGCGGCCCGCCGCAAGGCCGAGACGGAGGGCAAGTCCGGGATCTTCGAGAGGGCCGTGGACGTGGCGGTGCGGTACGCGGAGGCGCAGGAGGCCAAGGCGTTCGGCACCGGGCCGGGGCCGAGCGCCGCCCTGCGCATGCAGCACCAGTTCTTCGAGAAGACCGTGTACGGCAAGGTGCGCGCCGCGATGGGCGGCCGGGTCCGGCACGCCATGTCGGGCGGTTCGGGGATGGAGCGGCGGCTCGGGCTGTTCTTCGCGGGCGCGGGCGTGACCATCTACGAGGGCTACGGCCTCACCGAGTCCACCGCCGCCGCCACCGCCAACCCGCCCGAGCAGACCCGCTTCGGCACGGTCGGGGTGCCGATACCCGGCACCACGGTGCATCTGGCCGACGACGGCGAGGTGTGGGTGCGCGGCGGCCAGGTCTTCGAGGGCTACCTCGGCGATCCCAAGGCCACCGACGCGGTGCTGCGCGACGGCTGGCTCGCCACCGGCGATCTGGGCACGCTGGACGAGGACGGCTACCTCACGATCACCGGGCGGAAGAAGGAGATCCTGGTGACCTCGAGCGGCAAGACCGTCTCCCCGGTGGGCCTGGAGGAGCGGGTGCGGGCGCATCCGCTGGTCGCCCAGTGCCTGGTGGTCGGCAACGACCGTCCGTATATCGCGGCGCTGGTCACGCTGGACCCGGAGGCGGTCGCACACTGGCTGACGATGCGCGGCAAACCGGAGATGCCACCGGGCGACCTGGTCCGGGACCCCGATCTGGAGACCGAGATCCGGCGTGCGGTGGTCGCGGCGAACACCACCGTCTCCCAGGCGGAGTCGATTCGTACCTTCCGGATACTTGCCGCGCAGTTCTCCGAGGAGCATGGTCTGCTGACGCCTTCGCTGAAACTGAAGCGAAAGGCCATCGAACAGGCGTACGCCGTCGAGGTCGAGGCGCTGTACCAAACCTGAGCCGCGAAGGGGGCACGAAATGATCGACGTCATTCTCCCCGAACTTCCCGAACGCGAACTGGCACTGATGTCCGAGGAAAAACCCCAGCCCAGCGGCCCGAGGCTGGCCGGACGGGTGATCCTGGGCGGGCCGGTGGCCTTACCGGTGACCACGGAGCTCGTCGGACCGGATCCGGAACTCCTGGACTTCCTCCGAACCGAGGCGGACAACGCCGTCTACCACCTGGTGCACCTGTCGGTGACCTGCGCCCGGGACGCGCCGGACCCCGCACTGCACTCGGTCAATCTCGATGTCACCCTCACGGCCGAACCGGTGCGGCGGGGCACCGCGGTCTTCCAGCCGGTGGCCTGGTCCATGACCCCGCGCCAGCTCACCGCGGATGCGAAGGCCACCGCACCGGCCCACGCGGCCCACCTCGGCCCCCGGCTCGGATTCCACGACGGTGCCCGCACCGCGTACGGTGAGCGGATCTGCCTGGAGGCGCGGCGCGAGCTGCGCTCCGACCCGGGCTGGGAGATCCGGCACACCTCGGCGGTGCGCATCGGTGGTACGTACCGGCTGGCCATGGTGGTACGGGCACCACGCGGGGCGGTGAGCCGGGCGGCGGTCGCGGTGGGCGCGACGGTGCGCGAGGGGCACACCCTGCACCGCTTCCGGGAGGAGCTCGACGAACCCCTGCGGCTGGCCGCGCTTCAGTAGAGGCGCCACACGCGGAGGCGGAACGGGGGAACGGGGAGACGGGGAGACGGAACGGGGGGCACAAGCGGTACGAGCACAGGCAAGGAGCGACAGGGAACGGTGGACGGCCAGGACGGGGACGGGCATCCGGCGCTGACGACCGAGGAGATCGGGGAGTTGACGCGGGTCTTCCCGCCCGGCTCGTCCGCCGTGGCACTGCTGCGCAGGGCGGGCTTCCCCACCGAGCACATCCCGGCGGCCACCACCGCCGCCGAGTTCTGGTCCGCGGTGGCCGACGCGGTGGCCGCGGACCGGGTCGCGGACGGCAGACTGCGCGTCCTGGCCGCCGCCTGTGCCACCTATCCGCACAACGAGGTGTTCCGCGCCGCGGTACGGGAGCCGGGCGGAGGCGGTGTCCGGCGGGTGCTGGTGACCGGCGCCGCCCCGGGCGCCCAGGAGTTAGCCGCGGTCCGGCGGGCCGCGCGGGGCGTCCTCACGGTGGACCGGTGCCCCGCCGCGGCCGCCGCCGATCTGCGGCGGATCCTCACCGTACGCCCGGATGTGCTGCATCTGGTCTGCCGCCGCGAGGGGCACACACTGGTCTTCGAGGACGGCGACGGGCAGGCGTATCGCACACCCGCCGCCCGCCTGGCCGAGCTGCTGACCGCGTACCGCCGGCTGACCGGCGCCCCGCTGCTCGGTGTGGTGCTCGGCTGCCCCGACGGCGCGCCCCTGGCGGCGCTCTTCGCCCGTGCGGCCGAGGTGGTCGTCGCCCATCGCGGCCCGCTGGACGGCGCGGCCTCGGCGGCCTTCGCGGACGGGCTCTACGCCCTGCTGGGCGAGGTGCCCACGCTGGCACAGGCGGCGCGGCGGGCGGCGGAGCGCATCGGGGCGGACGGGAACGGGGTGGTGGTCCTGCGCGGGCGGGCCTGGTAGGCGGGCCCGTGGGAATGAGGGCCGACCGTTGATCGTTGTGAATGTTGGAAGCATGTAATCCACATCCGACGTAAGGATCGACTGCTCGTGAGCAACGTCCCCTTCATCACGCTCAACAACGGCGTACGGATGCCGCAGCTCGGCTTCGGTGTCTGGCAGATCCCGGACGACGAGGCACAGGTCGCGGTGCGCAACGCGCTGGACGCCGGGTACCGCAGCATCGACACCGCCGCCATATACGGCAACGAGGAGGGCACGGGGAAGGGGCTCGCCGCGTCGGGCATCGCACGCGACGAGCTGTTCATCACCACCAAGCTCCAGAACGGCGACCAGGGGTACGACTCGGCCCTGCGCGCCTTCGACACCTCGCTGACCAAGCTGGGTCTGGAGTATGTGGACCTCTATCTGATCCACTGGCCGTTGCCCGCGGTCGACAAGTACGTGGACTCGTGGAAGGCGTTCGAGAAGATCTACGCCGAGGGCCGCGCCAAGGCCATCGGCCTGTCCAACTTCCACCCCGCCCACATCCAGCGGCTGCTCTCCGAGACCTCGATCGTCCCGGTGATCGACCAGATCGAGCTGCACCCGCAGCTGCCGCAGGCGGAGCTGCGCGCCTTCAACGCCCGCCATGAGATCGCCACCGAGGCGTGGTCCCCGCTCGGCCAGGGCAAGGGCCTGCTGGAGGACCCGAAGCTGGCGGCGATCGCCGAGAAGCACGGGAAGTCCCCGGCCCAGGTGGTGCTGCGCTGGCATCTGGACCTCGGCAACGTGGTGATCCCCAAGTCCGTGACCCCGTCGCGGATCAAGGAGAACATCGACGTCTTCGACTTCCAGCTGGACTCCGAGGACCTCGCGGCGATCGACTCCCTCGGGACCGGCGTCCGTCTGGGCTTCGACCCCGAGACCTTCAACGGGTGAGCCCGAGCGCCCGGGTGCGCCCGAGCGCTCCACCGGCTCCGCCGTCCGCCCCGTCGCGTGCCCCGCGGCGGGGCGGACCCGTATCCGCGTCGCGGTGATGGACCCGTGGTCACGTCGGTCGCCCCCGGCCGCGTCGTGGCATATCCCGGGCGCATGACCCCCGATACGGGGCCGATGCGGCCCACCGAGCGAGGCACGTCCCCGGCAATTACGCTTGGCGCCCAGATGGGTACACAGCGTGACCACTTCCCTAGCCGAGGAGACCGAAGATGTCCCGCAGACGCCGTCACGGCCTCGAGTTGGCCGCCGGTTGCACCATCGCGATAGCCGCCCTCTTCCTGGGGAACGGCATACCCGCGGTGGCTGATCCCGGTGAACCCTCCCCCCGGCCCCGGAGGGAGGTGCCCCCCGAGATGCTGGCCTCGATGCAGCGCGATCTGGGCCTGACGGCCGATGAGGCACGGATGCGGATATCCAACGAGTTCCGGGCCGGGGCCGCCGAACCGGGCCTGCGCAAGAGCCTGGGCAGCACCTACGGCGGCGCGTGGGTGTCCGGCAACACCGCCGAGCTCACCGTCGCCACCACCGACGAGCAGCAGAGCGGCACCATCACGGCCGGGGGCGCCAAGGCCGCCGTCGTCAAGCACAACCTCAAGGCCCTCACCGACGCCAAGGAGGCCCTGGACCGCGCCGCCTCGGAGCGGCCCCCGGCGGCCGATGTCGCCTCCGCCTGGTATGTCGACGTCAAGAGCAACAGCGTCGTGGTGCAGTCGGCCAAGCCCGACGAGGCGGCCGCGTTCGTCGCCGCGAGCGGTGCGGACCGGGAGGTCGTACGGGTGGTGGAGTCGGCCGAGCGGCCGGGCCCGCTGTACGACCTGCGCGGCGGCGAGGCGTTCTACATCAACGACGCCGGCCGCTGCTCGATCGGCTTCCCGGTGGCCCAGGGCGAGCGGAACGGCTTTGTCACCGCCGGCCACTGCGGCAGTCCGGGCGACACCACCACCGGCTTCAACCGGGTGGCCCAGGGCAGCTTCCAGGGCTCCACCTTCCCCGGCAGTGACTACGCATGGGTGTCCACCAACGCCGACTGGACTCCGCAGCCGTGGGTGATCGGCCCCGCGGGCGCCAATGTCACCGTCACCGGCTCGCAGGCGGCGCCGGTGGGCTCGTCCGTCTGCCGCTCCGGCTCGACGACCGGCTGGCACTGCGGCACCATCCAGCAGCACGACACCAGCGTGCAGTATCCCCAGGGCACGGTCAGGGGCGTCACCCGCACCAACGTCTGCGCCGAACCGGGTGACTCCGGCGGCCCGTACATCTCGGGCAGCGAGGCGCAGGGCGTCACCTCCGGCGGCTCCGGCAACTGCACCGTCGGCGGAACGACGTACTACCAGCCGGTGAACCCGATCCTGACGACCTACGGGCTCACCCTCACCACTGACTGACGCCGGGGCGCCGGGGCGCCGAGGCCGCCGCGGCCGAGCGGGCCGCCGGTGGCCTCGCGCGTGTCCGCACACCCGCGGCGCGTGTCCGCAGCCCCGTAGCGCGTGTCCGGCACACCTTGATGTGTTCGGAGCACCTTGACCAATCCGGACCCGTCCGGGCGACGAATGAGGTACGACACCCCCGTGTGCGCCGCATCGTTCCCGGAAGGACGGCTTGTGAGAGAACCCGTGTACATCGGCGGACCGGCCGCGCGCGGACCGGACCTCGAAGAGCTGCTCCAGATGGTGGCCCGGGGGGACCAGAACGCGTTCGGAGCCCTCTACGACGCCGTCAGCGGGCCCGTCCTGGGGCTGACGCGCAGTCTGCTGCGCGACCCGGCCCAGGCCGAGGAGGTCACCCAGGAGGTCCTGGTCGAGGTGTGGCGGTCCGCGGCGCGGTTCGAACCGGGCCGGGGCAGCGCCATGGCCTGGATCATGACGGTGGCACACCGGCGCGCCGTGGACCGGGTGCGCTCGGCGCAGGCCGCCTCCGACCGCGAGGAGCGCGCCGCGCTGCTCTCCCGTACCCCGGCGTTCGAAGAGGTGACCGAGCAGGTGGAGGCCAGGCTCGAACGCGAGCAGGTGCGGCGGTGCATGCGGACGCTGACCGAGCTCCAGCGTCAGTCGGTGACCCTCGCCTACTACCGGGGCCGTTCCTACCGTGAGGTGGCGGAATTGCTGTCCCTGCCGCTCGGGACCGTGAAGACCAGACTCCGGGACGGGCTCATCCGGCTCCGGGACTGCATGGGGGTCGGCGCATGACCAGGGCGGATCTGCACACATTGACCGGGGCGTATGCGGTGTACGCCCTGTCGGGGCGGGAGTTGACCGAGTTCGAGCGGCATCTGGCGGTCTGTGACGCCTGTCGTCAGGAGGTGCGGGAGCTGCGGGAGACCGCCGCGAAGCTGGCGGTGGCCACGGCTCTGACGCCGCCCCCGACGATGAAGGACGATGTGATGCGGCGGATCGCCACGGTCCGCCAGGAGCCGCCCCGGGTGGCGGCGCGGGAGGCCCGGGAGTCCCACGCCGGCCCCCGGCGGCGCACCGGGCGGCGGGCGATGAGCTTCGCGCTGGCGGCCTGTGTGGCCGCGGCCGCCGCGTTCGGCGGGGCCGCGGTGTGGCAGTACCGGGAGGCGTCCGACGCCCGTGACACGGCCGACCGTTCCGAGCGGCGGGTGGCCGCGGCGGAGGAGGTGACCCGGGTGCTGGCCGCGCCCGACGCGCGCAGCCGCAGCGGCCGGATGGCGGACGGCTCGACCGGCACGGTAGTGGTCTCGCACGGGCTGAACCAGGCGGCCTTCCTCGCCTCGGGGCTGCCCGAGCCGCCCGCCGGGCGGATCTACCAGCTGTGGTTCAGCGACGGCGGCACCATGCGCCCGGCCGGTCTGATGGACTCCTCGGGCCGGAGCGCGGCGGCGGTCCTCAGCGGGGCGGTCGGGAAGGCGTCGGCGATGGGGGTGACGATCGAACCGGCCGGAGGGTCGAAGGCACCGACGAGCGATCCGCTGGTCCTGTTGACGTTCCCCCCGGCGTGACATCACCCCCGGCGTGCCGTTCCTCCCGGCACGACGTTCCTCCCGGCGTGCCGTTCCCCTCGGCACGAGCGGGCGACATCGGGTGAAATGCCCCGATCTGCGGGGCCGCGTGAGGTAAGGGAGAGGGATGAGCACGTCCCTCTCCGTCTTCACCTCCGATCTGCGGCTGTCCGACAACCCCGTGCTGCGCGGCGCGACGGGCTCCGCGGAGCGGGTCGTTCCGCTATTCGTCGTGGACCGCGACCTGGCCGGGACCGGGTTCGCCGTCCCCAACCGGGTGGCGTTCCTGGCGGACGCGCTGGCCGACCTCGACGCGGGCCTGCGCGGACGCGGTGGGCGGCTGGTGGTCCGCAAGGGCGAGGCGGTGGCCGAGATCCTGCGGGCGGCGCGGCAGACGGACGCGGACGAGGTGCATATCGCGGGCGGGGTGAGCGGCTACGCCACCCGCCGCGAGCGGCGGCTGCGCGAGGCGCTGGAGGCGGACGGACGGCGGCTGCGGGTGCACGGCGCGGTGGTGACGGCGGTCGAACCGGGCGAGGTGACCCCGGCGGGCAAGGACCACTTCGCGGTCTTCACCCCGTACTTCCGCGCCTGGCAGCGGGCCGGGCTCCGGCAGCCGCTCACCGCGCCGCGCACGGTCGATGTGCCGTCCGGGGCGCGCTCGGAGCCGGTGGCGGCGGTCACCTCGCTCGCCCCGGGCAGCCCCTCCCCCGGGCTGCCCGAGGGCGGGGAGACGGCGGGCCGCCGCCGTATGCGCTCCTGGTGGCGGTCGGGCTTGAGGAGTTACGCCGACCGGCAGGACGACCTGGCGGGCGACGCCACCTCCCGGCTCTCCCCGTATCTGCACTTCGGCTGTCTGTCCCCGGCGGAGCTGGTGCACCGGGCACGGGAGGCGGGCGGACCGGGCGCCGACGCCTTCGTACGGCAGCTGGCCTGGCGGGACTTCCACCATCAGGTGCTGGCCGCCCGGCCGGACGCCGCGCACGCCGACTACCGCCCGCGGGGCGACCGGTGGCGGGAGGACACCGCGGAGGTCGCGGCCTGGAAGGCCGGGCGCACCGGCTATCCGCTGGTCGACGCGGGGATGCGGCAGCTGCGCCACGAGGGCTGGATGCACAACCGGGCGCGGCTGCTGGTGGCGAGCTTCCTCACCAAGACGCTCTACCAGGACTGGCGGATCGGCGCCCGGCACTTCCTGGACCTGCTGGTGGACGGGGATGTGGCCAACAACCAGCTGAACTGGCAGTGGGCGGCGGGCACCGGCACCGACACCCGGCCGAACCGGGTCCTCAACCCGCTGGCGCAGGCCCGGCGGTTCGACCCGGACGGCACGTATGTGCGGCGCTGGGTGCCGGAGCTGGCCGAGGTGGCGGGCTCCGGCGTCCATACGCCCTGGCGGCTGCCGAAGGCCGAGCGGGACCGGCTGGACTACCCCGACCCGATCGTGGACCTCCAGGAGGGGCTGGCCCGCTTCCGGCACGCCCGGGGCTGACCTCCGAGGTCAGCCCGGACCTCTGGGGTCCGTACGGCCGGTCAGTCGGCGCGGGCGCCGTGCTGCGGGGCGATCTCCTCGATCCGGCCGGCGAGCTCGAAGTCGAGCGCGGTCACCTTGCCGCCGACGCTGTGGGTGTTCACCGAGACGCCGACCTTGTTGTAGCCGAGGGTCAGATCGGAGTGGTGGTCGAGCTCCTCCTGGATCGTGGCGATCTCCGCCACCAGCCCGGCCGCCTGCGGATGGCCCTTGAAGACATACGTCCGTGAGAGCCGGTCGTCCGCGAACGACCAGCCGGGAAGCGCCTCCAGACGGCGCTGGATCTCCTGGTCCGTGAGCGGCTGGACTGCCATGACACATCCCTTCGTCGCGGGTGACCGGTGGCCCCTCCACCCTGCCATGGGCACCGCTCGCCGTCGGCTACCTTCGGCTCATGACGACTGCCGCGCCGCCCCGGGTGGGCACACTGCTGCGCGAGTGGCGGGACCGCCGCCGGATCAGCCAGCTGGAGCTCGCGCTGCGCGCCGACTCCTCCGCACGTCACATCAGCTTCATCGAGACCGGCCGGTCGCGGCCCAGCCAGGAGATGGTGCTCCGGCTCGCCGACCATCTCGACGTCCCCGTCCGCGAGCGCAACGCCCTGCTGATCGCCGCCGGTTACGCCCCGCACTATCCGGAGCGGTCGGTGGACGACCCGTCGATGAACGCCCTGCGCGAATCCCTGGAGCGGCTGCTGACCGGCTATGAGCCGTTTCCCGCGCTGGTGGTGGACGGCACCTATCAGGTGCTGGCGGCCAACGGGGGTATCGCGGCGCTCCTGGAGGGGGTGGCGGACCATCTGCTGAAACCCCCGCTGAACGCGATGCGCCTCACCCTGCACCCCGAGGGGCTCGCCCCGCGCATCCGCAACCTCCGCGAATGGCGTGGCCATCTGCTGGACCAGATGGACCGGCAGCTGGCGCTGATGCGCTCCTCGCCGCTGCGCGCGCTGTACGACGAGGTGGCCGCCTATCCGCTGCCCGAGACCGGTGGCCGGGAGACGGCGACCGCCGGTGACACCCCGCCCTTCGCCCTGCCGATGATGATCGAGCACGGCGGGCGGGTGCTGTCGTTCATCTCGACGATCGCGACCTTCAACACCCCCATGGACGTCACGGTCTCCGAGCTGGCCATCGAGACCTTCCTCCCGGCCGACCCGGAGACCGCCGCCGCCCTGGGCGGGTTCAGCCGGTCGTAGGGACCCGGTCCAGAAAGCCGAGGACGGTGCGGATCCGGCCGTCCTCGGCCAGGGTGATCACATCGGTCGCGGCGACCGGCGCGGAGCCGTCGGCCGTGGAGACCAGCTCCCAGCTGAAGCGGGCCATGTCGTGGTGGCCGTCCACGGCGCCGGTGAGCCGGAACTCGCAGCCGGGGAACTGCTTCTGGGCCCCGGCGATGACGGCGGCCAGCTGCTCATGGCCGCGCGCCTCGGCCAGCGGGTCGGTGTAGCCGCCGTCCTCGGTCCAGGCCGCGGCGACGGCCTTGGCGATGGCCTCGGGGCCGCTGGCGTTCCATGCCTCGAAGTAGCGGGCGACGGCGGTGTCGTACTGCGTCATCTGGTCACTCCTCCATTGAAATGCCCTGGTTGGCATCGGATCCCGGACCGGAGGGCGCCGGCCCGGAACCCGATGCCTCAACCCTGCCGCCGCCGGGCGCGGGGGTCGATTACCGCCCAGGTAATGGAGGTGAGGGAGGAGAGCACCTGGGCCGTGCCATTTCCGGGCGGAAAGAGCTCCACGGCGCTCCAGGAACGTTCGACCCCGGCCCGAGCAGGGCCGGGCATCTTCAGGAAAACGCGGCGGGTTGCTTTACCGTTTCTTGGCCTTCCCCAGACCTATCCCGCGCAGACGTGACACCGTGCCGCAATGCCGAAAGGCACCGAACTCAAGGGGACATCATGCGCTACGGCAATGCCCTCCGAAATGCCGTCAGTTCGCCTCCCACTACTCCTCTCATCGGCATCTACGACATGTACTCGGCCTCCATCGCCGCACAGCACTACAACGGCTTCTTCGTATCCGGATTCGGGTTCGCCGCATCGCATTACGGGCTTCCCGATATCGGCTTCATCGCCTGGCCCGACATGCTCGCCTTCGTGGAGCGGCTGCGGCTCGCCTTCCCCGAACACCATCTGCTCGTGGACATCGACGACGGCTATGTGGACGCCGAGGTCGCCTGCCATGTGGTGCAGCGGCTGGAGCGCACCGGGGCTTCCGGGGTGATCCTGGAGGACCAGCGGCGCCCGCGCCGCTGCGGCCACGCGGACGGCAAGCTGATCCTGCCGCTCGAGGAGTACCTCGAAAAGCTCCAGCTGGTGCTGAGCAGCAGGAAGGACATGGTGGTGGTGGCGCGGACGGACGCCACCGAGGAGTCCGAGATCCTGCGCCGGGCGGCCGCGCTGGCGGAGACCGAAGCGGATGTCGTCCTCGTGGACGGGGTGCGCAGCGTGGAGTGGATCCGCAAGGTCCGCACGGTCATCGGCGACAAACCCCTGCTGTTCAACCAGATCGCGGGCGGGAAGTCGCCGAGGCTCTCCCTCTCCGAGCTGACCGAACTGGGGGTGGATGTCGCCATCTACAGCACACCCTGTCTGTTCGCCGCCCATGGGGCGATCGACGGGGCGCTGAGCGATCTCAAAACGGCGGACGGGCGGCTGCCGGACGCCCGGAAGTCCGGATCCATCGGGGTCAAGGGCGCCACGGAGCTGCTGGAGAAGAACATCAGCAGGCACCATGGAATCCTTCGTCCCGCCAGGGTCTGAGCCGAGGCCGCGCGATATGCCCTCATTCCTCGAACCCGGCCCCGGCCGCCACCGTAAGCCGGGCAAGGACACCGGCTCGCCCCGCCCGTCCGGCTCGCCCCGCCCGTCCAGGGCCGGGTTCGTCCTCGCGGTCGCCGCGGGTCTGCTGTGCGCGGCCCCAGCGGTCCCCGCCACGGCCACGACCCCACCCGCGGGCGGCACTCGGCGGGACGACTGCGGGCCTGACCGCACCCCCGCGCTCGTCACCGGGCCGCACAGCGGTCTGGTGGTCATCGACAACTCCGGTGCGGACTCGTGGCTGGAGGTCGACCGCACCCTCAACACCCTGCTGCTGAGCCGTGGCACGGCGGGCAGCGACCACGACGGGGGCGGCGGCGCCATCGACATCCTGGCCGGCGACATCGCCGGCGCGGATCGGGTGCTGCCGCGGATCGGCCATCCCCCGTGGCAGGCCGGAAGCGGTGATTGAGATGCGGCGGAAGTCCTGGCCACTGTCGTGGCCGGGCCGGCTCGGGAGGGCGGTGGACCCCTATGTCGCCGCCCTCCTCGGGACGGTCGCGCTGGCGGCGCTGCTGCCCGCGAGCGGGGCGGCGGCCACGGCCGTCGGCAGCGCCGCGGACATCGCGATCGGGCTGCTCTTCTTCCTCTACGGTTCGCGGCTGTCCACCCGTGAGGCGCTGGGCGGACTGCGGCAGTGGAGACTGCACCTGGTGGTGGGCGCGAGCACCTTCGTGCTCTTCCCGCTGCTGGGGCTGGCCGCGGGCGGCCTCGCCCCGTTCCTCCTCACCGACCGGCTCTACACGGGTCTGCTCTTCCTGTGTGTCGTGCCCTCGACCGTCCAGTCCTCGGTCGCGCTCACCTCCACCGCCCGGGGCAATGTCCCGGCCGCCATCTGCGCGGGGACGTACTCCAGCCTGCTCGGCATGATCGTCACCCCGCTGCTCGCGGCGTGGCTGATCGGCTCGGACGTCCGCTTCTCGGTCGACGGGCTGCTGGCCATCGCCACCCAGCTGCTGCTCCCCTTCCTGGCCGGGCAGGCGCTGCGCCGCTGGACCGCGTCCTTCATCGGCCGCCACAAGAAGGTGCTCGCCCTCCTGGACCGGGGCTCGATCCTGCTGGTGGTCTATACGGCGTTCAGCCGGGGCATGACGGAGGGCCTCTGGAACCAGATCACCCCGGCCCGGCTGTTCGGGCTGCTGGGGCTGGCCGGGGCGGTGCTGGGGCTGGCCCTCACCACGACGTCGTTCGCCGCACGGCGGCTGGGCTTCGGCCGGGAGGACCGCGTCACCATCGTCTTCTGCGGCTCCAACAAATCCCTGGCCACGGGGTTGCCCATGGCCGCGGTGCTGTTCGGGGCCGCGGCCGGGCCGGTGATCCTGCCGCTGATGCTCTTCCACCAGCTGCAATTGATGGTGTGCGCGATCATCGCGGGCCGCTGGTCCCGCCGGGCGCCGGAGGCCGCCACGGCTTCCGGCGAGCGTGTCCAGATCTCCGAGTCGACCGGGTAGCGGGAGGAGGAGCGGGCGGCGCCCAGGCACACCGGGCGATCACCACGATGGCCGCGTCGTCGTTGACGGCCCCGCCGGTGTGCCGGAGCAGATCGGCGTGGAGATAGTCCACCAGCGACTGCGGGCTGCCGCCCTTCCAGCACGCGAGCCGTTCGGGCAGCGGATAGAAGGTGCCGCTCTCGTCCCGGGCCTCCACGACGCCGTCGGTGTGCAGCACCAGAAGGTCGCCGTACTCGAAGCGGAACATCTCGACCTGGAAGTCGCCCTCCTCGGGCGGCTCCATGCCCAGCGGCACCGCGGGCTCGCGCACGTCCAGCGTCGCGATCTCGCCCTTGTGGAGCAGCAGGGGTGAGGGGTGTCCGCAGTTCACCATCCCGGTCACCGGGCCGTCGTCGTAGACGTCCAGCATCACCGCGGTCACGAAGGACTCCAGGGACTTCCGCTCGTCACCGCCGGTCTGCTGCCAGTTCCAGCACATGGCGCTGCCCAGGTGGGTGGCGATGCCCGGCAGTGAGAGATTGTGGTAGGCCGACCCCTGGAAGGCCCCGATCAGCACGGCGGCGTCGCCGACCGCGGCGAGCCCCTTCCCCCGTACGTCCCCGATGACGAGTCGGGTCGCCCGCTCGGTGCGGACGGCCGCGTACAGATCACCGCCGATCTGGGCCTCCTCGTCGGACGCGAGATACAGCGAGGCGATATTCAGCTCCCCGATCCGTTCGGGGAGCGGCCGCAACAGCACCTCCTGCGCCGCCACGGCCACCGAACGGACCTGTCTCAGCCGACGTCGGTGCCGGTCGGTGGCATAGCGGAAGCTGGTCACCAGCCCGGATATCAAGAACAGCGCGACAATCTGCGCCTGGTGGTTGGAGGTCTCCAGACCGCCGTGGAACACACCGATGATGATCTGGGCCACCACCGCGAGGGAGCCGATCGCGGCGGTTCCGCCCGCGCCCGCGAAGGACGCGGTGATCGCGGGTGCCGCGATCAGAAAGGGGCCGAGGTGGACGTTCTGCGGTGTGTGGAGGTCGATCACCGTGACCGCGAGGATCATGACGAGCGGGACGGCGAACAGCGCCCGGCTCGACCGCGAATCCCCACCGATACGGGTGAGGTCGGGCGGAACGCGCATACCTCTTCCTTACACCCGATACGGGCGGGCGCCGAAACCGCGTCCACGGAATGATCGCGGTGCGCGCCCACACGACGCGGCGTCCGAGCCCTCCGCCGCCCGGCTCCCGTGCCGCGTCGAAGTCAGCGGGTTTTATCCGGCACCACCCGGCTGACCACGGTAAACGGTGCGGCGGGCGCGCCGTCCCACCGGGAATCCGGCACGGTGCGCGCCGCGCCGGACGCCTTGGACGGCCCGGTGTCGACGGGCACCTCGGCGTCCGTCGCCCCCTCCGCCGACCGGCCCTCCGCCACTGGTTGCTCCGCCGCCGGGGCATCCTCCGCCGCCGATGCGTACGCCTCCCCCGCGGCCGCCGTCTCCCTGTCCGGCACCTGGGGCCCGTACGCCTCCTCCAGCCAGCGCCGCAGCACCCGGTGCACCTGCTCCGCCCCGACCAGCTCCTCCCCCGCCGCCACCGGCGGGGTCAGCCCGGCGGGCCACAGCAGAAAGGGGTGCCCCTGCTCCCCGCCGAGCCCGCCGTGCGAGCCGATCTGCTCCTCGAAGGCGTGCACCGTGCCGCGCGCCGGGTGATAGGCGGAGTTGACCATGATGTCGGGGGCGTTCCGGAAGTGCGCGGTACGGCGTACGGCGGCCTCCGCACCGGGGCCGAAGACCGTGAGCGGACTCGTCCCGAGGACCTCCCCGGTGTCCAGCCGGTGCTCGGCGCCGCGCGGGCCCAGGACCACCGCGCCGTGCGCCTCGGACCGTACGAGCACGAAGCCCACCCCGGGGTGGTCGGCGAGCGTGCGCAGCAGCGCGGGGTGGCGGGCGTCGATCTGTTCGCGGCTCATCCGCCCCGGTACATCGGGGAAGGAGACCAGGCCCAGATTTCCGGACGCGAGCACGATCGGAACGGAGACGGCGGTGTCGTGGGCGCTGACGACATCGGCGGCGCCCCGTCCGGCGCACCGCACCTCCCCGTCCGCCCCGGGCTTCTCCGGCCGGTGCAGCGCCGCCCGCCCCGCCTCGCGCGCCTCGGCCCCGCTCGGGGTCCGCCCGGCGCGCCGCGAGACGGGCAGCCCGCAGCCGGCCCGCACCAGGTCCTCCAGCCGCAGCCCGTACGCCCCCGCGAAGGTCTCGCCGGGGCTCTGCCCATGGTCGGACAGCAGCACGATGCGGTAATCGCGCGGTGCGTGCTCGGCGACCTTGGCGATCAGCGCGATGGAGCGGTCCAGCCGGGCGAGCACCTGCCGGGCGTCACGGCTGCGCGGCCCCGAGTGGTGGGCCACCTCGTCGTACGCCACCAGGTCGGCGTAGATCGCGGTACGGCCCGAGAGGATGTCGCCCATCACCGCCGTCACCACCACATCCCGCTCCACGACGGTGGCGAACGCCCGGATGAACGGATACAGCCCGCCCCGTTTGACCCGGGGCGTCTCGCGGCGCAGCTTGGCACGCGTGGACTGGCAGATCTCGCGGACCACCTCGGCCAGGAACGACACGGCGGTGCGGGTCGCGTTGGCGGGGTCGGAGAAGTACGCGAAGTATCCGGAGCGGGAGCGGTTGTGCTTACCGCGCCGCGCGGCGACCGAGAGGACCAGGGCCAGCTGATCGGCGCCGCCGGTGAACAGGTTGCCCCGGCTCGCCCCGTCCATCGTCAGGAGCCCCTCGTGTCCCGCCCGGGCGGCCGCGCGGCGTTGAAGCACCGCCGCGCTGGTCGGCCGGTTGCTCACCATCACCTCCCGGGTCTTCTTCTCGTACCAGCGGAAGGCGGGCACGTCCTCGTTGGAGCCGTGCAGGATGCCGAGTTGGCTGGCGCCGGTCTGGCTGGACCAGTCGGTGCGCCAGGGCGTGACCTTGTGGCTGCCACGGATCCAGCCCGCGACGGCGGGCATCACCGGGGGCCGGTTGTCGCGCTCCCGCAGCGCCTCCCTCAGCACCGCGTGCCCCACCCCGTCGAGCTGGAGGAACACCGTCCCCGGGGGCTGTTCGCTCCCCCCATCCTCACCGAGCCGCCGTCTGCGCCGCCCGGCCAGCCGCGCCAGCCGCCGCCGGTAGGCGCCGTCGTCCCGCACGGTCAGGAAGGTGCTGGTCGCCGATGACGCGGCGGACATCACGGCCGCGACCACGACGGCGGTCTCGGGTTCGGCGGCACCGCGCCCGTCCGGGATCAGGCTGAGGGCGAGCAGCAGCATCGAGCCGTTGAGCACGAACACCAGCAGCCCCAGCACCAGCGCGGGCATCAGCAGCAACGCCCGTACGAGCAGCGGCCACACCAGCGCGCTGAGCACACCGAAGGCGCCCGCGCCGCTGGCCGCCGTGATGGCGATCTGCGTCGCGCTGTCACCGTCGCCTGACTTCAAGCGGAAGTCCGGGAGGATCCCGGCGAGCGCCAGCATCGTGAGCGTGGACACCGCCCACACCGCCGTCACCCGCAGCAGGGTTCCCCCCACGACCTTCCATCGGGGCTTCTGCACGCCGCGGCCTCACTTCACGTCACCGGCCCGCACCATGCGCGCGAACCGGCCTCAAGCGTGGCACAGCGCCCCCGCGAGCCGGCGGACACCGGGTTACCAGGACCGATCGATTCCGCTTACGGCAGCCCATGAGCTCGCCAGGAGCGCGACGTTTCGCGCCCGAGCCCGGCGGCCCATCTCCGGCCCGTGGGAGACCCGGGCGATGATTATCGAACGTGCGTACGCACACATTGACGCGGGCTAATTTCCGAGGGGGCACCCCGAGGGCGGCCGGACCGGGCCCGGCCGTCGGCTCGCAGTCCGGATCGGTCTCGGCCCCCGACCCCGGATGCCGCCACTCGCCCCGCAGTCCGCCGTACGGCGTCGGCGGACCGGTCCAGCGTCCTGGTGGCTTCCCATCGCGGAACGGACGTGGGCCGACCCGTATGGTGCGCGCCGGCGCCCGGGACCGGTCCCGGGCGCCAGGCGGTCCCCGCTAGGCCCGGCCGTGGGCCCGCTGTGCGCGGCGGGAGAGGGAGTCGATCACGACGGCGAGCAGCAGCACCCCGCCGGTGATCATGAATTGCACGGCGGTCTGGATGTCCATCAGCGCCACACCCGAGGCGATCGACTGGATGACCAGCACACCCAGCAGGGCGGACCAGGTGCTGCCGCGGCCGCCGAAGAGGCTGGTGCCGCCGATGACGGCCGCGGCGATGGCGTTCATCAGCAGGTCGGTGGTGACCGAGGTCTGGCTGACCGAGTTGATCCGGGAGGCCAGGAACAGACCGCCGATGGCGGCCATCGTGCTCGACATCATGAACGCCGAGGTCCGCACCCAGGCCACATTGATCCCGGCGCGGCGGGCCGCTTCGACCCCGCCGCCCAGCGCGAAGATCATCCGCCCGTAGGTCGTACGGCGCAGGACGTAGTCGAGGACGACCAGGAAGATCAGGAAGATCAGGAGGGCGAGCGGCAGGCCCTGGAACCGGTTGAGCACATACGCGGCGGCGAAGGCGATCACCGCGAGCGCCCCCGTGCGCAGGGCGATCACGGCCGGGGGTCGGGTGGGCACTCCGGCGGCGCGGCGGCGCTTGACGCCCCGCCAGGCGGTCAGGAAGTACCCGGCCGTGCCGAGCGCCGCCAGTGCGTAGGCGGCGGCGACATCGGAGAAGTAGTAGTTGGTCAACTGGGCGACCAGGCCCTGATCGTTGAGGTTGATGGTGCCGTAGGTGCCCATGATGAAGAGCATCAGGCCGTACCACCCCAGCAGTCCGGCGAGGGTGACCACGAACGCGGGGACGCCGACCACGGCGGTGAAGAAGCCGTGGACGAAGCCGACCGCCGTACCGCAGAGCACGCCCAGGACGATGGCGGGCGGCTCGGCCATGCCGAGGTTGACGTTCAGCACGGCGTACAGGGCGGAGGCCAGACCGCTCACCGAGCCCACCGACAGATCGATCTCGCCGACCAGCAGGACGAAGATCACGCCGAGCGCGAGCATGCCGGTGCCGACGATGTCCACGCTGAGGTTGGAGAGGTTGCGCGGGGAGAGGAAGTGCGGATTGAGGATCTGGAAGACGGCCCAGATCGCGAGCAGTCCGAGCACGACCGGGACGGAGCCGATCGTGCCGCCGCCCAGTCTGCGCCCGAACGCGTCGGCGAAGCGCTCGGCCCCCCGCACCGTGGATCCACCGGGTACGCTCACAGCTCCCCTTCCCGCGCCACACGCCGCGTCACCGCGTTGTCGGACGCGCCGGTGATGGAGGAGACGATCTGCTCCTGGGAGGTGGTGGTGACGTCGAAGAACCCGTTGTTACGGCCCAGGCGCAGCACCGCGACCCAGTCCGCGACGGCCTTGACATCGCCCAGGTTGTGACTGATCAGCAGCACCCCGAGCCCGCGCTCACGGAGCCGCTCCACCAGATCGAGGACCTGGACGGTCTGTTCGATGCCCAGGGCGGCGGTGGGCTCGTCCAGCATCACCAGGCGCGGTTCGCCGAGCAGCGCCCGGGAGATGGCGACGGTCTGCCGCTGGCCCCCGGAGAGGGAGACGACGGGCCGGCGCACATCGGGGATGCGGATGGAGAGGGTCGCCAGCAGGGCCCGGGTACGGCGCTCCATCTCCACCTCGTCCAGCACGCCGATCCGGCTGAGCTCGCGGCCGAGGAAGAGATTGCCGACGACATCGAGGTTGTCGCAGAGCGCGAGGTCCTGGTAGACGGTGGCGATCCCCAGGTGCTGGGCGTCGTGCGGGCGGCCGATATGGACGGGGTGGCCCCGCCATTCGACGGTGCCCGTGTCGGCCGGTTCGACGCCCGCGATCACCTTGACCAGAGTGGACTTTCCCGCGCCGTTGTCGCCCACCAGGGCGATGACCTCACCGGCGTGGATCTCCAGCTCGACGTCCGTGAGCGCCTGGACCGCGCCGAAGCGCTTGAAGACGCCACTCAGCGCCAGCAGGGGCGGGGCCGACGGTTGGGCCATCCGCTCCTCCCTTCATTCCGTCATGCGATTCGTTCCGCGTCGTACTACGACCCGCCCGGGCCGATGAGCCCGGCCCTGCGGCAGTCGTCCGCATACTTCTCGGTGCATATCTGATCGACGCGATACAGACGGTCCTTGATGACGGTGCTCTTTATGTTGTGCACGGTCACGGCCACCGGCCTGAGCAGCACCGCGGGTATGCCACGGACGGTCTCGTTGTCGACCCGCCGCGTCGCGATCCCGTTGAGCGATTTGCCCTGCCCCAGCGCGACGGCCATCTCCGCGGCGGTGTACGCCTCGGGCTTGAACGGCTTGTAGACGGTCATGTACTGCTCGCCCGAGAGGATCCGCTGGATGCCCGCGGCCTCGGCGTCCTGGCCGGTGACCGGGGGGAGCGGCCGGATCCGGGCCGTCTTCATGGCGGTGATGGCGCCCGCGGCCAGGCCGTCGTTGGCGGCGAGGACGCCGTCGATGCCGTGGGGGCCGAGGGCGGCGATGGCGGCGGTCATGTTGCGGTTGGCGTTCTCCGGCCGCCAGGCGACGGTCTCGTAGGACTTGGCGATCTTGACCTTGCCGCGGAGGACGGACCGCGCGCCCCGTTCGAACCAGCCCGCGTTGGGGTCGGTCGACGAGCCGTTCATCATGACGATCCGGCGGTCCTCGGCATGCGGGCCCAGCGCCTTCAGCAGCGCCTTGCCCTGGAGCCTGCCGACCTCCGCGCCGTCGAAGGAGACATAGCCGGAGATGGGCCCCTGGGCGAGGCGGTCGTAGGCGACGACGGGGACGTTGGCGCGGCGGGCCTGGATCACGGAGTGGCGGACGGCCCTGGTGTCCACCGCGTCCAGAATGAGCACATCGGCCCCGTTCGTGATCATCGCTTCGATCTGGTAGCGCTGGGCGGCCGGATCGTGCTGGGCGCTGGCGTAGTTCACCGTGCAGCGCGGGCACAGCTCCTTGACCCGCTTCTGGATCAGCGGCTTGTCGAACCGCTCGAAACGCACTATCTCGTTCTCCGGGAGCAGCAGGCCGATCCGCAGGGCCGCGCGATGGGTCCCGGCCGTGCCGACCCTCTCGCCGACCTGGGCGGCCTTGCCGCAGGCGGCGAGGGACACGGCCAGCCCAAGACCCGCCGCGACGGCGACGGCCGCACGGAGGCGATCGCGCGTCAGGGAGCTCGTGCGGCAGCGCGTGCGGGAGCGCATGCGCGCGGGCGTATCGGCGGGCGTACAAGGGTGCGTACGGGAATGCGTCCGGAGGTGCGTCCACGAACGGCTCATCGACTCGTCCTCCTGTCCCTGGTCCGCGTGGCCCCCTCCGTCCGCCGTTCCTCCCACGGGGACGACAGCGAGATCTCACCCCACACCTGCTTGCCCCCGCTCAGCGGCACCGAGCCCCAGGTCTGCGACATGGCCTCGATGAGCAGCAGCCCCCGGCCGCCGGTGGCCTCCCAGTCCACGGCGGCCGGTTTGACGGGGGTGCGGGGCGACATGTCGTTCACCGCGATCCGCAGCCGGTCCGCGGTCAGCGTCAGACTCAGCCGCACCTCGCCCCGGGTGTGCACCAGGGCGTTGGTGACCAGCTCGGAGGTGACCAGCAGGGCCACGTCCAGATCGTCCTCCACACCCCAGTTGCGCAGGGTGCGCGCGGTGAAGCGGCGGGCGTGCATCACGGCGTCGGGCAGCCGCCACACCGTCCAGCTCGCCCGGGTGGGCCGCACCCGCATCCCGTCGTAGCGCAGCAACAGAAGCGCGACATCGTCCTCGCGGCGGCTGTCCCCGCCGAGCAGTTCGTCCGCCACCCCTCCGGGGTCGGCCGGGTCGGCGCGGGCGAGCGCCTGGCGCGCCCGGCGCACCCCGTCGTCCAGGTCGAGCCGGGCGGACTCGACCAGGCCGTCCGTGAACAGGGCGAGCAGGGTGCCGGAGGACAGCCCGGCCGCGGTCATCGGGAACTCGGCGTCCGCGACCACGCCCAGCGGCGGGCCGCCCTCGACGTCGAGCTCCTGGGTGGTGCCGTCCGGGAGGCGCAGCAGCGGCTGGATGTGTCCGGCCCGGACGAACCACGCCTCGCCCTCCTCCATGTCGAGGTCGGCGTAGCAGCAGGTCGCGAAGAGATCGGTCTCCATGTCGACGAGGAGGCGGTTGGCGTGCGCCACGGCCACATCGGGCGGATGGCCCTCCACGGCGTAGGCCCGGATGGCGGTGCGCATCTGGCCCATGATCGTGGCGGCCGCGGCGCTGTGGCCCTGCACATCGCCGATGACCAGCGCCACATGGCCGTCGGGCAGCGGGATCACGTCGTACCAGTCGCCGCCCACCTCCAAGCCCATCGTCGCGGGCAGATAGCGGGTGACGGCCACTCCTCCGGGCAGCTCCGGCAGCTTCCGGGGCAGCAGGCTGCGCTGGAGCATGGTGGCCAGTTCGTGCTCGGCGTCCAGGGCGTGGGCGCGCACCAGGGCCTGCCCCACCAGACCGGCGGTCGCGGTCAGCAGCGAGCGCTCCTCCGGGCCGAACTCATGCCGCCGCTCCCATCCGATCAGGCACACCCCGACGATCCGGCCGTCCGCCGGGAGCGGGAGGACGGCGAGGCCGCCGGGGCCGATGCCGGCGAGCCCGGGTTCGAGGTCGGCGCCTTCGGGCCAGATGCTGATCTGCCTCCCCCGCAGCGCCTCCGCCAGCGAGGGCAGGGCGTGACTGGGCGGCTCGGGCCATTCGGACCGCCAGGCGGTCCGCCACACCTCGGGCCAGGCGGTGGGTTCGGCGGGGGTGAGGACGGCGACCACCAGCTGATCGGCCTGGAGCTCGGCGACCGCGACCCGGCCGGCCCCCAGCGGATCGCGCAGCGCGCCGACCACGGCCCGGCCCACGTCCCGGACGGTGGTGGCCCCGGCCAGGGCGGCGGACAACCGCTGCACCAAGGACACCTCGTCGGCGCTCGGCCGCAGATACGAGGTCTCCGCGACCACGCCGAGCATCCGTCGGGGTGTGCCGTCCGCCCCCGTCTCGACCCGGGCACGCAGGCCCAGCCAGCGCAGCTCCCCGTTGGGCCGGCGGATCCGGAACTCCAGCTGTGCGGTGCCAAAGGTCAGCAGGTCGGGCTCCAATGCCGTCATCAGGGCGGGCACATCGTCCGGGACGGTGACCGCCAGCAGGGTCTCCACCCTTCCGTCGAAGCCCTCCCCCGGAATGCCGAAGAGTTCGAGCACCTGGGTGTCGGCGGTCATCCGCCCGCTGTCGAGGAGCAGCGCGAACGAGCCGACCCGCAGCCGGTCCAGGGTCGGGCCAAGCTCGGGTTTCGGCTGGGTGAGCGCCTGCGGACCGGCCGCCTCGACCCCGGCGGCCACATGGTGGGCGTAGAGCTCGATGAAGCCGCGGCGGTCGGCGTCGATACCGCCGGGCGCGTCGTCCACCACCACCAGACACCCCAGCCCCTTGCCGTCCCCGCCCAGCGGCAGCGCCCCCAGCGAGACGCCGGGCGTGGTGGGGGTTTCGGGCGTGGTGGGGCCGGCCGGGCCGTAGGCGGCGAGTTCGGTGGGGGTCAGCCACAGGGGGTGTCCGGCGCGGAAGGCGTCGGCGACGGGCGAGCGCCCGGACACGGGGTAGTGGGCCGGCAGCGCGTACGACCGCCCGGCGCTGCGCACCGTCTCGGCCAACCGCAGCTCGGCACCTTCCGCGTCCAGCACATAGACAGCCACCAACGCGGTCCCCGTGAACGCCAGAACATGCCCGGTCACAGCACGCCTGCACCGCCTCCGTGCGCGTGAACCGCCGGTCTCGTGGGCGTACCCGGGCCATTGAATCGGCCTCCGCGCGGCGACCGGACACGACCACCGGCGGGGCCTTCGCTGCCGCGCCCCCTCGAAAGGGATGGCGCCTCTCCTCAAAGCATGGCACAGCGGGCCGAACCCGGCCATCTCCCTCATGGGGCGGGCGCGGCTGGATGCGGGCCGTATGAGGGCCGGATGAGGGGATGGACGGGGGCCGGGTGGGGCGCCGGGCAGGCTCGACGCGATCGGCGGTGCACGGGAGACTGAGCCCCATGGTGCGACTGCGGGCGGTCTCGACGGACGACTGGCCCCTGTGGCGGGACGCCCGCCTGGCCGCGCTGACCGAGGCGCCGCACGCCTTCAAGGCCCGGCTCGCCGACTGGCACCGCGGTGGCGAGGAGCGGTGGCGCGCCCGGCTGGAGCTGCCGGGCGCCTACCACGTCGTCGCCCTGCTGGACGGCCGGACCGTCGGGATGGCGGGCGGCATGCCCGGGGACGGCGGGAGGCCGCCGGAGCTGAGGTCCGTCTGGGTCAGCCCCGAGGCGCGCGGCCACGGCGTCGGCGCCCTGCTGATCGGGGCGGTCGAGACCTGGGCCCTGCGGTCGGGCGCCACGGCGCTGCGGCTCGCGGTGCTCCCGGACAACGCGCCGGCGATCGCCCTCTACGAGCGGCATGGCTTCGTCGCCACCCGGGAGCCGGGTCCGGCGGCCGGGGTGTGCGTGCCCGTCCCGGCCCCCGGGACGATCGGCCACGACAGGGCCCTCCGTCGGCCCTCACCGTCAACCCCCGTCACCGGGGGCCCCGCCCTCGCGGCTGCGTCGGCGGACGGCTCGACCCGGGAGCTGGTCATGGAGAAGGCGCTCCGGCGGAGTTGAGCCCCGCCGCCTCAGTCCCCGGGGTCCACCCGGGACTTCGCCTCGGAAGCCTCGGAAGCCTCGGACGCCTCGGACGCCACCGCGGGGTCCTCCGGGAAGTCCGCCGGGGACGAGGAGAGCACCTCCGGCAGCGGGGTGTGCCGCGCCCCGGCGAGGAGGACGTCGAAGCCCCAGGCCAGCCGGTCCTGGGGAGAGCCGGACAGCAGCCGTGGGCCGAGTGCGGCGATATGCGGATGGGTCCGCGGTGAGACGCCCCGCACCACCGAGGCGAGCGCCCGCCAGTCGTCCTCGCTCTGGGGGGTGTCGCCGGGGGTCCGGTGGGCGTGCTCGGCGGCGGTCGCGGTGGCGAACTGGAGCAGCAGGTCGATCAGCCACGCGGCCCGGTCGGGCTCGATACCGCCCTCGTCCAGCAGGGCGAGCAGCGCCTCCACCAGGTTCAGATAGTGCTTCCCGAAGAGGCGGGCCACCAGGGCGGACTGGGCGAGACCGGGGTACTCGAACAGCACCGAGGTGTACGAGGTGAGGATCCGCACCAGCCGGTCGTGCCAGTCCCCGTCCGCCCCCGCCGGGCTCAGGTCGACCTCGCCGAGGAGTTCGTCCAGGACCGCCGCGTGCAGCTCGGCCATGTTGCGCACGTAGACGTAGAGCGAGGCAGGACCGGTGTCCAGCTCCTTGGCCAGGCGGCGCATCGTGACCCGCTCCAGGCCCTCGGCGCGCATGAGTTCGACCGTGGTGGCGATGATGCCTTCGCGGGTCAGGGCCGGTTTCGCCGGACGTTCCCGGCGGCTCCGCGGGGCGGTGGGGTGCGCTGTCATGGCGCCATCGTACCCGTTGGCGAACGCGTTCGCGACGAACGCGTTTGCCACGAACGCGTTCGTCGCCCTACGCTCATGCCATCCGCCGCGTACCGGCGCCAAGCCGGGGCCGAGCCAGGGAGGCATCTCCATGTCCACAGCACCCCGTATCGCCATCGCCGGAGCAGGGCTGGGAGGGCTGACGCTGGCGCGTGTCCTGCACGTCCACGGCATCGCCTCGACCGTCTACGAGCTGGACGCGTCGGCGACCGCCCGCGACCAGGGCGGCTCGCTGGACATGGATCCGGAGTCCGGCAGGCAAGCCCTGCTGCACGCCGGTCTGCTCGAGGAGTTCCGGCCGCTCAGCCGCCCCGAGGACGGGGAGCTGCGCCTGCTCGGCAAGGACGCCACGGTCGGCTTCCGCATCCCCGCGCCGGAACCGGGCGAGGGGGACGAGGGCGAGGAGCGCCCCGAGATCGACCGCCGGGCGCTGAGGGATCTGCTGCTGCGCTCACTGCCCGAGGGGACGGTCCGCTGGGGCCACAAGATCCGCTCGGCCTCCCCCGGCCCGGGGCGGCCCGCGCTCACCCTGTCCGACGGCCGGACCGTCGAGGCGGATCTGCTGGTCGGCGCGGACGGGGCGTGGTCCAGGATCCGGCCCCTGGTGTCCGAAGCCGACCCGGTCTACTCGGGGCTGTCGTACGTCGACTGTCTGCTGCGCGACGTCGACACCCGGCACCCCGCCGTCGCCGAACTCGTGGGCCGGGGAACGATGTTCGCCCTGGCGGACGAGAAGGGGCTGATCGCCCAGCGCAACGGCGGCGACCGGGTCCGCGTCTACGCCGCCGTCAAGGCGCCGGAGGAGTGGAGCCGTTCGGGCCTGATCGACCCCGCCGACCCGGTGGCGGCCAAGAAGCGGCTGCTGGACCTCTTCCCCGACTGGGACGAGGGGCTGCGCGCGCTGATCGCCGAAAGCGACGGCCCGCTCGTCGCCCGGCCCATCCACGCCCTGCCCATCGACCACCGCTGGGACCGGATGCCCGGTGTCACGCTCCTGGGCGACGCCGCCCATCTGATGTCCCCCTTCGCCGGGGCGGGCGCCAACCTCGCCATGCTCGACGGCGCGGAACTCGGCCTCGCCCTCGCCACCCACGACGATCTGGAGACGGCTCTGAACGCCTACGAGACACCCATGTTCCCGCGCGCCGAAGCGGCGGCCGCGCAGTCCGCCGACAACCTCACCGACTTCTTCCACCCGGACGGTCTGCGGATCGCACGCGAGACCTTCATCGCGCTCACCTCGGGCGGTGAGGCCCGATGACCACCCACCGGACCGGCGGATTCACGCTCGAGCCCTACCCCGGCCTCGCCCTGACGGTGCGGGACGTGGGCGCGGGCCGGCCCGTGCTCGTCCTGCACGGCGGTGGCGGGCCCGCCACCATGGCCGGTGTCGTGGACCACTTCGCCGCCACCTCCCGGGTCCTGGCGCCGACCCACCCGGGCTGGGAGGACACCCCGCGGCCCGAGTGGTTCTCGGACGTGGGCGACCTCGTCGAGACCTATCTGGACCTGCTGGACGACCACGATCTGCGCGATGTCCTGGTCATCGGCAGCTCCTTCGGCGGCTGGATCGCCTCCGAGATGACCGTGCGCGACCGGGGCCACCGCATCGGCGGGCTGATCATCATGGGCGCCTTCGGACCGGAGGTCGAAGGGCACGAGGTGCGGTTCCCCACCGCACCGCCCGGCCCGCCGCCCGGTGAGGGCCCCGGCGCGCCCGCACCGCGCCGGGGCCCCTCGCCCGCGGCCCTCCAGGCGCTGGTGGCCTACGCGGGGCCGTCGAAGTCGGATCCGAAGCTGCTGTACCGGCTGGCCCGGGTGACGGTGCCCGCCCTCGCGGTGTGGGGAGCGGACGACACCGTCGTCCCGCCCGACTTCGGCCGCGCGTACGCCGCCGCCATCCCCGGGGCGCGCTTCGCGCTGATCCCGGGCGCGGGCCACCTCCCCACCCGGGAGGCCCCGGAGACCGCCTTCGCCGCGATCGACGACTTCCTGGCCTCCATCGGGCGATGAGCGCTCCACCGGGATGGTGTGGGAAGCGCAGTGGGATGCCTTGGCTCATCCGCGACGCCGTCGTGGCCGGACGCGCCCCTTCGGGGCGGCCACCACCCCCTTCAGCCGGGGTCGTCCTCAGACGGGCAGTCCTCAGACGGGGCAGTCCTCAGGCGGGGCGCCCCAGCTCCTTGCGGAAGAGCTCCAGCACATTGCCGCCGAGGATCTTCTCGATGTCCCCCTCGGAAAGGCCCCTTCGGACCAGCGCCTCGGTCACCAGAGGCAGTCCGCGGGGGCCTTCGAGGCCGGGCACCAGCCACCGGGCGTACTCGACGTCCTCGCAGCAGGGCGGGGTGGTGTCCACACTGACCTCCTTGATGAAGTCCGGCCCCAGACCCACATGGCCGACGCCGATCACCTCGGCGATGTGGACGATGTGATCGGCCAGCCGGTCCACCGTGCGGTCGGCCTGGTCCACGGCCAGGAACTCACCGAGGAAGTTGACGCACACCGTGCCGCCGGTCGCGGCGATCCCGCGCAACTGCTCGTCGGTGAGGTTGCGATGGTGGTCGAGCAGCGCGCGGGCGGAGGAGTGGGTCGCCAGCACGGGGCGGGTGGCCAGCTCCAGCACGTGGGCGACCCCGGAGGCGCCGAGGTGGGAGACGTCGAAGAGGATGCCCAGACGCTCCATCTCCTTCAGCGCGAGGACCCCGGCCTCGGTGAGCCGACTCCCGGTGGCGTCCTCACCGCTGCCGTCGGCCAGGGCGGTACGGCCCCAGTGGGCGAGCGAGGCGATACGCACCCCGAGGCGGTGCAGGGTCGGCAGGAGCTCCACATTCGCGTCCAGCCCGGGGGCGCTCTCCAGCGCCAGCACCAGGGCGATACGGCCGTCGGCGAGCGCCGCGTCGATGTCGTCGCCGTCCAGGCACAGCCGTACCTCGTCGGCGTTGCCCTCGGCGAGGGTGTGGGCGCACTCGATCATCCGCAGCGTCTCGCGCAGCGCGCCCTCGGGGCGGAACTGGTCGTCGATGAAGACCGGCAGCACCTGGAGGTCCACCCCGCCCTCGCGCAGCTGCGGCAGCCAGCGCTCCCGGAAGTACCCGGCCCAGCGGTGCGGCGGGCGGGCGGTGACGGCTATCAGCAGGTCGTTATGGGCGTCGGCGACGACGGCGCGCCGGTGGAGTGCATCGCTCATACGGGTGTCGATGGCCTCTCGTGGGACGGCGGGGAGGGGGACGGCGGCGGTCATCGTGACCTACGGGCGGCCCGCCGGTCCATGGATTTTCCTGCGGCGGACGGGGATCGCCTCCCCGGCGTGGACACCGCCGACCGTGCGCCGCCGCTCGACCAGCGCCTCCCGCTCCAGCCCGGCGACCATCCGCACCGCCGCGGACTGGGTGAGCCCCACCCGGCGGCCGAGCTCGGTCACGCTCACACCGGGGTCGGCGCGGAGCACGATCAGCGCGGCGGCCGCGCTCATGCTCGGACGGGAGGCGGCGGCCAGGCGGCGAGCGGATCGTCCGTGATCGCCGGCGCCGTGGCTGGGTGAGCCGATGCGCCGCCCGGCGGGGTGAGAGGATCGGACACACGGCCCGAGGGACGGAGGCGGCAGATGTCGGTGGAGATCACCTGGTGGGGGCATGCCACCGCGACCGTGCGGGACTCCGGCGTACGGGTGCTGACCGATCCCCTCTTCGTACGGCGCCTGGCCCATCTGCGGCGCCGCCGCGGGGCCGTACCACCGGCGGCCGCGGCGGTGGTGGACGTGGCGCTGGTCTCGCATCTGCACGCCGACCATCTGCACCCCGGCTCGCTGGCCAAACTGCCGCCCGGCACCCGGCTGGTGGTGCCGCGCGGGGCCGGGCGGGCGGTGCCCGGGCTGCGGCGGGTGGTGGCGGCGCGGGGGCTGCGGGTGACCGAGATGGTGCCGGGGGACGTGTGCACGGTCGGCGAGGTGCGGATCCGGGCGGTTCCGGCCGCGCACGACGGGCGGCGGCTGCCGTACGGGCCGAGCCGGGTGCCCGCGCTGGGGTATGTGCTCAGCGGCGAGTCGACCACGTACTTCGCGGGGGACACCGGGCTGTTCGACCGGATGCCGGAGGTGGTGGGCCCGTGCGATGTGGCGCTGCTTCCGGTGGGCGGCTGGGGACCGTACCTCGGCCCCGGCCATCTCGACGCGGGCCGCGCCGCACAGGCGCTGGCGCGGCTGGGGGCGCGCTGCGCGGTGCCGGTGCACTACGGGACGTACTGGCCGATCGGGATGGACGCCATCCGTCCGCATGAATTCCACTCCCCCGGCGAGGACTTCGTGCGCCACGCCGAGCGGCTGGCCCCCGACACGGTGGTGCACCGGCTGGGCCACGGGGAATGCGTCCGGCTGGAGCCCGCCAGGTGATGGGGGATCTGGCGGATCTCGCGCGGAGCGTGCCGTCCGAGTCGACCCAGCAGGCGGTGGGGTACCCCTCGCTGTTCCTGCTGGTGGTGTTCGGGTCGCTGGTGCCGGTGGTGCCCACCGGGGCGGTGGTTTCCTCGGCGGCCGTGGTCGCCATCCACCAGACCGCTCCCCCGCTGTCGCTGCTGGTGGTCTTCGGGGTGGGCGCGCTGGCGGCCTTCTCCGGCGATGTGATGCTCTACTGGCTCGGGCGGCGCGGAGTGCGCTCGAAGAACGGCTCGCGGTGGCTGGAGCGGATCCACGACCACGCGGCGCCGGAGCGGCTGAACCAGGCGCGGGAGCGGCTGGAGGAGCACGGGGTGGCGGTTCTGGTGCTGTCCCGGCTGATCCCCGCGGGGCGGATACCGGTGATGCTCGCCTGTCTGCTGGCGCGCTGGCCGCTGCGGAGGTTCGCACGGGGCGCCGGACCCGCGGCGCTGGCATGGGCCGCCACGTACCAGCTGATCGGGATCCTGGGCGGCTCGCTCTTCCCCGAACCGTGGGAGGGCGTGGCGGCGGCCGTGGTGCTGACGGTCGTGATCAGCACGACCCCCGCGCTGTGGCGGCGGCTTCGGCGCCGTACCCCGCACGACGCCCGGAGCGAGGCCCGGAGCGAGGCCGCGGGCTGACGCCCCTTCGCCCGGACCGGGCCCGACGGCCCGGCGCGCTCCGGCAACACCCCTGCCGCACCGGCCCGCCCGGCCCGCCTTACGCGGCGAGGCTCGCCACCGCCCGACGTCGGCCTCTTACGGGAGTGTCCGGCGGATCTTTCCCCGCCCCGCCCCTTCCCGCAGCGTCGATATGTGGCTCCGCCACGTGGCAGGGGCTCCGCCCCTGGACCCCGGGGGTCCGGGCGGCTCGGAAGCGGAGGTTCGGGGCGTAGCCCCGGCGGGGTCCACGGGCGGGGAGGGGGCTCGCCCGCCGCAGGCGCCCCGACCCGGACCCGGCGGCCCGGAAGCCCGGGGTTCGTCCGGGCGCCTCCGCGGCGGGGCTCGTCACCCCGGTCGGCGGGGTGTCCCGCCGACCACGGGTGGGTGGCGCACAGGAGGAAGACGGCATCAGCCATCCAGCCGCAGTACCTCGCGCAGCGCACGCGTCAGCGCGGCCTCCGGGTCGGGCACCGAGCGCTCCACCCGCCAGGCGACGAAGCCGTCGGGGCGGACCAGGACCGCTCCGTCGGGGGCGGTGCCGTGGAGTTCGGCCCAGTCCACGCCCGGTTCTGGGGCGAGTTCATGGTCGGGTCCTTCGCCCACCCGGTAGCAGTCCAGCGGTACGCCGAGGGCGTCGGCGGCGCGGTGGCCCGCCTCGTACCAGGAGGCGCCGCCCGGTCCGGTGAGCAGTACACAGGTGCGCTCGTACAGATCGAGGGTGGACAGCCGCACCCCGCAGCGGTGCACCCACATATGGGGCGCGCGGTTGCCGGGTTCGGCCGAGACCTCGAACTGGTCGGGCACCGCGGGCGCGGCGGGGTCGGCGCCGACGACCGCGCCGCGCACATAGCGGTAGCCCATGGCGACCGCCATCACATTGCTCTGCGGGCCCTCGGTGGCGGGTGCCGAGTAGCCGGGGTGGCTGTGCTCGGCCGAACGGGCGGCGGCGCGGGCGCTGGTGGCCTTGGCGACCGGCCGCCGCTCCACGCCGTAGGTCTCCAGGAGTCCGGGGCCCGCCCAGCCGCCCATGACGGCGGCGATCTTCCAGGCCAGGTTGTGGGCGTCCTGGATACCGGTGTTGGAGCCGAAGGCGCCGGTGGGCGACATCTCGTGGGCGGAGTCCCCGGCGAGGAAGACCCGGCCGTCGGAGTAGTGGTCCGCGACCCGCTCGGCCGCGTGCCAGGGCGCCTTTCCGGTGACCTCGACCTCCAGGTCGGGCATGCCGACGGCGGTGCGGATGTGCCGGGCGCAGCGCTCGTCGTCGAACGCCTCCAGCGGCTCGCCGTGCTCGGGGTGCCAGGGGGCGTGGAAGACCCACTGCTCCTGGTTGTCGACCGGCAGCAGCGCCCCGTCGGCCTCCGGGTTGGTGAGGTAGCAGGCGATGAAGTGGCGGTCCCCGACCGCGTCCGCGAGCCGCTTGGCGCGGAAGGTGACGGACACGTTGTGGAACAGCTCACCGCGTCCGCTCTGCCCGATGCCGAGCGCCTCGCGCACCGGGCTGCGGGGGCCGTCGGCGGCGATGAGGTAGTCGGCGCGGACCGTGGAGCGCCGCTCGGACCTGCGGTCCAGAAGCGTGGCGGTGACCCCGTCCGGGTCCTGCTCGAAGGAGATCAGCTCGGTGGAGAACCGCAGCTCGCCACCGAGCCCCTGGGCCGCGTCCAACAGCACCGGCTCCAGGTCGTTCTGGCTGCACAGACACCATCCGGCGGGGCTGATCCGGGCGGCCTTGCCACCCGGATCCATCTCCCGGAAGAGCCAGTTGCCCTCCGTACCGGTCAGGGACGGGGTCTGGAGGATTCCGTGGTTGTCGGCCAGGACGGACGCTGCCTCGCGGATCGCGGACTCCACTCCGGCGGTGCGGAACAGTTCCATCGTCCGGATGTTGTTCCCCCGTCCGCGCGGGTGGTGCGAGGTGCGCGGGTGTTTTTCGACCAGCAGATGACCGATCCCCAGTCGGCCCAGGAACAGTGAGGCGGACAGGCCCACCAGGGAGCCGCCCACGATGAGGACGGGCACACGCTCAGCATTGTCGGCAAGACGGTTCATTTTGCTGCTATGCCCGGTGTTTCCGGGCTCCTCCGGGGCGCTGACCAGGCGTCGCTCGGATGGCTCACATATCTCGCGCCATTGGTGGGAGCGCCCCACGATCGTCTAACGAGCGGGTGTCCTCGATGCCCGGAAGGACGCGTCCGCGAAATAAGGAGTGGAATATGAGCACCCTGTCCGACATTCCGGAGACCACGGTGAATCAGTCACCGGCGACCGTGGAATCCGCTCTCACCGACACCAGATTGCGCGTCGTCTTGCTGGTGCAGGTCAACAGCGGTGCCGAGCAGCGCTTTCTCCGTGCCTACGATCAGCTGTCCCAGCAGGTGGCCGCGGTGCCCGGGCACATCAGCGACCAGCTGTGCCAGTCGATCGAGAATCCCTCGCAGTGGCTGATCACCAGCGAATGGGAAAGCGCCCCTCCGTTCCTGGCCTGGGTGGACAGCCCCGCGCACCGGGAGATGGTCAAGCCGTTCCACGGCTGTGTGGAGGACACCCGCTCACTGCGGTTCAGCATCCTGCGGGAGACCCTGACCGCCGGATCCGCACCCGTCGATGTCACCACCCGGGGTGTCGACGCCGCGCTGCGGGTCGGCGACGGGCTGGTCCGGCAGGCGCTCACCTTCACGGTGAAGCCCGGCAGCGAGGACGCCGTTGCCAAGATCCTCGCCGATTACGCCTCCCCCGAGGCACGGGTCGACGAGACCACCCGGCTCTCCCGCACCTCCGTGTTCATGAGCGCCAACCGGGTGGTGCGGGCCGTGGAGGTCAAGGGCGATCTGACCGCGGCGCTGCGCTTCGTGGCCCGGCAGCCGGAGATCAGGGCCGTCGAGGAGGCCATCAATCCGTATCTGGAGGAGGACCGCAACCTCGACGACCCCGGCTCGGCACGGGAGTTCTTCGCCCGCGCCTCCCTTCCGGTGGTCCACCACATGACGACCGGTGGGCCGCGCCCCGCCCAGGGCGTCCACCGGCACGCCCTGATCTACCCGGTCAAGACCGGCTGTGGACCGGCGGTGGCCAGTCTGCTGGCCCGCCAGGACGAGCTGGCGGTGAACAAGGAGATGGCCGCGGAGCAGTCCGCCAAGACCCTGCTGAGCAGCACCATCTTCCAGCGTGACGACATCGTGGTCCGGCTGGTGGACCTGAGCGTGCCGCTGGACCACCACCCGGCCATGGCGGCCGGTGTGAGCGGACGGCGGGCGGCCGCCGTGCTGGGCCGCCTCCTCGACCTCGGGGCGGACGGGGCGGTGATCGATCTGTCGGTCGACGACGGGCTGCGCCGCTTCCTCGCCGGCTGCGACATGACCCCGATCACCGACCGCCAGGCGGCGGACCACTGACGACGTCTCTCCCTCTTCGCACCTTTCCACCCCTTGGCGCGGACCGCGCAACGCTACCTGGAGGAAGCCATCATGACCACGCAGTCCCCTCTCGTCGTCGACCTCGCCGCGGTCGCCCCCAACCGCCGGCGCGGTGGCGACGTGCGCGCCATGCTCACCCCGACCCTGGTGGGCGCCACGAGCGGCTTCATGGGGATGGCCATCGTGGGGCCCGGTGAGCGGGTCGCCGAGCACTACCACCCGTACTCCGAGGAGTTCGTGTACGTCGTCAGCGGCGATATGGAGGTGGACCTGGACGGTGAGGCGCATCCCCTCCGCCCCGACCAGGCGCTCCTCATCCCCATCAACATGCGGCACCGGTTCCGCAACGTGGGCACCACCGAGGCCCGGATGGTCTTCCACCTCGGGCCCCTGGCGCCGCGCCCCGAGCTCGGTCATGTGGACACCGAGGCCGCGGAACCCGCCGAGGCGACGTCGTGACCCGACGGGTGGTGGTCACCGGGCTCGGCGTCGTCGCCCCTGGCGGGCTAGGCGTTCCGGCGTTCTGGGACATGCTGACCGCGGGCCGTACGGCCACCCGCAACATCACGCTCTTCGACGCGGAGCGGTTCCGCTCCCGCATCGCCGCCGAATGCGACTTCGACCCGCTGGCCGGCGGTCTGAGCTTCGAGCAGATCGAACGCTCGGACCGCTATGTGCAGTTCGCCCTGGTGGCCGCCCAGGAGGCGGTCCGGGACTCCGGTCTGGACCTCCAGGCGCTCAACCCCTGGCGGATAGGGGTCTCACTGGGCAGCGCGGTCGCCGCCTCCACCCGGCTGGAGCAGGACTACGTCAAGGTCAGCGACGCCGGTGAGCACTGGGATGTGGACCACCGCAAGGCGGGTCCGCACCTTCAGCACGCGTTCTCCCCGAGCGCGCTGTCCTCCGGGGTGGCGGAGCTGACCGGGGCGCAGGGCCCGGTGCAGTCGGTCTCCACCGGCTGCACCTCCGGTCTGGACGCCATCGGATACGCCTTCCAGGCGATCGAGGAGCGGCGGGCCGATGTGTGCGTCGCCGGGGCCGCGGACTCGCCGATCACCCCGCTGACCGTGGCCTGCTTCGACTCGATCAAGGCCACCTCGGCCAACAACGACAACGCGGCCACCGCGTCCCGGCCGTTCGACGCCCACCGGGACGGCTTCGTCCTCGGCGAGGGCGCCGCGGTGCTGGTCCTGGAGGAGCTGGAGCACGCCCGTGCCCGAGGGGCCCGGGTGTACTGCGAGTTCCGGGGGTTCGCCACCTACGGCAACGCCTACCACATGACCGGTCTGACCCGGGAAGGGCTGGAGATGTCCGAGGCGATCGACCACGCCCTCGGCCACGCCCGCGTCAACAGCTCCGACGTCGACTACGTCAACGCGCACGGCTCGGGCACCAAGCAGAACGACCGCCATGAGACGGCGGCCGTGAAGCGGTCCCTGGGCGAGCACGCGTACAAGACCCCCATGAGCTCGATCAAGTCCATGGTGGGCCATTCCCTGGGGGCGATCGGCGCCATCGAGGTGGTCGCCTGCGCCATGGCCCTCGCCCATGGCGTGGTGCCGCCGACGGCCAACTACGAGACCCCCGACCCCGAATGCGACCTCGACTACGTCCCGCGCACCGCCCGCGCCCTCCCGCTGCGCAATGTGCTGTCGGTCGGCAGCGGGTTCGGCGGCTTCCAGTCCGCGGTGGTGCTGAGCCGGGCGGACGGGAGTGCGGCATGAAATCCCCGATGAGCGCCCGTACCCGGGGCGCGGCCGTCACCGGTATCGGTGTGATCGCCCCGGGCGGGGTGGGCACCGACGCCTTCTGGAAGGCCACCCGGGAGGGCATCACCTTCCTCGACCGGATCTCCCGCGAGGGCAGTGAACACTTCCCGGTCCGGATCGGCGGCCAGGTCCGCGGGTTCGATCCGGGCTCGATGATCGAGGAGCGCTTCCTCGTCCAGACCGACCGCTTCACCCACTTCGCGATGGCCTCGGCCGATCTCGCGCTGGACGACGCCCGGCTGCCGGTGGACGACATGTCCCCGTTCGCCGTGGGCGTGGTGACCGCCGCCGGTTCCGGCGGCGGTGAGTTCGGCCAGCGGGAGCTCCAGCAGCTGTACGGCAAGGGGCCGCGCTATGTGGGCCCGTACCAGTCCATCGCGTGGTTCTACGCGGCCAGCACCGGCCAGGTCTCCATCCGGGGCGGGTTCAAGGGCCCCTGCGGAGTGGTGGCGAACGACGAGGCCGGCGGTCTGGAAGCGCTGGCGCACGCCCGCCGGTCCATCCGGCGGGGGGCGGACGCGGTGGTGGCGGGCGCCTCCGAGGCGTCGCTGGCGCCGTACTCCATCGTCTGCATGCTCGGCTGGGACGAGCTGAGCCGGGCCCGTGACGCGGGCCGGGCCTATCTGCCGTTCACCGAGGACGCCTGCGGATTCGCGCCCGGCGAGGGCGGGGCGATGCTGGTCGTGGAGGAGGAGGGGGCCGCCCGGCGCCGCGGGGTGCGGATCCGGGGCTTCATCGCGGGCTACGGCTCGACCTTCACCGGGCCGTCCCGCTGGGAGCGGTCGCGGGAGGGGCTCGCCCAGGCCATCCGGGTGGCCCTGGAGGACGCGGAGTGCGCCCCGGAGGAGATCGACGTGGTCTTCGCCGACGCCCTCGGCGTGCCCGAGGCGGACCGCGCCGAGGCGCTGGCGATCGCCGACGCCCTGGGGCCGCACGGCACCCGGGTCCCGGTGACCGCGCCGAAGACCGGGTTCGGCCGGGTGCACTGCGCGGCTCCCACGCTGGACGTGGTGGCCGCGCTGCTCTCGATGGAGCACCGCGTCGTGCCCCCGACCCCGTACGTCACCGACGTCTGCCATGACCTCGACCTCGTCACCCGCAGCTCCCGCCCCGCCGAGCCGCGGACGGCGCTGGTGCTCAGCCGAGGGCTCATGGGTTGCAACGCGGCGCTCGTGCTCCGCGGACCGGAAGGAGATTACTGATGTCCACTCAACTGTCCTACGGGGAACTGGCCACGCTGATGAAGCGGTGCGCCGGGCTCACCGTCGACCCGGACATGATGCAGGCCCGGCCGGACTCCACCTTCGAGGAGTACGGCCTGGACTCGCTCGGTCTGCTCGCCATCGTGGGCGAGCTGGAAAACCGTTACGGCACCCCGATCGAACCGGGCGCCGAAAGCTGCAAGACCCCCGGTGACTTCCTCGACGTCATCAACACCTCACTCACAGGAGCATGAAGATGGCAGGCCACACCGACAACGAGGTCATGATCAAGGCGCCGTTCGACCTCGTCTGGGACATGACCAACGACCTGGAGAACTGGCCGCAGCTGTTCAGCGAGTACGCCTCGGTCGAGGTGCTCCAGCGGACCGGTGACACCACCACCTTCCGCCTCACCATGCACCCCGACGAGGACGGCAAGGTCTGGAGCTGGGTCTCCGAGCGGGAGACCGCCCGCGATGTGCGCACGGTCTGGGCGCGCCGTGTGGAGCCCGGCCCCTTCGCGTACATGAACATCCGCTGGGAGTACGAGGAGGAGTCCGAGGGCACCCGCATGCGCTGGACCCAGGACTTCGAGATGCGGCCCGAGGCGCCGGTCGACGATCCCACGATGACGGATCACATCAACCGCAACTCCCGTATCCAGATGGATCTGATCCGGGACAAGATCGAGCAGCGGGCCCGCGAAACGGTGGGGGCATGACCATGTACCGCACCATGATCGTGGCCAAGATGCAGCGGGACGCGGCTCCCCAGGTCGCCAAGATCTTCGCGGAGTCCGACCGCGGCGAGCTGCCCAAACTGATCGGCGTCACCGGCCGCAGCCTCTTCCAGTTCGGCGATGTGTATCTGCACCTGATCGAGGCCGAGCGGCCGCCGGCCACCGAGGTCACCAAGTACGCCAAGCACCCGGAGTTCCGCGACGTCAGCACGCGCCTCCAGCCCTATATGCAGGCGTACGACCCGGAGACCTGGCGTGAGCCCAAGGACGCCATGGCGCACGAGTTCTACCGCTGGGACCGCACTCAGGGGTAGCGCAGCGCCGCACAGGGCCGCCGACGGAGTTCACACCTCCCGGCGGCCCTTTTCGTCATCCGCTTTCGTCATCCGCCGCGGTTTCGTCATGCCCGGCGGATGAAAATCTCACACTACTGGGCTCATCGGAATGATGTCTGCTGAAAAGGTGAAAGGGCATCAGCCCGTTCGCGCGGCAAATGAGTGATCATTGCGCTTATCTCCACCCAGAGGGCTTACAACCGAGCAGATCGCAGGCCGCGCCGAGTGGCAGGGGGAGCCCTCTTCGCTGACGGTGGTTGAGACGCCGATGCGATCCCTTTATCTGGCAAATAGTCAGTATCGCGACGGCGCCGGAAGGAATGACTCATGCGATCTACTCGCGCACTCTTCACCGGGGCGGCGATTGCCGCCACCCTGACCCTGGGCGCCCCCGCCGCCGCGTTCGCCGCCGACGTCTCGGACCCGGGCGGTCACGGTGGGTACTCGAGCAGCCAGGAGTCCTCCGAGGACGGCTACGGCCAGGGCGGCAGCTCCTGGAAGGACAAGGACGACCACGGCCGCGAGGAAGGCCGGGAAGAGCACCGCAAGGAAGAGGAAGAGCACGGCAAGGAAGAGATGAAGGGCAAGGACGAGGGCGAGGAGCACGAGTTCGGCCACGGCAAGGAAGAGGGCAAGGAAGAGGGCAAGGAAGAGGACAGGGAGCACGAGTTCCGCCGCGACCACGACTTCGGCCGCGAGCACGACCGCGACCACGACTGGTCCGGTGGCTCCTGGAAGGACCACGAGAAGGGCGAGAAGCCGCGCGGTGGCGTTCACACCGGTGGTGGCGGTCTGGCCAACTCGGGCAGCGGCATGGCCGCCGGCTCGGTCCTGCTCCTCGGAGGTCTGGGCGCCGGCGCCTACGCCCTGCGTCGCCGCAAGCCGACCGGCACCGCGATCTGAGCCTGACCCTTCGTATTCTGTGCTGCCGTGGCACCTCCGCCGAGCGGTGGTGCCACGGCAGTTCCACGAGCGCTATGAGAAAAGCGGCCGTGAGAAAAGCGCCTTGGGCAAAGCAATGTGCTACAGAGCACTGCGGGACAGAGCACTTTGGGACAAGGCGCTATGAGACAAGGCGCTGTAAGAAAGGCGAACACCCCTATGGGAAAGCCGGCCAAGCAGGGCGCTGCCGATGGCAACACCCGTATCCTCCGCTGGGCCGCCGCGTCGGCCCTCATCGGCGTATTCCTCATCTACAACTCCGTTGACGCCGCCTCCCAGAACACTCCGTCGGTGGCCCGGCCCACGGCCAGCGCCCCCGCGTCCATCTCCGAACCGGAGAGCGACACCTCGAACGAGGACGAGTACGCGGACTCCTCGGAGTCACAGACCGCCCCCGAGTCCCGTCCGGGCCCCGCGCTGCCGCGCTCCCCCGCGTCCCATCTGGACATCCCCTCGATCGGGGTGAGCGCGCCCTTCGTCCCGCTGGCGCTCGACGCCGCGGGGGTGCTGGTCCCGCCCCCGGACACCGAGCAGAACCTGGTGGGCTGGTACGAGGGCGGCCCCTCGCCCGGTGAGCGCGGCAACGCCATCGTGGCCGGCCATGTGGACACCAAGGTCGGCCCCGCGGTGTTCGCCACCCTCAGCCAGCTCAAGCCGAAGGGCAAGGTGGCCATCACCCGCGAGGACGGGATCGTGGCGACCTTCGTGGTCGACAAGATCAAGACGTTCAAGAAGAACGCCTTCCCGGACGAGAAGGTCTACGGGGACACCTCCAACGCCCAGCTGCGGCTGATCACCTGCGGCGGGGTCTATGACCACACGGCCAAGGACTACACGGCCAATGTGGTGGTGTTCGCGCACCTCAGCTCGTACCGGTACAGCTGACCCACCGAGCGCTCCGCGGGAAGCGCGCGGATACGCCACGGTGCCCGCGTCGTCGAGGAAGGACGACGCGGGCACCGTGGCGTTGGCGTACCGCTAGCGGCGGGCCGTGGCGGGCACCGTGGAGTCGAAGGCGTGCAGCGCGCCGTTGACGGGCCGGATGTCGGTCACGTTCAGACCGGCCTCGGTCATCCGCGCCACCATGCTGCTCTCGGTGTGCTTCCGGCCGCCCACATTGAGCAGCAGGAACAGATCCATCGCGGTGGTGAAGGAGGAGAGGCTGTTGTCGACGAGATTCTCGATGACGACCACCCTGGCGCCGGGCCGCGCCGCCGCGACCACGTTGGCGAGCGTCCGGCGGGTGCTCTCGTCGTCCCATTCGAGGATGTTCTTGATGATGTAGAGGTCGGCCTCGACGGGGACCTCACGGCGGCAGTCGCCGGGCACCAGCGTCGCCCGCGAGGCCAGGGCCCCGCCGTCCCGCAGCCGTGGATCGGCGTTCGCCACCACCTGCGGCAGATCCAGCAGCGCACCGTGCAGCGCCGGGTGCCGTTCCAGCAGGCTGGCCAGCACATGCCCCTGGCCGCCGCCGATGTCCACCACCTCCTTGACCCCGTCGAGTTCGAGGAAGGCGGCGACGTCGGCCGCGGACTGCCGGCTGGAGGTGGTCATCGCGGCGTCGAACACCCGGGCCGACTCGGGCGCGTCCTCATGGAGATAGGCGAAGAAGTCCTTGCCGTAGATCTCCTTGGCGACACAGCCGCCGGTGCGCACCGCCCGGTCCAGCAGCGGCCACGCGTCCCAGGTCCATGGCTCGGTGCACCACAGGGCGATGTTCCGCAGACTGCCCGGGGTGTCCTCGCGCAGCAGCCGGGACATCTCGGTGTGCCGGAAGCGGCCGTCGTCGCTCTCGGCGAAGATCTGGCAGCAGGCCAGGGAGCGCAGCAGCCGGCGCAGCGGATCGGGCTCGACGTCCACGGCGGAGGCCAGTTCGCCGATGGAGGCGGGCCGCTCCCCCAGCGCGTCGGGGATCCGCAGCCGGACCGCGGCGCGTACCGAGGCCGCACGCGCGGCGCCGAAGACGATCTCCCGCAGCCGCATGGGCGGCGGGAGTGCGGCCGCCGGTGGGGGCTGTGCCGCGGAAGCAGAGGTGGTGTCCACAGTGGTCATCACGCCGCCTCTCAGCACCGGCCCGTGGGCGCGGACAGCTCACAGACGTTGTCGGTGAAGGTGTTGTCGGGGCCCTTGTCCCGGTCGGCCAGGTCGGCGGGCTGGTTGCCGCTCAGCACGTTCCGGCTGATGGCGTTCTTGGCGTTGGGGGCGCCGACGACGCTGGTGTAGAGCACGATCCCGCCGGACATGGGCGAGGTGCCCACGTTGCCGTTCACCTGGTTGCCCGTCACCCGGGTGCCCTCGGTGCCGGTGAGCACGATGCCGGCGCCCTGGATGAAGGGGAGCCGGTCGGTGGCCTCGCAGTAGGCGTTGTTCTCGAAGACGGAGTTGTGGCGGACGTTCAGGTCCCCGGCGCGCGGGGTCGATTCGTCGCCGACGATGAACACCCCGGCGCAGTTGCCGGTGATGGTGTTCCGCTCCACCGTGAGGTCGCGCAGCCGGCGGACCACGACACCGGTCCGGTTGCCGCTGAGTTCATTGCCGGCCACCAGGGTGCCCAGGGCGTCGGTGGCGCCGCCCTCGGCGTCGATGGTGTTGGCCAGGAAGACACCGGACTGCTTGTTGTTCCGCGAGACGTTGTCGGCGAAGGTGCCGCGGGTGGACATCTCCTGGCCCATGCCCTGCTGGCCGTTGGCCTCGGAGACGCTGTCCCGTACGGTCATCCGGTCGGTGCCGGAGCCCCAGATGCCGTTCTTGGGGAAGCCGGTGACCTTCAGTGAGCCGATCCGTACATCCGAGACGGGGTCTTCGGCCGTCCCGGTGACGCAGATGCCGTGGCCGGCCTCGCCACAGGCGTTGTCCGAGGGCTTCTCGGCCGGGGAGAGCACCGTGGACTCGCCCGCGCCGAGCAGGGTCAGCCGGTCGGTGGTGATCTGGATGTTCTCCCGGTAGGTGCCGGGGCGGATCTCGATGGTGTCACCGGGCGCGGCGGCGTCCACGGCGGCCTGGATGGACTGGCCCGGCTGGACCACATGGCGGGTGGCGGCCTGGTCGGCGGGGGCGGCGTGGGCCGCGGGGAGCTGGGCGAGTTCGATGACGACGACGGCCGTGAGGCCCGCGAGGTGACGAAGTTTAGGTGTGCGCATGAACAGGAAGCTAGGTGCGCTCCACACCACTCGCCACTTATGTCCCACCCGTCAGCTACGCACCGGATTACCCCACTTGGCCCCCTGGGCAACGCCCGCCCACGACGGCCGGGCGGCCTATTCGAGCACCCGGGACGTCCCGACCGGCAGATCCCACAGCTCCTCGCGCGGCCGGCCGGTGGCCTCCCAGGCGGCGCGGATCCGGTGCAGCGGCTCCAGGGGCGGCTCGGCCGAGAGCAGGAAGGTGGACCAGTGCATGGGCGCCAGCACCCGCGCCCCCAGGTCCCGATGCGCCCGTACGGCCTGCTCCGGATCGATGTGCACCCCGCTCAGCATCCAGCGCGGCTCATAGGCGCCGATGGGCAGCAGCGCCACGTCGATACCCGGATAACGGCGGCCGATCTGCTGGAACCAGTGGCCGTAGCCGGTGTCCCCGGCGAAGTACACCCGCTGTCCGTCCGGCGCGGTGATGACCCAGCCGCCCCACAGCGAGCGGCAGGTGTCGGTGAGGGTGCGCTTGCTCCAGTGGTGGGCCGGTACGAAGTCGAAGCGCACCGGGCCGTCCGCGCCGGGCAGTTCGGCCGCCTCCCACCAGTCGAGCTCGGTCACCCGGGTGAATCCGCGGGCCCGGAACCAGCGGGCGAGCCCGGCGGGGACGAAGACCGGCGTCGCCGTCGGCAGCCGTCTGACGGTGGGCGCGTCCAGATGGTCGAAGTGGTTGTGGCTGATGACGACCGCGTCGACGGGCGGCAGGTCCTCCCAGCGGACCCCCACCGGAGTGACCCGGACCGGGGTGCCGAGGATCCTGCGGGCCCAGACCGGGTCGGTGAGCACGGTGAGCCCGCCGATCCGCAGCACCCAACTGGCGTGCCCCGCCCAGGTGAGCGCGGTTTCGCCGGGGCCGGTGAGCGGCAGCGGACCCGGCTCGAAGGGCAGCTCGGGGATCTCCCGGAGGCTCTCCAGGGGCGGCCTGAGCCGGCCCTCCCGGGCCAGCCGGGCCAGCGCCCGCACCCCCGGCAGCGGGGAGGTGAGCCGGTCGGCGAACGACCGCGGCCAGCGGCGGCTCTCGCCCAGCGGACGCGGGGCGGCCGGTTCGGGGACGGGCGGTTCGGGGGCGGCCGTCCCGGGGACGCCCGCCTCGGGGATGCCCAGCTCCGGGGCGCCCGGCACGGGGGCGGCCGGGGCCAGCCGGGGCCGGGCGGCGGCGCCGGGTGTGGCGCGGCGCCGCTCCGCCGGTTCCGCCGGTTCGGCCTGCTCGGCGTGGTCGGTCATGGCCTGGCTCCCTTCCGTATCTGGGCCGGCCCTTCCCGCCGGCATGTCATGGCCCGGCGGCTCAGGGCACCGGGCCGTCCTCGATCAGGTCGCGGAAGGCCGTCTCGAAGTCGGCCAACGCCGTGGCCACATGGGGCAGTTCCAGTGGATCGGGCGCCTGGAGCGCCCGCAGCCGCGACTCCTCCGCCGCGCCGAGCAGCGGCAGGGTCGCCAGCCGGAGCCGCAGGGTGTGCGGGGGGTCGCCGAAACGATGGCCCCCGGCCACGCTCGGACCGATCCGCCGGACCAGTTCGCGCTCCAGCTCCACCGAGTCGGTGATGCCACGGGCGGCGAGCACCCCGCGCAGCTCGTCGAGGTCGGCGTAGAGGTGCCGGCCGGCCTGCGGCGGGCGGGTCAGCGCCCCGACGGCGGTCAGCGCCCGGTAGACGGCCGCGGCCACGGCCCCGTGCGCACGGGCCGCCGCCGCCATCCGGCCCCGGACCGGCTCCGGCTCGCCGAGGGCGTACGCGGCGGCCGCGGCGATGGACGTCGGCAGCCCGGAGCGTACGGCGGCGAGCAGGGACAGCACCCGGCCGCGCAGCTCCGCACCGCGCTCGGTGGCGGGGAACCGGGCGATCGCGGCGGGCCAGCCCGCCGGGGTGAAGGCGCTCACCAGGTCGGAGAGCACGATCACATGCTCGGGGCTCATCTCGGCGGGGCTCAGCAGCACCGTGCCCTGCGGATGGTGGACGGTGTCCCGCCAGGTCTCGTCGCTGACGATCAGCAGCCCCTCGGCCACGGCCGCCTCGCACACCTCGTGCAGCAGCTCGGGCGGGGCCACGGTGCCGGTGGGGTCGTCGGCCGCCGACAGCAGCAGGACCCGGGGCACCCCGCCCTCGGCGCGGATCCTGCGGGCGGTCTCCAGCAGCGCGAACGGATCGGGCAGCCCACCGCATTCGGCCGGGACGGGAGCGTGGTGGGCCCGCCGGTCCACCAGCCGCACCAGCGGCGCGTACCAGGCGGCGCAGGGGCGGGGCAGCAGCACATCGCCGCCGGGCGCGGAGGCCAGCAGCGCCAGCAGCAGCGGCTCGGCGCCGGGGGCGACCACGACGTGCTCCGGGTCGGTCCACAGCCCGCGCCGCGACCAGTAGCCACAGGCGGCCGAGCGCAGCTCGGCCGAGCCGCCGACCGGCTGCGGCGCGGTGTGACCGGCCGCCGCGACAAAGCTGTCCAGCAGCTCCGGGAGGACCGGCAGCCCGCCGTCGTCCCGGTCCGCCGGAGCCGGAGCGGTCCACTGCCGCTGCATCGTCCACACCTCCGCCCGTGTCCGGCGCGCCTCCGCCCACGTATGTCCACCTTCGCAGATCTCCGGCGCCGTTTCGCGGAAGTGGCCCGGGGGACCCGGGCGCCATGACAGCGATGCCGGAAGAACACGATGTGGTGGACGTGCTCACCGCGGACCACCACACGGTGCGCACCCTCTTCGAGGGGTACCGCGCCACCACCGACCCGGAGCGGCGGAGGCAGCTGGTGCACCGGATGACGGTGGAGGTGGTGCGCCATTCGGTGACCGAGGAGACCTATCTGTACCCCACGGTCCGCAAGGCGCTGCCGAACGGCGACCGGATCGCCGACGAGGAGATCGAGGAGCTGGCCGAGGCCGAGCGGATCCTGTCCGACCTGGACGCGGTGGACCCCGGGGACCGGAGCTTCGACCCGCTGGTGCGGGATCTGATGGACGTGGTGTCCATGCATATCCGCGGCGAGGAGGACCTGGTCTTCCCCGAGCTGCGGGAGCGGCTCACCCCCGAGGAGCGGATGGTGCTGGGCCTGCGCGTCGGCGAGGCGGCGGCCGCGGCGCGGGGCGTGCCCCCGGTCAGCCCGGAGGGTCCAGGTCCGGGCCGGACGCTGGCCGACCGGGTCCGGGAGCGGCTGACCGGCCGAACGCGATGAGGTTCTCCTCCAGGCCGCGGCCGCGGGTGCGCACCACGGTCCCGGCGAGCTCCGCCAGCTTGCGGTTGGTCCGCTGGGAGAGGCGGCGCAGCAGGTCGAACGCCTGGTCCGGGTCGCAGCCCAGGACGTACATGACGATGCCGCACGCCTGGTCGACCACCGGCCGGGTGCGCAGCGCCGTGTCCAGCTGGTCGACCTGGACCAGCGCTGCGCGGTAGAGCCGGTCCCGGGCCATGCTCTCGGTGGCCAGGTCGCCGAGCAGTTCGGTGGCGCCCTGGGCGGCCTTGCCCAGGGGCCCTGGGCGCAGCCCGTAGACCGAGACGGCCACGGTGAGCCCGTCGCGGACGAAGGGCAGCGCGGCGGAGGACCGTACGCCCGCGTCCAGCGCCCGCGCCCGGTAGTGCGGCCAGCGGTCGTCGCGCAGCAGATCGTCGGCGCCCGCCGGGCGGCCGGTGTCCAGCGCCATGGGGATCGGGCCCTCGCCCGCGCTCAGCTGGACCGCCACCAGCGCGGACAGATCGGGGTGGGTGGCCGCCGTGGTCCGCTCGGCGGCCACACCGCCGGAGGGCGCATCGGCGAGTACCGCGGTGGCGGTGGCCCCGCAGCTGTCGGGGGTGCCCGCGGCGGCCTGCTCCGCCAGTTCGGCCAGGCCGCGCCCGAGGGAGGGCGCGTCGGTCTGACGGGCCACGCGGAGATGCGTACGGTCGGGCATCGCCGGATCCGCTCCTTTCGTCCTTTCGCCGCGGTGCGATGTGCTTGCTTTGCGGTGGGATGTGCTGGTCCGGCCCCGTCCTCCCGGGGCCCCGATTTTTCGCCTCTCCACGTCATTGGGGAGGAAAACAACGCCCATGCGGCCCGGTGGGGTCGGTCAGGCTACGGTGTGCCCATGCCAGGCGCACAGGAGTTTGGTGCGGAGCTCACGGACTTCCGCAGGCGGGTCGAGGAGTTGCGGACCGCTCGGGCGCTGCCCTCACAGGAGCGGCCGTCCCTGCTGGACGCCGCCCTCTTCGAGCTCCAGCACGCGGTGGACGTGCTGTGGCCGCGGTACGAGGAGCTGGCGGCCGCCACCCGTGGCCCCGGCGGTGGCCGCGCCGACCCGCAGGAGCAGCAGCTGCTGCGGGCGCTGTTCCAGCGGCTGCCGGTCGCGGCGGTGCTGCTGGACCGCGACGCCGTGGTGCGGCGTATGAACTTCGCCGCCACCCAGCTGTTCAACACCCGCGCCGGATACGCCACCGGGCGCCCGCTCACCACCTCGCTGCGGCAGGACGCGCAGGCGGCGCTGCGCTCGCAGGTCGCCGCGGTCGCGCGCGGCGAGGGCGACCGCAGCCTGACGGTGTGGCTGTCGCAGCCGACGGCCGACGGCGAGGCGCGGGTGACCCTGGCCGCGCTGCGGCCGCCGGGCGAGCCCCATCCGGCGGTGCTGGCGGCGTTCCAGCCCGGGATGGCCGGCCCGCCGGGCGAGGGGGCGGCCGGGGCGCGGCGCCCGGAGTCCCGGCCGGATCTGGCGGAGGTGACCCGCCATGCCGAGCTGCTGGACCTGGTGGACGACATGGCGGCGGCGCTGCTGCGGACGGCGCTGGCCGGGGCCGGTCCGGAGGCCGTGCTGGCCGGGGCAGCGGAGGTGCTGCACGGCCGGTTCGCCGACTGGGTGATCGCCGATCTGGCACCGGAGGCGGATCCGGGCGCCCCGCGCCGGGTGGTGGCGCTCGGCCCGCGGGAGGCGGTGGGCGACCGTACGGCGTCCCTGGCCGAACAGGACCCGGCGGACTGCCCCCTGGTGGTGGACGCGCTGCGCGAGGGGGTCTCCGCGCTGCGGATGAGCCCGTACGACGCCGACGCCTTCGGGCAGGACGCCACGGGCGCGCCCGTGCTGGTGCGGGAAGAAGTCACCTCGCTGCTGTGCATACCCCTGCGCGCCTCCGCCACGGGCCCGGTCCGCGGGGCGCTCACGTTCTTCCGCACCGGCGGGCGCGGTGTCTTCGAGATGGCGGAGGCGGGCGTGGCGGACCGGATCGCCCGCCATATCGCCCTGGCCATGCCGCGCACCGCCCCGCGCGCCGCGGCTCCCGGGGCGTAACCCGCGCACATGGGCTCGGGCGGCGCCGGGGCCGACCCGCCCGGCCGGGCGGGCGGTCCCCAGGGCTTCGTCATACGGATGCCCAAGATGCCGAAGATACGGATGCCGAAGTACACAGAGCCGCGTGCCCCTCCCACGCGGTGTCAAACGAGGTTTCCTTCCCTGGGCGCCGGTTACCCGTCGCATCTGCCGGCGTCTGCCGGCATCCGCGCTCGAGGAGGGCCCCATGACCGAGTACGGCTATTTCCTGGCCGCCGAAGAACACGGGCCCGCGGAACTCGTCGAGCAGGCCCGGATGGCGGAGCAGGCCGGTTTCAGCCATCTGTGGATCTCGGACCACTACCACCCCTGGAACGACGCCCAGGGCCAGAGTTCGTTCGTCTGGACGGTGATCGGCGCCCTCGCGCAGGCCACCAGCCTGCCCGTGCAGACCGCGGTGACCTGCCCCACCATCCGTATGCACCCGGCCATCGTGGCCCAGGCCGCCGCGACCAGCTCGGTGCTGCTGGAGGGCCGCTTCCGGCTGGGCGTGGGCAGCGGAGAGGCGCTGAACGAGCATGTGCTGGGCGACCGCTGGCCGCCGGCGCCGATCCGGCTGGAGATGCTGGAGGAGGCCGTGACGGTGATGCGCCAGTTGTTCGAGGGGCGCCGCGTCACCCATCACGGCAAGCACTACACGGTGGAGAACGCCCGGCTGTACACCGTGCCCGAGGAGCCGGTGCCCATCGACATCGCGGCCTTCGGATCGACCGCCGCCGCGCTGGCCGGACGGGTCGGCGACGGCTTCATCACCATGGCCCCGGACGCGGAGCTGGTGGCGCGGTTCCGGCGCGGCAGCGGCGCCGGGGGCAACAGCAAAATGGCCAGCGGCGGCCTGAAGGTGGCTTACGGCCCGGATCCGGACGAGGCGCTGGGCACCGCCCACCGACTGTGGCCGACCGAGGGGCTGCCCGGTGAGTTGCTGTCGACGCTGACCACCCCGGGCCAGTTCGAGCAGGCCGCCGAGCTGGTCACCCCCGAGCGGATGGCCGGGAAGGTGGTCTGCGGGGATGACGCGGACGCGCACGTGGGCGCGCTGAGCGCCTACGCCGAGGCCGGGTTCGACACCGTCTACGTCAATCAGATCGGCCCCGACCAGCGCGGCTTCTTCGACTTCTACCGCACCAAGGTGCTGCCGCAGGTGGCCGGTTGACCGTGATCGCTCAGAAAGGCGATCACCGAGAGGAGCGATGACCCACCATGACCATGAAAGTGGCCGACTACATCCTCGCCCGACTGTCCGAGTGGGGTATCGAGCATGTGTTCGGCTACCCGGGGGACGGCATCAACGGTCTGCTCGCCGCATGGGGGCGGGCCGGGAACGAGCCCCGGTTCATCCAGGCCCGGCACGAGGAGATGGCCGCTTTCGAGGCCGTCGGCTACGCCAAGTTCAGCGGCCGCCTCGGTGTGTGCGCCGCCACCTCGGGCCCCGGCGCGATCCACCTGCTGAACGGGTTGTACGACGCCAAGCTGGACCATGTGCCGGTGGTGGCGCTGGTCGGCCAGACCCACCGCAGCGCGATGGGCGGCTCGTACCAGCAGGAGGTGGATCTGCACAGCCTGTTCAAGGACGTGGCCTCCGACTTCCTGGAGACCGTCACCGTCCCCGAACAGCTGCCCAACGTCCTGGACCGGGCGATCCGCACCGCCTACGCCCGCCGCGCCCCCACCGCCGTGATCATCCCGGCGGATGTGCAGGAGCTCGACTACGCCGCGCCCACCCATGAGTTCAAGATGGTGCCCTCCAGCCTGGACCGCAGCGGCTGGTCCGCGGTGCCCTCCGGGACCTCGGTGGAGCGGGCCGCCGAGGTGCTGAACGCGGGCGAGCGGGTGGCGATCATGGTCGGCCAGGGCGCCGCCGGGGCGCGCGCCGAGGTCCAGCGGGTGGCCGAGACCCTCGGCGCGGGGGTCGCCAAGGCGCTGCTCGGCCTGGATGTGCTCAGCGATGAACTGCCCTATGTCACCGGCTCCATCGGACTGCTGGGCACCCGGCCCTCGTACGAGCTGATGCGGGACTGCGACACGCTGCTGACGATCGGCTCCAGCTTTCCGTACGCCCAGTTCCTGCCGGAGTTCGGCAAGGCGCGCGGCGTCCAGGTCGATCTCGATCCGCACATGATCGGGATGCGCTATCCGTACGAGGTCAACCTGGTCGGCGACGCGCGCGAGACCCTGCTGCGGCTGCTGCCGCTGCTGGAGCGCGAGGAGTCGCGCGACTGGCAGGAGAGGATCATCGCGGGGGTGCAGCGCTGGCGCGAGGTGATGGCGCGGCGCGCCGAGGTGTCCGCCGACCCGATCAACCCCGAGTATGTGGCCCACTGCCTGGATCCGCTGCTGCCCACCGACGCCATCGTCACCTGCGACTCCGGCTCCGTCGCCAACTGGTACGCCCGCCATCTGCGGATGCGCGGCGAGATGCGGGCCTCGCTTTCGGGCACGCTGGCCACGATGGGCTGCGGGGTGCCGTACGCGATCGGCGCCAAGTTCGCCCGTCCGGACCGGCCGGCCGTCGCGCTGGTCGGGGACGGCGCGATGCAGATGAACGGCCTGGCGGAGCTGATCACGGTGGCCAAGTACCACACCTCGTGGGAGGACCCCCGGCTGGTGGTCGGCGTCTGGAACAACCAGGACCTCAACCAGGTCACCTGGGAGATGCGGGCGATGGGCGGGGCACCGCAGTTCCTGCCCTCGCAGGAGCTCCCCGATGTCTCCTACGCGCGGTTCGCCGAATCGCTGGGGATGACCGGCATCCGGGTGGAGAAGCCCGAGCAGGTCGAGGGGGCGTGGCACGAGGCGCTGAGCGCGGACGGCCCGGCGGTGGTGGAGTTCCGCACCGATCCGGCCGTACCGCCGATCCCGCCGCATGCCACCTGGGAGCAGATGGAGGCCACCGTCGGGTCGATCGTCAAGGGCGACACGGACCGGGCCGGCATGGTCCGCCAGGGGCTGAAGGCGAAGGTGCAGGAGTTCCTGCCGCACCGGAAGAAGGCTCCGGGCGACTCCTGATGTTCCCGATGTTCCCGTTTCGACCCCGTCCCCGCTGGCTACCCGCCGCACCGGACGAATGCGATACCCGGACCGGAAGGACGTGAGCAGCAATGAAGGTCGCCTTTCTCGTCGCCCCCGAAGGCGTGGAGCAGGTCGAGCTGACCGACCCCTGGCAGGCGGTCCGGGACGCCGGGGGCACCCCCCGTCTGGTGTCCACCAAACCCGGCCGTATCCAGGCGTTCAACCACCTCGACAAGGCCGACACCTTCGAGGTCGACCAGGCGGTGAAGGACGCGACGGTCGAGGAGTACGACGCCCTGGTGCTGCCCGGCGGGGTCGCCAACCCCGACTTCCTGCGCCTGGACCGCAAGGCCGTCGCCTTCGCCAAGGGCTTCTTCGACGCGGGCAAACCGGTGGCCGCGATCTGCCACGCCCCCTGGACGCTGGTGGAGGCCGATGTGGTGCGCGGCCGCACCCTGACCTCGTGGCCGAGCCTGCGGACCGATATCAGCAACGCCGGCGGTACCTGGGTGGACGAGCAGGTCAAGGTCTGCACGGCCGGGCCCAACACGCTGATCACCAGCCGTAACCCCGATGATCTCAAGGCGTTCCGCGAGGCGTTCCTGGAGGAGTTCGCGAAGACGACGAAGGGAGCGGCACGATGACGGAGGACCGCAAGGAGCGGCAGCGCGAGAAGTACCGTGCCGCCGACCCCGCCGAAGGACCGCTGACCACCGACCAGGGCGTGGCGGTCGACCACACCGATGACTCCCTCACCGTGGGCGAACGCGGCCCCACCCTGATGGAGGACTTCCACTTCCGCGAAAAGGTCACCCACTTCGACCATGAGCGCATCCCGGAGCGGGTGGTGCACGCGCGGGGCGCGGGCGCGTACGGCTACTTCGAGCCGTACGAGTCCTGTGCGGAGTTCACCCGCGCCGCCTTCCTCCAGGACCCGTCCGTGCGCACCCCGGTCTTCGTACGGTTCTCCACCGTGCAGGGGCCCCGGGGCTCGGCGGACACAGTGCGGGACGTACGGGGCTTCGCCACGAAGTTCTACACCTCGGAGGGCAACTACGACCTGGTCGGCAACAACATGCCGGTCTTCTTCATCCAGGACGGGATCAAGTTCCCCGACTTCGTGCACGCGCTCAAACCGGAGCCGCAGAACGAGATCCCGACCGGCGCCTCCGCCCATGACACGCTGTGGGACTTCGTCTCGCTCCAGCCCGAGACCATGCACATGATGATGTGGCTGATGTCGGACCGGGCGATTCCGCGCAGCTTCCGGATGATGCAGGGCTTCGGGGTGCACACCTTCCGCTTCGTGGACGCGCAGGGGCACGGCACCTTTGTGAAGTTCCACTGGAAGCCGAAGCTGGGCGTCCACTCGCTGGTGTGGGACGAGGCGCAGGAGTGCGCGGGCCGCGACCCCGACTTCAACCGGCGCGATCTGTGGCAGGCGATCGAGGCGGGACAGTACCCCGAGTACGAGCTGGGGGTGCAGCTGGTCCCGGAGGAGGACGAGTTCAACTTCGACTTCGATCTACTCGACGCCACGAAGATCATTCCGGAGGAGCAGGTGCCGGTGCGGCCGATCGGCCATATGGTCCTGGACCGCAACCCGGACAACTTCTTCGCGGAGACCGAGCAGGTGGCCTTCCACACCGGGAACGTCGTCCCCGGTATCGACTTCACCAACGACCCGCTGCTCCAGGCCCGGAACTTCTCGTACCTGGACACCCAGCTGATCCGGCTGGGCGGGCCCAACTTCTCACAGATCCCGGTCAACCAGCCGGTCGCCCCGGCCCGCACCAACCACCGGGACGGCTACCACCAGACCATGATCCACAAGGGCACCAGCTACTCCCCCAACTCACTCGGCGGAGGCTGCCCGGCCCTCGCCGGGGCGGACGGCTACGCCTTCTCCCACTACGCGGAGCGGGTGGAGGGCCATAAGATCCGCAAACGGAGCGAGTCCTTCAAGGACTTCTACAGCCAGGCCGCGCTGTTCTGGAACAGCATGACCGACTGGGAGCGGCGCCACATCGTGGAGGCTTTCCAATTCGAGCTGGGCAAGGTCGACGCGGTGCATGTGCGGGAACGCACCGTCGAACAGCTGGCCCATGTCGACTACGACCTCGCCTCACGGGTCGCCCAGGGCATCGGCGTGGCCATGCCGGAACCCGGCGCCAACAACCACAAACCCCAGGCATCACCCGCGCTGAGCCTGGACAACCTGCATGGCGACGGCTCGATCCGCACCCGCCAGATCGCGGTGCTGGTCACCGACGGAGTCGACACCGGCCAGCTCGCCCAGGCCCAGGAGGCGCTCACCAACCAGGGCGCCGTCGTCGAGGCGATCGCCCCGCACGACGGCAAGGTCCTCGGCGCCGACGGCAACGGCTACGCGGTCGACCGCGCCCTCCCCACCGTCGCCTCCGTCCTCTACGACGCCGTCCTCCTCCCCGGCGGCCCCACCGGCACCCCCGCCCTGGGCTCCGACAGCGCCGCCATGCGCTTCGTCCGCGACGCCTACCGTCACGGCAAACCCATCGGCGCACTCGGCTCCGGCGTCGGCATCCTCTCCACCCTCGAACCCGAGGGCCTCCACATCGCCTCGGGCCACGGCCACGTCTGCACCGACCGCGGCGTCGTCACCGACACCACAACGGGCGCCGCCAGCGAAGACTTCACCCGAGCCTTCACAGAAGCCATAGCCGCCCACCGCCACTGGAACCGCCCACCGGTCCGCTGCTGAATTCCGCGGGCCGCGGTGGGGCGGGGTGACCGGCAGGGACGTGGGCCGGAGAACGCCTCCGGCCCACACCCCTGCCGGGGCGTCTTGCGCGAGGGCGCCTATTGGGCAAGGGCCTCATGGGCGAGGACACCTCATGGGCAAGGGCACCTCCACCGCTGCCACCGCCGCCGCCACGCCGCCGGAACCGGTGCTCACCGTCGGCCCCCTGACCATCGCTCCGGCACGGCACGAGGTCTCGATGCACGGCCGGCCGGTGGACTGCAATACACGAGGGCACCTCATGCGCGAGGGCACCTCATGGGCGGGCCCCGGCCCGCGCCCGGGCGTACTGGACGGGCCCGGGTACGAGTGCGGGTCGCGTCCGTTTGCCGGGGGCCGCCCAGGCGGGTGCGGGTCGCGCCCAGCTCATGGGCGCGACCGTGTGCTGGCCCGCCCGGCTCACTCGCGTCCGCGCATGGGGCGCGCCCCATGCGCGGGCCCCGCCGATGCGCAACGGGTCCTGCCCATGCGCGACGGGCCCCCACCTGTCCTGGGGCGCGCCGGTCTACGGATCCCGCCCGAGTGCTGATCCGCCGGGATGCGGGGCCGCCTACGGATCGCTCCCGGCCGAGTCACGTCCGTGTGCCGGTCCCGACCAACGGGGCGCACCAGGCTGCGTCGCGTCGTGTACGCGGCGCGCCCGACTGCGGAGCGCGCCCGTGTGCGGGTCGCACGCGTCCTCGGGGCACGTCCATGTGCGGATCCCCTCCCGACCGCAGGCGCTCACGGGTGGGGCGCGACTGTGGGCGATCCTGCCCCGTTGCCGGGGCCCTCCCATCTCGGCAGCGGGGTGCGCCCCGCATGGTGAGGCGCTGTTATGCGGGCGCGGCCTTGGGCCGCATTTCAGCCTCTCCGGCGATTGAGGAGCGGGGTTCGGGGCGGAGCCCCGGTGGGGGCCGGGGGCGGAGTCCCCCGGTTTCGGGGAGGGGCGGGGTGGGGGAAGCCCCTACGGCTCACGCCCCAGCAACGCCAAAAGCCGCGCCTGCGCATCCGCCCCCCGCGGCGGCTCAACAGGCGCCGCGAAAAGCCCAGTCTCCTCCAGATCCGCCGCATACGGCGCGACCTCCCGCACCGAAAAGTCCACCAGCGGCTTCGGAATGCGCTCATCCGCCCCGATGGCCCGCGACAGATCCCACGCGTGCACGGCCGCGTCAGCCGTCATCTGGGCGCAGTAGTTCGTGGCGGGGCTCTCCCCGTACGAGAGATCGACCATCCGGTCCAGCGCCCCCGGCTCGCGGAAGGCGTCCCGTGCCGCGGCCGCCACCACGTCCCACGTGGCGACGGGGTCCTCACCGAGCAGATCGCCCTCCAGCTCATCGCTCTGGTCGGCGACACTCGCCCCCTCCCGGACCAGCGGCGGCACCCACATCTGCTCGACCGCGAGATGGTTCACCAGGTCGCGCACGGTCCACTCGGTGCAGGGCGTCGGGTCGTCCCACTGATCGGGCCGGATCGTGTGCACCCGTTCGGTGAAGAGGTCCAGGGCCTCGCGATGCCTGGCCAGCAGCGGATTCTCCGCCATGGGCGATCACCCCGTCTGAGGAGGATGAGGAGGCTGATGAGGATAGGGGGACTGTGGGGGCTGGGGAGCCGCCCCAGACCCCGGAGCCGCCCCGGGCCCCGGAGGCGTCGGAGGCGTCGGAGGCGCGGAGGGCCCGGAAGAATCGGCGGGCCCCGAAGGGGCGGAAGGCGTCGACGGCGCGGGCGGCCCAGCAGCCGCACCGGGCCCCGCCCCCCGCGCCGCGGAGGTCTTCAGCCACGCGGCCACGCCCAGCAACAGCACAAAAACGATCAGCGCCGCCAGCCACGCCGGAAGCGCGATGGCGAAGAGCAGTACCAGGCACGCCGTCAGCGCACCCCCGGCGTAGAGCGCGGCCGCCGCCGCGCCGCCGTAGAGCCGGAACGCGCGCCGCCCGGACCGCTCACGCAGCTCCCGGCGGACTTCTTCGCGGACGGCCCGTGCGACCGGCTCCGCCAGGTCCCCGGCCGTGGGCAGGCCCGCCTTCGGGTAGGCCGATTTTCATGTGCCGCCGGGTACCCGTGCCTCGCCCGCGTTAACACGCACACGGCACGGGTACGCGCGGGCACATCCGCAGGGCACGGCGCCGGACGGGGGCCCCTGATTTCCCACGTCCGACGCCGCTCCTCACTCCCTACGGGCCGCTCGACCGAACGACGAGTCCCCATCCCCCGAGACCCTCAAACGTCGAACCCGAAACCGGGCCCCAAACGTCCTGGACGACGTCGTCCCGACGACCTCGTGTCGATGCCGCCGAGACGGGTACGTGTGGGGGACCCGAAACCGGGACGCGACACCTGGAGGGAGTACATGCGAGGCGAGACGGCGAGGGAGCGGTTCCGGGCGGGCCGGATGCCCTCGGGCGGGCGCGTGGAAGCCGCCGAGGGGGTTCCGGCGCTGGTCGACGCGGCGCGCGAACACCGCATAGGCTCGTTGCTGATACGCCCCGACGGGCCCGACCTCCACCGCGAGGTATGGGTGGGCACCGAACCGGACCAGCCGGCCGTGCGCCGTACCGCTGTCCAGTATCCGGGCGGCTCCCGGCCGTCCCCGGCCCGCGCCGACGACGCGCTGATCCGCTCGGCCGCGGTCACCGGCGCCGAGGTGCCGACGGTGTCACCGTCGGCCGACGGGGGCACGAACGGCGGCGACATCCCGGTGGGCGGCCTCGGCGCACTGCCGCGCCGGCCGTACGAGGGCGGCACGAACGGCATGAACGGTATGAACTGACACACCGCGACCGACACACCGCGACCCGACACACCCCCGGGAGACAACCGACCCGGGAGACATACGGACCCGCTGAGGAAGGGGACCGACATGCAGCGAGGCAGCGATCGGCTGAGCGTCCACAAGGACGATGAGATGAAGCACGAGCTCCAGGGGCTGATCCGCTCCGGGCATCCGACCCGCGCCGAGGAGTGGCACGACCCGGAGCCGGCCGCCGACGACGACCCGGAGGTGACCCTGGGGCCGGTCCCCGCGCGGGGGACGACCGGTGAGGCCGAGGCGGTGCGGTTCGAGTTCGCGCGCCGACTGGGACGTACGTCGTTCCCCACCGACCGTGAGGGGCTGCTGAGCGTCCTGGAGGACCGGCACGCACCGGACGGTCTGATCGCTCTGGCCGAGGAGCTGCCCACGGACCGGACGTTCCACACCGTGCAGGAGGTGGTCTCGGCGCTGGGGCTGCGCCCGAGCACGTAGGCCCGAGCACGTAGAAACGGCGCGTACGGCGTACGGCGCGTACACGCAGGGACCGCCGCGTGGGGACGGTGTGCATCCGTCGCGCATAGCCCCGCCGCACGCGGGTACTGCGGGCAGCACATCACCCACGAAGGGGAGGTGGACAGATGTCCCAGAACCCACCTCGCTATGTGCGGGAGGTCATGACGCGGCCCGCGATCTGGGTGCACCCCGATGCCTCGCTGGTGGAGGCCGCTCAGCTGATGCGCGCACAGGACATCGGCGATGTGCTTGTCGCCGGCGACGGGGAGCTCCTCGGTGTGCTCACCGACCGCGACATCACCCTGCGCGCCGTCGCCGAGGGCGTCGACCCCCTCGCCGTCACCTGCCATGCGGTATGCACTCCGCACCCGGTGACCATCGGGCCGGACGAGGAGGTGGCCGAGGCGGCCGCACGGATGCGGCGGCATGCGGTGGGACGGCTTCCGGTGGTCGAGGCGGGGCGTCCGCTGGGCGTGATCAGCCTGGGCGATGTGCTGGAGCCGCCCTGAACACCGGCCATCACATTCCGCCGAAGGGGCGGTGGGGACCGCGTTCCCGCACCGCCCCTTCGCCATGAGGCAAAGCGGCCATACGGCCCGGCGACCCCATGGCCCTGCAACCCGTGGCCCCGCGACCCCGTGGCCTCGTGACCCCGCACCAACCTGCCCGAATAGCGAGACAGATCTTCTCGTGATACGAGATGCCTTCTACGGTGGAGCCACCCGACCACCCGCTCACCGGTCCCCAAGGGGGAGTTCCGCCATGCCGAAGGACACCGCCGTCTACACCCACGGCCACCATGAGTCGGTGCTGCGCTCGCACACCTGGCGTACGGCGGCCAACTCCGCCGCGTATCTGACCGGCCATCTCCGGCCCCATATGCGGATCCTGGACATCGGCTGCGGCCCCGGCACGATCACCGCGGACCTGGCCGAGCTGGTCCCCCAGGGGCAGGTCACGGGCGTCGATGCCGAGGAGTCCGTCCTGGAGCGGGCCCGCGCCGTGGCCGAGGAGCGCGGGCTGGCGAATGTGTCGTTCGCGGTCGCCGACGTCCACGCCCTGGACCACCCCGACGACTCCTTCTGCGTGGTCCACGCCCATCAAGTGCTCCAGCACGTCGGCGACCCGGTGGGCGCGCTGCGCGAGATGCGACGGGTGTGCGCGCCCGGCGGGATCGTGGCGGTGCGCGACTCCGACTACGCCGCCATGACCTGGTATCCGTCCGTCCCCGGGCTGGACGGCTGGCTGGACCTCTACCGCCGGGTCGCGCGGGCCAACGGCGGTGAGCCGGACGCCGGTCGCAGGCTGCGTTCCTGGGCCCTGGAGGCGGGGTTCACCGACATCACCTCGACCGCCACGGCGTGGTGCTACGCCACCGAGGAGGAGCGGACGTGGTGGAGCGGCCTGTGGGCGGACCGCACGGTCGCCTCCTCCTACGCCCGGCTCGCGGTGGACGGCGGCCATGCCACCGAGGAGGAGCTACGGTCGATCGAGGCGGCGTGGCGGACGTGGGGCGGGGCCACGGACGGATGGTTCGCCGTCCTGCACGGTGAGATCCTCTGCCGCGTCTGAGCAGTTCAACTAGGCTCGCCCGCATGGATATTCTGGGGACTTCACTGCGTGTGTGCGTCGACGATCTGGACTCGGCGATCGCCGCCTACGAACGGCTGACGGGGGCCGAGGCGGTTCGCTTCCAGCGCGGCCCCGTCGCGGTCGCGGCGGTCGGCCCTTTCTTTCTGATGAGCGGACCGGAGTCGGAGCTGTCGATTCTCCGCAAGATCACGGCGACGATCGCGGTGAAGGACGTGGACGAGGCGATCGCCGATCTCACGGCGGTCGGCGGGCAGATCGTCGCCGGTCCGCTGCCCGCGCCGGTGGGCCGCACGCTGGTGGCGCGCCACCCCGACGGCTCGATCTTCGAGTACGTCGACCGGAATCCGATGGCGTGACCCGCGCGTGAACACACCGTCCGGCAGACCCGTCAGGAGGGCGGTCCCGGATCCTCGGTGGGCTCCTCGTCGGCGAACTCCTCGTCCTCGTAGAGATCGTAGAGATCGTCCACGTCACGGAGCTCATCGCTCTTGATCCGGACCGCCTCCTCCTCGGCGGACAGCCCGCTGGTCGAGCCCTCCTGGGAGTAGATGTCCTGCTCGCGCGGGAGATCGGGGTCCGGCTCGTCGTAGAGCAGCCCCGCCGGTGCCGACCGGCTCGCCCGTCTCCGGCTCCTCGTCGGCCAAACGCTCCTCGAGCGGTTCCCGCTCATGCGTCTCCGCGCTCGTGGTGTCCCGGTACACGGCGATCGTCGGCTCGTCCCCGGCCACGGGCAACTGCTCAGGATCCCCAGCCCGCTGCTGCTCGGGCGTGCCGTCCTGGAGATCGGGCATCCCCTCGTCCTCGGGATCCGCCCCGGGATCATGCACTCTCCTCATCTCGGCGCCTCCTTCCCGCTCACGCACCACAGCGACATCCGCGTCAACATCCGTGCCCGGGTGCCCCTGGACGGGCAGTCCTATGCGGACGCGGACGTGAACCCGCGGCGCGACGCCCGAACCGGACAGACCGCGATACGGGAAGTCGGCGTCTGGCGGGCGCACCCCGACCAGCCTCGTCCCGGGTGAGACCGCCCGTTTTGAGCGCAAGCCGGACGGGCCGTTACGGGCCGTTATGCGGACCCCAGGCCACGCCACGTACAAGGCACAACCCGCCCGCGCGGGCGAGCCGGGCAGGCCCCGTACAGCCGCACACCACTCGCAGGACGCGGGCCACTTACGGCGCGACACCGGGCCATCCCCTCGGTCGCCGAAGACGTCCGCCCTGGTGGCGAGGGCCACCGGGCATTCCGTGCGCCACTCCTGGGAGAGGTATCACGGCCATGGCCGGAAAGACCCATCGCATCGGCATCCTGAGCAGCGGCAACATCTTCGGCCGGTATGTCACCGGTCTCGCCCGCTACCCGGAGCTGGACATCGTGCGGGGGCCGGGCAGGCCGCCTCCGGGCGAGACCGTCTGCGGGCGCGTCCCGGACAGCGCCCGCCTCCCAGGCGCGCCGGTTGGGCCGTTCGCTCGGCGGCTCGGCGGCTCGGCGACTCGGCGGAAGTCGGCCGCGGTTCGCAAGGCGCGCCAAAGGGGCGCGGGGCTGTGTCGATGTGCGGCTCCGCCGCGGCTGTGTCGATATGCGGCTCCGCCGCGCGGGCGATCGGCCACGACGGCGTCGCGGCCGATCGACGGCAGCTCAGCGCGCTTCCAGCGGAGCGCTTGGGCGGGCAGCGCCCCTGACCGGCCCAGTGCGGGCCGTAGGCCCGCTACGCGGGGCGCATTCGGAATTCGTAGGGGGCGGGGAGCGGGTGCTCGGTCCTGGCTTGCGCCCGCGCCTCCTCGGTCAGTGGTTCTTCGGGCCCTGCCGCCAGGCGCTCCACGATCGCGTACCAGGTGTCGCTCAACGCCTCGTCGCCCTCGCGCAGATCGCAGACCTCGAAGCCCTCGTCGAAGACGGCGCGGGCGGCCGGGGCGTCGCCCTGGGCCATGAGCACCTGGGCGCGCAGCAGCCGGAAGCGGCCGCGCGCCCGGATGGTGGGGCGCAGTGCGTCGAGGACCGCCCGTGCGTCGTCGGCGCGGTCGGCCGCGAGCAGCGCGAGGATCGCCTCCCGGCCGAGCGCCGCCTCGGCCGCCTCGGCCGCCTCCAGGTCGACCGCCTCCGACTCGACCGCCTCCGGGTCGACCGGCTCGGCGGCGACGGGTGGTGCGGCCAGTGAGACGGCCGTCCCCTGCCCCGCTCCCGGTACCGGCTCCGGTCCCTGCCCCGCTCCCGCTCCCGATTCCTGCCCCGTACCCGCCGCTTCGAGCACCGGGGCCGCCTCCTCCGGTGGCGGGACGGCGACGGCCGAGGCGAGGAGCAGCCGTACGGCGCGCAGCAGCCGCTCCGCCGCCCGTGCCGGATGGCCCGCGGCGGTGTCGGCGACGGCCAGACAGCGCAGCGCCCAGGGCGTCTCCGCGCAGCGCAGCGACCGCTCCCAGCTGCGTTCGGCCTGGGCGCGGTCGCCCGCGTGCCACTGGGCGACGCCCAGGTGGTACTCGGCGGCCGCGGTCGAGGGGGCCGCTTCGAGGAGGTCACGCCAGGCGGGCGCGACCAGGGACGCGCCGGGGTCGGCCTGGGAGGGGCCGGGCTCCCAGTCGGGGAGGGCGCCGGAGCGCAGCAGCCGGCGCCACGGCTCCTGCTCCTCCCCCAGCGTGCCCGGGTCGAAGGGCGTACCGGGCAGCTGGAACCCGCCGCGCTCGACCTCCAGCGCGCCCCACCCGGAGCCGGTCGCGAGGCGCTCCGCCGGTTCCGCGTCGGCGTGCGGACGCCAGGCGGCGTAGGCCGCGTCGACCGCGGCGCGCGGCAGCGCCGCCTCCAGCCGGGTCTCGGTCTCGTGGCGGGCGGCCGCCCAGTCCGTGCCGTGGACGGCGGCCGGGTCTGCGGTCAGCGGGCCGTACGCCTCCAGCCAGGCGAACTCCTCGTCCGCCTCCAGCGGGATGTGCTCCAGCTGGGTGCGCGCGAGCCCGGCCTGGATCTCGGCGTAGCCGCCGGTGCCGGGCTCGGTGAGCCACTGCTGCCAGCGCCGTCCGCCGGGGCCCGCGCCCCACACGAAGAGCTTGCGGCCGCGCAGCAGATCGGTGGAGGTCTGGACGAGGCCGCTGCCGTCGGCGTCGAGCGAGGCGATCCAGCGGCGGGCGTCCTCGGGCAGCTCGTAGAAGTAGTCGGCGGGGTAGGCGCCGCGCAGCGGATAGGTGCGGTCGGCGCCGTCCCACTCGGGGACCGGCACCTTGCTCAGGGTGCGGGCGTAGCCGAAGTGCCAGGCGTCGTCGGCGGGGGCGAGGACGCGGGTGTGCTCGTCCTCGGGGACGGCGATGTTGGACCACCAGTAGACGGGGGCGGGGAGGTGGTGGGGGTTGCGGATCCGGACGCCCACGTAGAGGTACGCGGAGTCGGCGGGCAGCCACAGATCCACCTGGAAGGGCAGATCGCGCAGCCGCTCCCACTCCCACAGCCGCACCATCGCGCCCCCGTCGGCGGCGTCGGGGGCGGGAACGCGGGCGGCGTGCAGGGGTGAGCAGGAGAGGGTGGTGTGGCCGGTGGCGCCGATGTTCCACTCGATCCCGCCGGAGAACCAGGCGCCGTTGAGGGCGAAGTCGGCGGGCTGGAGCACCGGATTGCGGTAGAGCAGCTCCCGGTCGGCGGATGTGCCGCGGGACTTGTGGATCAGCGAGTGGACCCGGCCTCCGAGCCCGGGCAGCACGGTGGCCCGCAGATGGTCGTTCTCCAGGACGATGGCGTCGAGCTCGGCGGGGGCGCGGTCACGGCCGTAGCCGTCGCGCAGCCGCACCGGCAGCACCGACCGCAGTGGCTCATAGGCGACCTGACGGGCCATATCGGCGGGGAGGGTGGCCCGGACGTGGTCGTCCACGTGGTGCACCTCGTCGAGGGGGCGCAGCGCGGGCAGGGGGTTGTCGGGCCCTACGGGGGCGGTGGGAAGGGTCAGGGTGGTACGTCGCACGATCGTGGCCACGGGCTGCCTCGCTCCGACTGCCTTGGGTCACCTCGGTGCGGCGACCGTCCGATGACCATGGAACAACGCCGATGGGCCCGCTGAACAGAGCCGCTTCGGACCGATCATGGTGACCCGTCAGCCAGGACCGGCAACAGTCCAGGACCGGCCCCCGGCCAGGACCGCCGTCGGTCAGAACCACCACCGACCACGGCCACCGTTCAGCCGGCACCGGTCCGCTGGTCCAGCATGTCGCTGGTCATGGCCCAGCGCTCATGGTCGCGCCAGGCGCCCTCGATATAGAGGAAGTCAGGGGAGAACCCCTCCAGCCGGAAGCCATGTCGCTTCACCAGCCCGATCGACGCCTTGTTGCCGGGCTGGATGTTGACCTCGACGCGGTGCAGCCCCAGCGGCCCGAAGGCATGGCGCAGTACGAGCCCGAGCCCCTCGGACATATAGCCCTGTCCGGCGGCGGGCGGAAAGGCGCCGTAGCCGATCGAGCCGCACTGGAAGGCGCCGCGCACAATGTTGTTGATGTTGATGAACCCGGCGATGTCACCCGTCTCCCGGACACAGACGAGAAAGCCTTCGCGGTCCTCGCGCTCCAGCTGGCCGATGTAGTGCAGATAGGCCCGCTCAGTGGTGGGAAGGGTGAGCCAGGGGCGGTGGAACGCCGCGCTCTCCCGGGCGAGCCTGACGAACTCCGCACCGTCCTCGCGGGTGGTGCGGCGGATGGCCGCCCGGGTTCCCTGGGTGACATACCGGACGTCAGGCATGCGGCAATGATGACAGCAGCGCCATGGCCGCCGCATAGCCGGAGCCGCCCGGTATGGCCCCGTCCACGGGGATGTCGGTCATCTCCCACGGGCCGACCGGCACGGGGGAGAGCCCGGTGCCCACATAGTTGACCGCCGGGTCCCGGGAGAGTCCGGTGCCCAGGCCCTTGAGATACGCCTCCTTGCGGGTCCAGCAGCGGGCGAAGGCGGCGGACCGGCCGGCCGGTGCCAGCGCGTCCAGCTCGGCGCGCTCCTTCGGGTGCAGGCTCTCGGCGACCTGGTCGACCACCGACGCGGGCTGGAGCTTCTCCACGTCCACGCCGACCGGGGTGCCCGCGAAGGCGAAGAGCACCAGATCACCGGCGTGCGACATATTGAAGTGCAGGGGGGTGCCGGACACGGCGGGGCGGCCATGCGGACCGCCGCAGCCGGGGCACGCCTCGCGGGTGAAGGGCACATCGGCCGGGGAGATGCCCAGATAGGCGCCGAGCAGCTCCCGCAGCCCCAGATGGGCCGCCGTATAGCGCTCGCGGTCCTCCGCCCGCAGGAACTTCCCGGCCCGCTCCCGCTCCTCGGCGTCCAGGATCGTGCCGGGCGCGCCCGCGTCCATGGCCGCGGTGTACCGGGAGACGCTGAGCAGCCAGGTCTCGGGCTCGCCGCCCTGCGGCCAGCCATCGGCGACGGCGGCGGGCAGCGGCTCGCGGCCGACGATGCGCGGGGCCGGTGAGGTGGTCAACTCGCTCCTCCAGTGGAGTTCGGGACCGCTGATTTCAGCAGCTCCAGGGTAGGCACATCGGATCTGATCAGCCCGAAGGTCTGGATGTACAGCGACAATTCGGCCTCCAAGGCGCGGATCATCGTATCGGCGCGGCGGAAGCCATGGCCCTCGCCTTCGAAGGTGAGGTACGCATGCGGAACGCCGCGCCCGGAGACCGCCTCCAGGAACCGCTCGCACTGCTCGGGCGGGCAGATGGTGTCGTCCAGCCCCTGGAGCAGCACAAAGGGCGAGCCGACGCGGTCGGCCCGGTGGAGCGGGGAGCGCTCGCGGTAGCGGTCGGCCACCTCCGCGAACGGGCCGACCAGCGATTCGGTGTAGCGCGACTCGAAGTCATGGGTGCCCCCGGCGGCCCAGGAGACCAGGTCGAGGATGGGGTAGCTGACGGTGGCGCAGGCGTAGAGATCGGTGGCGGTGAGGGAGGCCGCCGCCGTCCAGCCGCCCGCGCTGCCGCCGCGGATCGCGAGCCGGGCGCGGTCGGCGATGCCCTCGTCGGCGAGCGCATCGGCGACGGCGGCGCAGTCCTCGACGTCGACCACGCCCCACCGCTCGCGCAGCCGCTCGCGGTAGGCGCGGCCGTAACCCGTGGAGCCCCCGTAGTTGACCTCGGCTACGCCGATGCCGCGTGAGGTGAAATAGGCGATCTCCAGGTCGAGCACGAGCGGGGCGCGGCCGGTGGGCCCGCCGTGGGCCCAGATCACATACGGCGGAAGCTCACCGTCCGGTGCGGTGTGGCCGGGGTGGTGCGGTGGATAGAGCTGGGCGTGGATCTCCCGGCCGTCCGGTCCGGTGAAGGTGCGGGCCAGCGGCCGGGGGTAGTAGGCGGGCTCCACGGCGTCGGCGTGGGCGCTGCCGATGACCCGGGAGCGGCCGGTGCAGACATCCAGCTCCACCACCTCATGGCCGCTGTACGGGCTCGCCGCGACGCCGACCACGCGGGTGCCGTTCACCGCCAGCGCCGGCTCCCATTCGGTCCATGGGCCCGGCACATCGGCGAGCTCGCCGGTCCGTGGGTCGAGGACGCCGAGGACCGGCGCGCCCCGGCCGTGCAGCACCGCGATCAGACCGCCGGCCAGCGGGGCGAACCAGCGGTGGCCCAGCTTCCACAGCGGCCCGGCGAACTCCTCCTCACGGGGGCACAGCTCCACCGGCCGCCCGCCCAGGGCCTCTTCCCGCCCACCGGCCGCCTCCGCCGGGGGCTCGGGGCGGTGCGGCTCGGGTCGGTGCGGCTCCAGAACGTGCGGCTCCAGACGGTGCAGATTCCACCAGCCGGTGCGGTCGGTGGCCACGAGCAGCGCACCGTCCTCGGCCCACTCGATCTGGGCGACCGACTCCTCCGGCCCGCCCAGCACCGCCCGTGCGCCGCCGAAGGAGCCGTCCTCCGCGACATCGGCCAGCATCACCTCCGTGCCGTCCCAGGGCATCCGGGGGTGGTCCCAGACGATCCAGGCGGCCCGCCGGCCGTCGGGCGAGAGCCGGGGCCCGGTGACGAAGCGATGCCGGTCGTCGGTCAGCTCGCGCACCGCCGCGCGGTCCCCGGCGGCCGAACCGTCCAGTGGCACGGCGGCGATCACCCGCCGCACATCCGTCGGCCCGGGGCCGGTGAACTCCTCCAGCACACACCACACTTCGCCGCGCTCCGGGTGAAGCACCGGATCCGCCCAGCGCAGCCCCTCCCCCACCGCCGACAGCGGGGTCAGCGGGCGCGGCGCGCCCCCGCCCGGGGCGTCCGGCTCATGGATGTACAACCGCTGGTCGGCGAAGTGGACGAACACCACCAGCGGGCCGGAGCGCACGCGGTCCACCGCGGCCCAGGGCATTCCGCCGTACCCCATCACCTTGCTGCGCACATTCCACGGCGGGGCCAGCACCGGGACCTCCGCGCCGTCGATCCGCCGCCGGATCAGGGCGCGGCGGCCGCCCTCGCCTGGGCGTGGCGCGGTCCACCACACCTCCTCGCCGACCGTGCCCACATACTCCGGATGGCCGTCGTGCGAGGCGACGAGCGCGGCGTCGACCGGGGAGGGCCAGGCTCCGTAGGGGGCCGTGACAACCGTCTGCTGCTGCACCGTGATCCTCACGCCCTCTGTAGGAAGTGGTCGAGCACCCGGACGCCGAAGTGCAGGGCTTCCACCGGCACCCGCTCGTCCACGGCGTGGTAGAGCGCCTGGTAGTCGAAGCCCTCGGGCAGCCGCAGCGGCGAGAAGCCGTATCCGGCGATGCCCAGCCGGGAGAACTGCTTGGCGTCGGTGCCGCCCGACATGCAGTACGGCACGGCGCGGGCGCCCGGGTCGAAGTGCTCGACGGCGGCGCGCATCGCCCGGTACGTGGGGGTGTCCATCGGCGCCTCCAGCGGGGGCTCCCGGTGGTGGAACTCCCACTCCACATCCGGTCCGGTGAGCCGGTCGAGGGTGTCGTGGAACTCCTCCTCGCCGCCGGGGAGCAGCCGCCCGTCCACATAGGCGGTGGCGCTTCCCGGGATCACATTGACCTTGTAACCGGCCTCCAGCACCGTGGGGTTGGCGCTGTTGCGCACAGTGGGCTCGATCAGGGCGGCGGCGGGCCCCAGCTTGGCCAGCAGGGCGTCGACATCGAAGCCCGGGGCGTCCACATCGGCGGTGACGCCCTGGAGCTCGGCCAGTTCGGTGAGCGCGGCCTTCACCGTGGGCGTCAGCCGGACCGGCCAGCGGTGCTCACCGATCCGGGCGACGGCGGCGGCCAGGCGGCTGACCGCGTTGTCCCGGTTGACCTTGGAGCCGTGTCCGGCGCGGCCGTGTGCGGTGAGCTTCAGCCAGGCCGTGCCGCGCTCCCCCGACGCGATGGGGTAGATCCGCATACCGGGCCCGGCGTGGAAGGTGAAGGCCCCCGACTCGCTGATGCCCTCGGTGCAGCCCTCGAAGAGCTCGGCGTGGCTCTCGGCGAGGAAGCCCGAGCCCCAGGCGGCGCTGTCCTCCTCATCGGCGGTGAAGGCCAGCACGATGTCCCGGCGCGGCCGCACGCCCGCCCGCGCCCAGGCCCGGACGACCGCGAGCACCATCGCGTCCATGTTCTTCATGTCGATGGCGCCCCGGCCCCAGACGACCCCGTCGCGCACCTCCCCGGAGAAGGGGTGCACGGTCCAGTCGGCGGGCTCGGCGGGCACCACGTCCAGATGGCCGTGGACCAGCAGCGCGGGCGCGGAGGGATCGGTGCCCTCGATGCGGGCCACCACATTGGTGCGCCCCGGCGACCGCTCCAGCAGGGTGGGCTCGATCTCCACATCACCGAGCATCTCGGCCACATACTCGGCGGCCGCGCGCTCCGAGCCGTCACCGCCGCCGCGGTTGGTGGTGTCGATCCTGATCAGGTCTGAGGTGAACCGCACCACCTCATCCAGCGCCTGGGCGTCGATCGCCTCGGGACGGTCCGTGTCAGCCATATTGCTCCTCCACCGCGGCCGAGACGACCGTCGTGACGGCCTTGAAGCAGCGGATCCCCTCGTACATGGTCGGTGAGGTGTACGCGACGCGGCGCTCGCCGCTGCGCTCGACGCCCGGCACGACGCTCGCCGCCCCCACCAGATGCTCGGCGTCGAATTCCAGCTCCACGGTGAACGGCCCGCCGCGGGCGGGCTCATGGCGCACCGCCAGCACCGCCGCCTCCCGCGCGGCCGCCCGGATGTCCGCGGCCGTGCGGGCGGGGGTGCGGCACACCGCCGCATAGCGCGAGACATAGTCCTTGACCGCGACCGAACGGGCCTGGGGCGCATAGTCCCCGGCGTCCTCGCAGGTCTTGTCGTCGCCGGTCACCAGCACCACCGGCACTCCGTACTCGGCGGCCACCAGGGTGTTGAGCCGGCCTTCGCTCGCCCGCGCGCCGTTCACCCACACTCCCGTGATGGAGTTGGCGAGGTAGGTGTGGGCGAGGACGCCCTCGGTGCCCGCGCCGGTGTGATAGCCGACGAACGCCATACCGTCCACATCACCGTGCTGCACGCCCTCGACCATGCTCAGGCTCTTGTGCCGGCCGGTGAGCATCTGGGCGCGATCGTCCAGCTCCTCCAGCAGCAGATTGCGCATGCTCCAATGCGCCTCGTTGATGAGCACCTCGTCCGCACCGCCTTCGAGGAACCCCGCGACGGCCGCGCTCACATCGGAGGTGAACAGACGGCGGCAGCGCTCCCACTGCGGGGTGCCGGGCAGCACATCGGCCGGCCAGGTCACGCCGGTGGCGCCCTCCATGTCGGCGCTGATGAGGATCTTCATGCCTCGTCACGTTACGCGCCGCGCCGGACCCGAACCACCCCTGTGGATAACTGGTCCAGTCCACCGTCGCGCCGGGCCCGCGCCCGCCCCGTCCGGCGGGTGTCGACCGCGCCCGAACCGCCCCGGGACCAGCGGTCCTACGCCCGCGACACCACGAACCAGCGAGCCGGCAGCTCGACCCGTGAACCGTCCGGCCACTGCTCCGTTTGGGCCAGCGCCGTCGGGCCCTCGGCCAGGATCTCGAGACCGGCCTCCGCCAGCACCTCCGGAACCTCCTTGTCCGCCGCGTCGGCCGGCCGCAGCCCGTGGTCGAAGACCCGGCGCAGCTTCGCCGGCGGACCTCCCGGGCCCGCCGCCAGCTCCGCCAGCACGGCCTTGGACTCCGCCGTCAGCTCCGCGACGAACCCCCGCCCGCGCCGCCCCAGCAGCGTGGCCACCGCCTCCGCGACCGGACGCCGGTCGGCGGCGTCGCTCTGGTGGATGACGGCGCGCATATACACATTGGTGTCGCCGAGCCGCCGGGCCAGCTCCGCCACCCCGGCCGCGTCCGTCAGGTTCAGCTGCCGGTACTCCGCCGCGCCCGCCGGGTCGGCGCGCCGTGCGTGCTCCACCGCCCCGAGGGACAGATCGACGCCCACCGCCCGTCCGAAGCGGGAGGCCAGATAGCGGGTCTGGGTGCCGTTGCCGCAGCCCAGGTCGACGATCGGCAGCGAGAGGTCGGCGTGCGGCGCCAGCAGGTCCAGATGCGGGGCGGCGCTCAGCGAGGGGTCCGCGTCCCAGATGGCCTCCCCCGGGGCGTCCGAGGTCTCCCGCCAGTAGCTCTCCCATGCCTGCTGGTAGCGCTCCGAGACGCTCATCGCCGCTCCCCTGGGTGTGCCAACGCCTGCTCGAACCAGACCGTTTTACCGCGCCCCGTGCGGCTCGTACCCCACTCGCGTGCCAGTTCGCTGATCACCCGCAGCCCGCGTCCGCTCTCGTCCTCACCGTCCGCGCCCAGCAGCGTCGGCAGTTCGTGGTCGTCGTCGGTGACCTCGCACAGCAGGGCGTCGGTGCGGACCAGCCGCAGCCGCACATGGTGGGTGTGGGCGTGCCGTATCGCGTTGGTCACCGCCTCGCTCACCAGAAGCTGGGCGGTCTCCACGGACTCCGGCAGCCCCCAGCTGAGCAGCCGCTCGCGGACGAGCCGGCGCGCCCGCCCGACCTCGCTGGGGTCCAGCGCGAGCCGCCACTGGGCGACATCACCGGCCGGTATGCCGTTCAGCCGGGCCATCAGCAGCGCCACGTCGTCCTTACGGCCGCCACGGCCGTCCTTGTCCCGGGAGGCGGCGGCCAGCGCCCGGATGATGGTGTCGCACGCGTCGTCCATGGACGCCGCCGGATGCGCCGCGGACTCGCACAGCGCGGCGATCCCGGCGCCGATGTCCTGGCCGCGCACCTCGACCAGGCCGTCCGTGCACAGCACCAGCCGGTCACCGGGCGCCACCCGCACCGTCACGGCCTCGAAGGGCACCCCGCCGACACCGATCGGGGCGCCGGTCGGCAGGTCCAGCAGTTCGCTGCGGCCGTCCTGGGCCCGTACCAGCACGGGCGGGATATGGCCCGCGTTGGCGAGCACCAGCTCGGAGCGGACGGGGTCGTAGACGGCGTACAGACAGGTGGCCAGATAGTGCTCACCGAGCCGCTGGGCCAGATCGTCGAGGTTGCGCAGCAGCTGGGCGGGCGGCAGGTCGAGCGCGGCCATGGTCTGTACGGCGGTGCGCAGCTGGCCCATCATCGCCGCCGCGGTGAGCCCGTGCCCCATGACGTCGCCGACCACCAGCGCGGTGCGCGACCCGGGCAGCTTGATGGTGTCGAACCAGTCGCCGCCGACCCGGCCGAGCCGGGTCCCGGGCAGATAGCGGGTGGCGGTGTCGCAGCCCGCCATGCGCGGGGTCACCTGGGGCAGCATGCTGTCCTGGAGCGTCTCGGCGACGCTCTCCTGGTAGGCGTACATACGCGCGTTGTCCAGGACGAGCCCGGCGCGGGCGGCCAGTTCGGCGCCGGTCGTGCGGTCCATCTCGTCGAACGGCTCACGCCCGGGGCGCCGCAGCAGCACCATGAAGCCCAGGACCACATCGCGCGCCTTGAGCGGCACGATCAGGATCGACCGCCCGTTGATCAGGGGCCTGAGGTCGCGCTTCTCGAACTGCCCGGCGATCCGGTCGCCCATCTCATCGCTGAGGTGCGGGATCAGCACCGGCTCACCCGTGACCATGCACCGGAAGAACGGGGTGTGCTCGGGAAACGCCATGCTCTCCCCGACCGGCACGGTGTCGTCCCAGCGGCCCGGTTCGTCGTTGTGCTCGACCCAGACGCGGTGCCAGACGGTGGTGACGTCGGGCGGGCCGTCGGGGAAGCCCTCGCCCGCCAGGACCTGGGCGCGCAGATGGGTACCGGCGAAGTCCGCGAAGCGCGGCACGGCGGCGCTGGTCACCTCGCGGATGGTGCGGGTGAGGTCCAGGGAGGTGCCGATGCGCCCGCTGACCTCGTTGAGGAACTCCAGCCGCTCACGGACCGCCGCGTACTCCAGGTCCACATCGCCGGGGTCCGGCCACCGCTCGGGGGCGTGCGCCCCATCGTGTGCGCCGTCCACCGTGACCGCGCTCCGCCGTACGGCGTCCTGGCGCGCCCGGCGCTCGCGGTAGCGGGGCATCCCCCAGTCCGGCGTGACCGGGACGCGCTCGTGGTGGCTGATCTCCAGCACCGGATAGCCCAGGTCGAGCACCTGGGCGACGATCCGGCCGGCCGTGGCCGGGCCCATGTTGGGCAGGAGGTCCGGCAGTCGGCCGGCCAGCCGCTCGGCGCCGGGGAACTCGGTGTGCAGCGCGAACCCGGGCGCGATCCGCTCGTCCCGCCCCAGCGCGTCCCCGCCCACCCCCTTGGCGTCCGCCGACAGCACCAGCAGCCGCTCCGGCCCGGGGCCCACCAGCGGATACGCCCACCACACCACGTCCACCTGGCCATGCGCCGGGTCCGCCATACGGGCCCGTCCCGCGGTGCGGTAGTACACGGGGCCGAGCAGCGAGTCGTCGAGCTCCGGCCTGCCCGACGCGTCGGTGCGCACCTCCGCGCCGCGTAACGCCCCCGAGACCGGCATCAGGTCGACGGCGGGACGGCCGACGGCCTGGCCGCGAGTGGGCCCGAAGAGCCTGTGCGCCCCCGAACTCCAGTGCGTGACACGCCCCTCGGCGTCGATGACGACCACCGCGAGCGGCATCCTCCCGTGGACACCCCCGCGCTGCTCCGGCACCGCCGGCGGCTCGCCCAGGCCGTCGTCGCGGCGCGACGTGCCGTACTCCATAGGCGGAAGACTCCTTCGCACGCAAGATCCGCGACAGCAGCTACCAACGGTACGGCTGTCGCGGGCGCCCGTGGGAGCCAATACCCGAATAGGTGTCATGTGCGGGGACGTGCGAGGGAGCCCCCGCCGGGAGGCGCTTTCGCGCACCTCCCGGCGGGGATGGCAGGCTCTAGTCCTCGTAGCCCAGTTGGAGATCGCGCTCGGTACGGCCGCCGCCCGCGACCTGGAGGACCGTCGCCACCGGCGGGTAGCCGGCCGCGATGACCGTGTACTCGCCCGCCGACAGATCGATGAACCGGAACGCGCCCTCCGGGCCCGTGGTCGCGGTGTCGACCACATTGCCCGCCGCGTCCAGCAGCGTGACCCTGGCGTCCTCCACCACCCGGCCCCCGGTGGCCCTGACGACCCCGCGCAGCACCGCGCCACCGGCCAGTTCGATGTCCTGCCGGGTCTCGCGGGCGGCCTGGACGGTGATGGGGAGGGCGGCGGGGCGGAACGCGGGGGCGCTGGCGGCCAGGGTGTACTCACCCGCCACCAACTCGTCCATCACATAACCCCCTTCACGGCCGCTGCGAGTGGCCGCCACGACCTCGCCGCGCACATCGGTCAGGGTGACGGTCGCCTCCCTTACGGGCGTGCCGTCCGCCGTAAGGACGGCACCGGCGAGCCGCCCCGCGCCGCCGAGGACCACGTCCAGCTCGACCGGGCGCTCCCCGACGGTGACGCTGACCGCCCTCGGCTGATGGCCGCCGGCCGCCGCGATCAGGACGTACGACCCGGCGCCCGGCGTGCTCAGCGCATAGCGCCCGTCCTCCCCGGTGGCACCGCGCCCGATCTGACGTCCGCCGACGTCGATGAGGGTCAACGCGGCCCGTGGTACCGAGGTGCCGTCGTGGTGCTGGACCGTGCCGCAGACCGGGACGCCCGCGGTGGGCGGCGGCGCGGCGGCGGCCGCCCCGGCGTGCCGGGGCCCGGTGCCCATGCGCGCGGCAGGCACCACGGGGTCTCGCAGATCTTGCGGGTCTTGCTGGACGGCATAGTCGGTGTGGGACACCAGAGGTTTCTCCTTCAGGAGGAAGGCGAGCAGGAAGCCCAGGACGAGCACCGGCACGAGATAGAGGAAGATCCGCGGCATGGCGTGGGCGTACGCCGCGATGTAGCCGTCGCGCAGGGGGCCCGGCATCGCGTGCACCATCTGCGGGGTGACCGAGTCGGGGTCGGGCGGACCGGACCCGCCTCCGCCGCGCCCGTACGCCGGCCCGGAGGGCAGATCGACCTTGAGGCGGTCGGCGAGCCGGTTGGCGAAGAGGGTGCCGAAGACGGCCGCGCCGACGCTGCCGCCGATCTGCCGGAAGTAGTTGTTGGCACTGGTGGCGGAGCCGAGGTCGGCGGCGGGCACGGAGTTCTGCACGGCGAGGACGAGCACCGGCAGGACGAGCCCGATGCCGAGCCCGAGGACGCCCATCCACAGGCTGTAGTCCTGGCGGGAGGTGTCCTCCTCCAGCCGGGAGAGCAGCCACATACCGGCGATGGAGATCAGCCCGCCGGTGACGGGGAAGACCTTGTAGCGGCCGGTGGCGCTGATCAGCTGGCCGGAGAGGATGGAGGCCAGCACCATGCCGCCCATCATGGGCACCATCAGCAGCCCCGACTCGGTGGCCGAGACGCCGTCGACCATCTGGAGGAAGGTCGGCAGATAGCTGGCGGCGCCGAAGAGGGCGATGCCGACGACGGCGCCGATCAGCCCGCTGACGCAGAAGACCGAATCGCGGAACAGCCGCATGGGGATGATCGGTTCGGGGACGACGGACTCCACGACGACGAAGAGGATGGCCGAACCCGCCGCACCCAGCGCGAGCCCGAGGATGACGCGGGAGCCCCACGCGTACTCCGTGCCGCCCCAACTCGTCAGCAGCACCGCGCAGGTGGAGAACAGCGACAGGAACAGCGCGCCCAGATAGTCGAAGCGCGCCCGCCGCGGCGGCTCCGGCACCTTGAGGACGGCGGCCACGACGGCGAGGGTGACCAGCCCGAGGGGCACGTTGACGTAGAAGCACCAGCGCCAGGAGGCGTGGTCGGTGAAGAATCCGCCGAGCAGCGGCCCGGCCACCGAGGCGAGGCCGAACGCGGCGCCGATGAGCCCCATATACCGGCCGCGCTCCCTGGGGGGAACAATATCGGCCATGATCGCTTGGACGCCGATCATGAGACCACCGGCGCCCACGCCCTGTACCGCCCGGAATGCGATGAGCTCGTCCATTGTGCGTGACCAGCCCGCGAGCGCGGATCCGGCGACGAAGACGACGATCGCGAAGACGAAGACGCTCTTACGGCCGATGAGGTCGCCCAGCTTGCCGTAGAGCGGCAGCACGATGGTGACCGCGAGGAGGTAGGAGGTGACGGTCCAGGACATCTTGTCCAGACCGTGGAGTTCACCGACCACCTCGGGGAGGGCGGTGGCGACGATGGTCTGATCGAGGGCCGCGAGCAGCAGCGCGAGCATCAGCCCGAAGAAGACCGTCCGCACCCGGGCCGGGCTGAGCGGGACCGGCGCCGGTGCGGCACCGTCAGCCGCCAGGGGCGCACCCGCCCCGGCGCCCCCGGCTCCGTCGGTCCCGCCGTCGGTGGCGTGGGCGGGAGGGCCCGCCGGTTCGTACCCCCCGCGCCGCTCGCGGCTCTCCCGCCGCTTCGGCACGGTGGCCCCGGTGGTGCCGCCCACGTCCTTCTCCCCTCGTCACACCTGCGCCGCCCATTTCTCGCATCACGCGCAACCAGGGGCAAACAGCGACGAATCGCCGACGAGGGGCCGCCAACGGCATTACCCCCGGTGAGAGTGTGTACGGGGGTATGCCGGACCGCGGAGAAAACCACCCGAACCGGTGAGTGCGACCTTCGGTCCGGGGGACGGGATCAGGACGCCTTGCGCACTACTGGGCGGTCTCGGCGTCGAGCTTGGCCAGCAGCTCGTCGTAGATCCGGGCCAGCCCCTTGGGGGCGAAGGTCCGCTCGAAGAAGCCGCCGATACCGGTCGCACCGGTCCACGTCGAGGTGACGACGACCCGCGACTTCCCCTCGCCCGCCGGGGTGACGGTCCAGGTGGTGACCATGGAGGAGTTGCGGTCCTTCTCGATCAGCTGGCCGTCGGCCGGCTCGGAGACCTCCAGCAGACAGTCGCGCACCCGCTTGCTGGTGGCCTGGAGCTTCCAGTGCACGACGGTGCCCTCACCGTCGCCGCCCTCGCGCACCTCGTACTCGCTGAACTGCTGCGGAAGCAGCCGGGGGCGGGTCTCGCGGTAATCGGCGAGCGCGTCGAACACATCCTCGGGCTTACCCGTGACGATCCGCTCCGTGGTGGCCTCGACCTGCCCCATCGCATTTCCTTCCGCACTCGAGGTGGCGCCATGAGCCGCGACGCCCTGACAGGCGCAAGCCAACCACCTCAGCGGCACCCGCCCAAATCCAGGGTTGACGAAAACCAATCAAACATGTGTTCTATTGTGGTAACGAGCGAGACCCGGAGGTGCCTGCGATGCGCTGGGACAATCTGACCCGAGACGACAAGGCGGCCACCCCGGCCCTCTTCGCCGCCGACGCGGTGACCACCCGTACCTTCGACACCCCGGAGTTCCGCGGGATCACCTTCCATGAGATCCGCGCGCGCTCGATCGTCAACCGGGTGCCCGGGGCCTCCCGGATGCCCTTCGAATGGACGGTGAACCCGTACCGCGGCTGCACCCACGCCTGCGTCTACTGCTTCGCGCGCAAGACGCACAGCTATCTCGACCTGGACACCGGCCTCGGCTTCGACTCCCAGATCGTGGTGAAGATCAACGCGCCGGAGCTGCTCCGCCGCGAGCTGGCCTCCCGCCGCTGGACCGGTGAGCACATCGCCATGGGGACCAACGTGGACTGCTATCAGCGCGCCGAGGGCCGGTACCAGCTGATGCCCGGCATCCTCACGGCGCTCGCGGAGCGCGCCAACCCCTTCTCGATCCTCACCAAGGGCACCCTGATCCTGCGCGATCTGGAGCTGCTGCGGCGGGCCTCGCGCGTCACCGACATCGGCGTATCCGTCTCGGTCGGCTTCACCGACGGCGAGCTGTGGCGCACCGTCGAACCGGGCACGCCCTCGCCCGAGCGGCGCCTGGACGTCGTACGGACGCTGTCCGCCCACGGGATCCCGTGCGGGGTGCTGATGGCCCCGGTGATCCCCTTCCTCAGCGACTCCCCCGAGCAGTTGCGGGCCACCGTAAGGGCGATCGCGGAGGCCGGGGCCACCTCCGTGACCCCGCTGGTGCTCCATCTGCGCCCGGGGGCGCGTGAGTGGTTCACCACCTGGCTCACCCACCACCACCCCCGGCTGCCGCGGCGGTACGACGCGCTGTACGAGGGCGGCTCCTACGCCCCGAAGTGGTACCAGCGGCGGATCACCGGGATGGTCCATGACTTCGCCGCCGAGTACGGCATCGGGCCGTACGCGGCGGGCACCCACCGCAATGTGCCCGAGGAGCCCGACGCCCGGACCGACCCACCGCCACAGCCGGCCCAGCTGACGCTGCTGTGAGGAGGCGTGCGACCGCCGGCCCGGCTGCCCCTGCTGTGATCCGTCCCGGCTGACGCTGCCGTGAGCACGCCTGCCGGCGTCGGCCCGGCCGTCCCTGCCCCGAGGGCCCGCCCCCGGCGCCCCCGCTCCCCTCACCGCACGCGCGTCTCACCCACCCCCCACCTTCTCCGCCGCGCCGCCCTTGCCCGCCGGCTCCGGGGCGCCCCCGCCCGTGACGGCGCCCTCGCCGGTGATACGGGCGAGGGCGGCGGCGGCCGCCGCGCTGAGGCGTATGTGCTGGGCGGCGGTGGTCAGGGCCGGGATGGCGCGCTCGTCGCCGATCGCGCCCAGGCCCTCGACGCAGGCGCGGGCGATCGCCCAGTGCCGGTCGCGGGCCGCCAACTGCCGTTCCAGGGCGGCGACCAGGGACGGTACGGACTCCGGGGCCCGCAGCTCCACCAGCAGCCGGATGGGGTGCAGGGAGTACGCGGTGCGCAGCGGGTTCGTGGCCAGGGCGGCGGCGGCCCGTGCGGTGCGCGGATCGCCGAGGCGGGCCAGCACCCGGGCGGCGGTCGCACAGCGGGCCGGTTCGCGGTAGTTGAGCAACAGGACAAGGGTTTCGAAGGCCCGGCGGTCTCCGGCGCTGCCGAGCACGAAGGCGGCCGTCTCCCGCGCCCACAGCGGCTGCTCCGGCGCGACGAGGATGCGGGCGAGCTGTTCACGCGCGGCGGGGGTGCCCTGGCGCACGAGCGCGAGCAGCGAGGCATGGGCCGCGGTTTCCTGGGGGGTTGAGAGCGAGGCCCGTACCCGCTCCGTCAGCGTCCGGAATTCATCGTCCATACGAGGTCTCCCCTCCCCGGTGAGCCGCGCCCCGGCGCACGGCCTCACTATTGAGCTCTGGCATCTTGGTTACCCGCGAGTTAATATGGCGACACGAGCAGCACCCCTGCTCCGGCGGCCTGGTGACGCAGCCGCCTTGTGTGACGTCGGTTCGGCAGTTCCAGAACAGCGAGTACGGCATGGCCCCGGGACAGGGCCGGCCGCATGTCTCCCAGGGGCAGTCTCCTCCGTGCGGCGCTGTCCGTAAGGGAGCGTGCAAGCCCTTCCATCGGGGATTTGTGTCAGCCGCGTCAGCCCCCAGCGCATGTGTGGCGTGTACGGCGTCCGTGGCATGACACGAGCTCCCCTCAGTCGTCACTTCATCCCCGCATCCGGGGAACACCCTCTGGAGTCCGCGATGGACCGTCTCCCACACACCGGCGTCAGCACTACGTCCCCCTCTGATCTCTCCCCCTCCAAGGCCCCGCTCACTACTGTCGCCGTCGTCGGGCTCGGCACGATGGGCACCGGCATCGCCGAGATCCTGGCCCGGGCCGGCCGCGAGGTGATCGGTATCGACATCAGCGAAAGCGCCTGCCGCCGAGCCGTCACCGCGCTCGAGGTCGCCACCGCCCGCGCCGTGCACCGCGAGCGGATCGGCGAGCGCGAGCGCGCCGCGATCCTCGACCGCTTCCGTGTCTCCACCGATCTGCGTACCGCCGCCGGCGCCGAGCTGGTGATCGAGGTGGTGCCCGAGGACTACGACACCAAGCACGAGGTCTTCGCCGAGCTGGACACCGCCATCAGCCCCACCGCGATCCTCGCGACCGGCACCAACGCCCTGTCGGTGACCCGGCTGGCCGCCGAATCCGCCCATCCGGAGCGGGTCTTGGGCCTGCACTTCTTCAATCCGGCGCCCGCGATGAAGCTCGTCGAGATCGTCTCCAGCGTGCTGACCGCCCCCGCGGCCGTCGAGGCGGTCACGGCGCTCGCCCTCGATCTGGGCAAGGAGCCGGTGGCGCTCGGCGACCGGCCCGGGTTCGTCGCCGACGGGCTGCTGTTCGGCTATCTCAACCAGGCCGCCGCGATGTACGAGGCCAGGTACGCGGCGCGGGAGGACATCGACGCCGCGATGAAACTCGGCTGCGGGCTGCCGATGGGCCCGCTGGCCCTGCTGGACCTGATCGGCGTCGACACCGCCCGGACCGTCCTGGAGGCCATGTACGCCGCCTCCGGCGACCGGCTGCACGCGCCCGCGCCCATCCTGGGGCAGCTCTCCCAGGCCGGTCTCACCGGCCGTAAGGCGGGCCGCGGCTTCTATACGTACGAGGCGCCGGGCAGTGGCACCGTCGTCCCGGACGCCGCGACGGCCGAGGGGCGGCACTCCGCGGAGGGCGCGCGCCCGGTGCGCACCGTCGGCGTCGCCGGGTCGGGCACGATGGCCGCCGGGATCGCCGAGGTCTTCACCAAGGCGGGCCTGGAGGTGGTGCTGGCCGGCCGGACCCTGGAGAAGGCCGCGGCGGCCAAGGCCCGCATAGGGAAATCCCTGGAACGTGCGGTGTCCAAGGGCCGGATGAGCGCTGAGGCCCGGGAGCGGGCGCTGGCGCGGATCACCCCGGCCGACACCCTCGACGCGTTCGCCGAGGTCGATCTTGCCGTGGAGGCGGTGGCCGAGGACCTGGCGGTCAAGCGGGATCTCTTCCGGGTGCTGGACAAGGTCTGCAAACCGGGTGCGGTGCTGGCCACGACCACCTCCTCGCTGCCGGTCATCGCCTGCGCACGGGCCACCTCCCGCCCGCAGGACGTGGTGGGTCTGCACTTCTTCAACCCGGCGCCCGCGATGAAGCTGGTCGAGGTGGTGCACACCGTGCTCACCGCGGACGATGTGCGCGCGACCGCGCACGCGGTGTGCGCGGCGGTGGGCAAACATCCGGTGGACTGCGGCGACCGGGCGGGGTTCATCGTGAACGCCCTGCTCTTCCCGTACCTCAACAACGCCGTGAAGATGGTCCAGGAGCACTACGCCACCCCGGACGACATCGACGCCGCGATGAAGCTGGGCGGCGGCTATCCCATGGGCCCCTTCGAACTGCTCGACGTCGTGGGGCTCGATGTGTCGCTGGCCATCGAGCGGGTGCTGCACCGGGAGTTCCGTGAACCGGGCCTGGCACCGGCGCCGCTGCTGGAGCATCTGGTGGCCGCGGGGTGCCTGGGGCGCAAGACCGGGCGCGGCTTCCGCGAGTATGCCAAAGCCTGAATACGTCACCGGGTGGGGCGGACTGGCTGAGTCCGGTTCCGGGTGGGGCGGACTGCTGGAACCTTCCGTCGGTCTGCCCCCGCACCGGCACTCACAAGCGTGTTACGTTCCCCACATGTCCCAGCCCGTGAAGGCCACGCGTACGGAGCGTACGAAGCGATCCCCCTCGTCCGGTGCCGGTGGGAGCGCGGGAAGTCGCCGCGCCGCGGCTCAGCGTCTGTCCATGCGCCGCAAACTCGCGGCCGCGGCGATGGAGTTGTTCGCGACGCAGGGGTACGAGGCGACGACCGTCGACGAGATCGCGGCCAGGGCGGGGGTGGCCCGGCGCACCTTCTTCCGGCACTTCCGCTCCAAGGAGGAGGCGATCTTCCCGGACCACGACGACACGCTGGTGCGGGCCGCCGAGGTGCTGGACGCGGCGCCTCCGCATGAGAACCCCCTGGACACCGTGTGCCGCGGGATCAAGGAGGTCATGCGGATGTACGCGTCCGCGCCGAGCGTCTCCGTGGAGCGCTACCAGCTGACCCGTGAGGTACCGGCCCTGCGGGAGCGGGAGATCGCCTCGGTGGCCCGCTACGAGCGGCTGTTCACCCGCTATCTGCTGGGCCACTTCGACGAGGGCGCCCACCACGACGGCGACGACGATCCGCTGCTGGCAGAGGTCGCCGCCTCGGCCGTGGTCACGGCCCACAACCATGTGCTGCGGCGCTGGCTGCGGGCGGGTGGCGAGGGCGATGTGGAGACCCAGCTGGACCACGCCTTCGCGATCGTCCGCGAAACCTTCGGGAACGGCATCGGGGGGCGGCCCACCGTGGCCGGCGGCCGCCCCGCGGCGACGGTGTCGGCGACGAAGGAGGACGAGGTCATGGTGATGGTCGCGCGCACGGACGCGCCGCTGACCGAGGTGATGCGGACGATCCGGGAAGCGCTCAAGCGGTAGCGCTGCCGCTGTGGGGGCCGGTCTGGGGCTGGTTTGGGGCTGGTTTGGGGCTGGTTTGGGCTCGCCTCCTGGCGCTGGTGGTCCCCTTCTTGGGCTGAGGTCGCCCACCTATGCGGGCGGTTCGGCACCGCCGGGCCTCGCCATCGGGCGACCCGCCGTCGCGGCGGGGAGAGGGGCCCGGCCGGGCCCCAGGGCCAGCACCGAGGTAGCCGCCTCGGCGCCGCCCCCGTCCGGGGCTCGCCTCTCGGGGCGGGTGGCCCGCGTCTTGGGCTGAGGTCGCCCACCTATGCGGGCCGTTCGGCACCGCCGGACTGCGCCGTCCAACGTCCCGCCGTCGCGGCGGAAAAAAGGGGGCCCAGCCTGGCCCCGGAAGCCAGCGCCCGGGGGCCACCTCGGCGCCGCTGGTTTGGGTTCGCCTCCCGGGGCGACTTGGGCTGAGGTCGTCCGCCCATGCGGGCGGCTCGGCACCGCCGGACTGCGCCGCCCAACGTCCCGCCGTCGCGGCGGAAAGAAGGGGCCCGGCCCCAGAGCCAGCGCCCAGGGGGCCACTCACCGCCCGCCCTGGGGGCGGTCGGCTTGCTCATGTGTGCAGCGGAGATGACAACTGAGGGAATTTGTTGGCACCCAGTGTCTTGCGAGGTGGCACAGCGTGCCATACCGTGAGGGTGTCCGGGCGGCCGGCGCGCTGCCAACCTCCGTGCGCCGGCTGTCCCCGCAAGCCGCTTCGCGCGCCCGGACAACGCCTGCGTCACCAGGCACCCGGCGCCACCCGCGCCATATCGAGCACCACCTCCGCCGAACCGACGGCACCGCATCAACATCACCCGTCACGAGCCCAGCGTTCCCTCAGGCGTCCCCCCGTGGACGCTTCGCCGGAGGCACCGATGAACGAGATACTTGACGCGATCCTGGCGTCGGACACAGCACCCGAGGATTTCGCGGCCCTGCCCATCCCCGAGTCGTACCGCGCGGTGACCGTGCGCAAGGACGAGGCCGAGATGTTCTCGGGCCTCACCACCCGGGAGAAGGACCCCCGCAAGTCGCTGCACGTGGACGAGGTGCCGGTGCCCGAGCTGGGCCCCGGAGAGGCACTCGTCGCCGTGATGGCCAGCTCGGTCAACTACAACTCCGTGTGGACCTCGATCTTCGAGCCGCTGCCGACCTTCGGCTTCCTGGAGCGTTACGGCAAGCTCTCCCCCCTCGCCAAGCGGCACGACCTGCCGTACCACATCATCGGCTCCGACCTCGCGGGCGTCGTGCTGCGCACCGGTCCCGGCGTGAACGTCTGGCAGCCGGGCGCCGAGGTCGTCGCGCACTGTCTGTCGGTCGAGCTGGAGAGCGCCGACGGCCACAACGACACCATGCTCGACCCCGAACAGCGCATCTGGGGCTTCGAGACCAACTTCGGCGGGCTCGCCGAGATCGCCCTGGTCAAGTCCAACCAGCTGATGCCCAAGCCGGCCCATCTGAGCTGGGAGGAGGCGGCCGCCCCCGGCCTGGTCAACTCCACCGCCTACCGGCAGCTGGTCTCCCGTAACGGCGCCGGGATGAAGCAGGGCGACAACATCCTGATCTGGGGCGCGAGCGGCGGGCTGGGTTCCTACGCCACCCAGTACGCACTGGCCGGCGGGGCCACCCCGGTCTGTGTGGTCTCCTCGCCGCGGAAGGCCGAGATCTGCCGGCGGATGGGCGCCGAGGCGATCATCGACCGCACCGCCGAGGACTACACGTTCTGGAAGGACGACGGCACCCAGGACCCACGCGAGTGGAAGCGGCTCGGCAAGAAGATCCGCGAGCTGACCGGCGGCGAGGACGTGGACATCGTCTTCGAGCACCCCGGCCGGGAGACCTTCGGCGCGTCCGTCTATGTGACCCGTAAGGGCGGCACGATCGTCACCTGTGCCTCGACCTCCGGCTACACCCATGAGTACGACAACCGCTATCTGTGGATGTCGCTGAAGCGGATCGTCGGCTCGCACTTCGCCAACTACCGCGAGGCGTGGGAGGCCAACCGCCTGATCGCCAAGGGCAAGATCCACCCGACGCTGTCCAGGACCTACCGGCTGGAGGACACCGGGCAGGCGGCGTACGACGTCCACCGCAACCGCCACCAGGGCAAGGTCGGCGTGCTGTGCCTGGCCCCCGAGGAGGGCATGGGCGTACGCGACCAGGCGATGCGCGACCAGCACATCGACGCCATCAATCTGTTCCGTGACGACTTGTCGGAGCGGACCAACAAGCACAGCCGTGACGACGTGTCGGAACGGACCAACAAGCGCGGCGAGGACGTCCGATGAGTGGCGCGCCCCGTCCCAAGGACCGGCCCTGGCTGATGCGGACCTACGCCGGGCACTCCACCGCCGAGGCGTCCAACGAGCTGTACCGGCGCAACCTGGCCAAGGGCCAGACCGGGCTCTCGGTCGCCTTCGACCTGCCCACCCAGACCGGCTACGACCCCGACCACATCCTCGCCCGGGGCGAGGTGGGCCGGGTCGGGGTCCCGGTCTCGCATCTGGGCGACATGCGACGGCTGTTCCAGGAGATCCCCCTGGAGCGGATGAACACCTCCATGACCATCAACGCGACCGCGATGTGGCTGCTGGCGCTCTACCAGGTCGTCGCGGAGGAGCACGGCGCCGATATCGCGAAGCTCCAGGGGACGACGCAGAACGACATCGTCAAGGAGTACCTCTCGCGCGGTACGCATGTCTTCCCGCCGGGCCCGAGCCTGCGGCTGACCACCGACATGATCGCGTACACGGTCCACCACATCCCCAAGTGGAACCCGATCAACATTTGCAGCTACCACCTCCAGGAGGCCGGGGCCACTCCGGTGCAGGAGATCGCCTTCGCGATGTCCACGGCGATCGCCGTACTGGACGCGGTCTTCGCCTCCGGCCAGGTTCCCGAGGACCGTAAGGGCGACGTGGTGGCCCGGATCTCCTTCTTCGTGAACGCGGGCGTCCGCTTCATCGAGGAGATGTGCAAGATGCGCGCCTTCGGCCGCATCTGGGACCGGATCACCCGGGAGCGGTACGGCATCGAGAACGCCAAGCACCGCCGGTTCCGCTACGGCGTCCAGGTGAACTCGCTCGGCCTGACCGAGGCCCAGCCGGAGAACAACATCCAGCGCATCGTCCTGGAGATGCTGGCCGTCACCCTCTCCAAGGACGCCCGTGCCCGCGCCGTCCAGCTCCCGGCCTGGAACGAGGCGCTGGGCCTCCCCCGGCCCTGGGACCAGCAGTGGTCGCTGCGCATCCAGCAGGTACTCGCCCATGAGAGCGATCTGCTGGAGTACGACGACATCTTCGAGGGCTCGAAGGTGATCGAGAGCAAGGTCGCCGCGCTGGTCGAGGAGGCCGATGCGGAGATCGAGCGGATCCAGGAGATGGGCGGGGCGATGGCCGCCGTCGAGTCCGGCTACCTCAAGGCGCGGCTGGTGGCCTCCCACTCCGAGCGCAGGGCGCGGATCGAGGCGGGCGAGGAGAAGATCGTCGGCGTCAACTGCTACGAGTCCACCGAGCCCAATCCGCTCACCGCCGACCTCGACACCGCGATCATGACGGTGGACCCGGAGAACGAGGCGCGGGTGGTCTCGGCCCTGCACTCCTGGCGCGAGGAGCGTGACGAGGGCCCCGCCCAGGAGGCCCTCGCCGCCCTCCGTAAGGCCGCCGCGGGCACCGAGAACCTGATGGAGGCGACCCTGCGCTGCGCCCGCGCGGGCGTGACCACCGGGGAGTGGGCCTGGGCGCTGCGCGATGTCTTCGGCGAGTACCGCGCCCCCACCGGGGTCGGCGGCGCGCCGCTGACCGTCGCCACGGAGACGGGCTCCCCGCTGGCCTCCGTCCGCGAGAAGGTCGACAAGACGGTGGCCGAGCTGGGCGGCGGGAGGCTGCGGCTGCTGGTCGGCAAGCCCGGTCTCGACGGGCACAGCAACGGCGCCGAGCAGATCGCCGTACGGGCCAGGGACGCCGGCTTCGAGGTGGTCTACCAGGGCATCCGGCTCACCCCGGAGCAGATCGTCTCGGCGGCCGTGGCCGAGGACGTGCACTGCGTGGGGCTGTCCATCCTGTCCGGTTCGCATGCCGAGCTGGTGCCCGATGTGCTGGATCGGCTGCGCGCCGCGGGCGCCCAGGACATCCCCGTCATCGTCGGCGGGATCATCCCGGCCGCGGACGCCGCCGCACTGCGCGCGGCCGGTGTCGCCGCCGTTTTCACCCCCAAGGACTTCGGCATCACGGAGATCATCGGCCGTATTGTCGATGAGATCCGCGCCGCGAACACGCTTCCCCCTCTGGAGGTTCTCGTATGACCGCGCCCGACCGTTCCGATGCGGCCAGCCGGCTGCGCCCGCGCCGCTCCTGCCTGGCCGTCCCCGGCTCCAATCCGCGCTTCCTGGAGAAGGCCCAGGGGCTCCCGGCCGACCAGGTCTTCCTGGACCTGGAGGACGCCTGTGCGCCGCTGGCCAAGGAGGATGCCCGGCACACCATCGTCAAGGCGCTGAACGAGGGCGACTGGACCGGTAAGACGCGCGTGGTGCGGGTCAACGACTGGACCACCCACTGGACGTACCGGGACGTCATCACGGTGGTCGAGGGCGCGGGCCCCAACCTGGACTGCATCATGCTGCCCAAGGTGCAGGACGCCCAGCAGATCATCGCGCTGGACCTGCTGCTCACCCAGATCGAGAAGACCATGGGCTTCGAGATCGGGCGGATCGGCATCGAGGCGCAGATCGAGAACGCCAAGGGCCTGGTCAACGTGGACGAGATCGCCGGCGCCTCGCCGCGCCTGGAGACCATCGTCTTCGGCCCGGCCGACTTCATGGCGTCCATCAACATGAAGTCGCTGGTCGTGGGCGAGCAGCCGCCCGGCTACCCGGCGGACGCCTACCACTACATCCTGATGCGGATCCTGATGGCGGCCCGCACCCATGACCTCCAGGCGATCGACGGCCCCTACCTCCAGATCCGGAACGTGGACGGCTTCCGCGAGGTGGCCGGGCGCGCCGCCGCCCTCGGCTACGACGGCAAATGGGTGCTGCACCCCGGCCAGGTGGAGGCGGCCAATGAGGTCTTCTCGCCGTCGCAGGAGGACTACGACCACGCCGAGCTGATCCTGGACGCGTATGACTACTGCACCTCGGCGGAGGGCGGTATGAAGGGCTCGGCGATGCTCGGCGACGAGATGATCGACGAGGCCAGCCGCAAGATGGCCCTGGTCATCGCGGGCAAGGGCCGCGCGGCCGGGATGGCCCGTACGTCCACCTTCCAGCCCCCGGAGGCGTGAGCCATGCAGTTCGGCCGTACCTATGAGGAGTTCACGGTGGGGGACGTCTACCGGCACTGGCCGGGGAAGACGGTCACCGAGTACGACGACCACCTCTTCTGTCTGCTCACCATGAACCATCACCCGCTGCACATGGACAGCAACTACGCCGAGAAGACGACCGATTTCGGCAAGAACGTGGTGGTCGGGAACTACATCTACTCGCTGCTGCTGGGCATGTCCGTCCCCGATGTCTCCGGAAAGGCCATCGCCAATCTGGAGATCGAGTCGCTGCGCCATGTCGCGCCCACCTTCCACGGCGACACGATCTACGGCGAGACGACGGTGCTCGGCAAGACGCCGTCGAAGTCCAAAACGGACCGGGGCATCGTGCATGTGGAGACCAAGGGCTACAAGCAGGACGGCACCCTGGTCTGTGTCTTCCGGCGCAAGGTGATGGTGCCGACCGCCACATACATCAAGGAGCGGGGTGGCGAGCAGCCGGGCCGCCCGGAGCTGGGAGGGCAGTGATATGAGCCGCCTCGCACAGACGGAGGGCCTGACCGACATCCAGCGGGAGATCCTCTCCACGGTCAGGGATTTTGTCGACAAGGAGATCCTGCCGGTCGCGACCGAGTTGGAACATCGCGATGAATATCCGACGGCGATCGTGGAGGGGCTGAAGGAGCTCGGCGTCTTCGGGCTGATGATCCCGGAGGAATACGGCGGTCTGGGTGAGTCGCTGCTCACCTACGCGCTGTGTGTGGAGGAGATCGCGCGCGGCTGGATGAGCGTCTCGGGCATCATCAACACCCACTTCATCGTGGCCTACATGCTCAAGCAGCACGGCACCGAGGAGCAGAAGGAGTATTTCCTTCCCAAGATGGCGCTGGGCGAGATCCGGGGCGCCTTCTCGATGTCGGAGCCGGGGCTGGGCTCGGATGTGTCGGCGATCACCAGCAAGGCGGTGCCGGACGGCGACGAGTACGTTCTGAACGGCCAGAAGATGTGGCTGACCAACGGCGGCACCGCCACCCTGGTGGCGGTGCTGTGCCGGACCGGCGAGGCCCAGGAGGGGGTCGCCCCGCACAAGGCGATGACCACCTTCCTGGTCGAGAAGGAGCCGGGCTTCGGCGAGGTCCGGCCCGGTCTGACCATCCCCGGCAAGATCGAGAAGATGGGCTACAAGGGTGTCGACACCACCGAGCTCATCATGGACGGACTGCGCATTCCGGCCGATCGGGTGCTCGGCGGGACGCCGAACCGAGGTTTTTACCAAATGATGGACGGAGTGGAGGTCGGCCGGGTGAATGTGGCCGCGCGCGGCTGTGGAGTGGCGCGGCGCGCATTCGAGCTGGGCGTTGCATACGCACAGCAGCGGCATACCTTCGGCAAGCCGATCGCCCAGCACCAGGCCATCCAGTTCAAACTGGCCGAAATGGGAACAAAGGTCGAGGCGGCTCATGCGATGATGGTCAATGCGGCCCGTAAGAAGGATTCGGGCGCGCGCAACGACCTCGAGGCGGGAATGGCGAAGTACCTGGCGTCGGAGTACTGCAAAGAGGTCGTGGAGGACGCCTTCCGCATCCACGGCGGGTACGGCTTCTCCAAGGAATACGAGATCGAGCGCCTCTACCGAGAGGCCCCGATGCTTCTCATCGGCGAAGGAACCGCCGAGATTCAGAAAATGATTATTGGACGGAGACTCCTGGAGGAATACCGAACCCAAGACTGAACGTCCCTTTTGGGGTGGTATCCGAGAGAAGAAGGTCACACCGCGCCGAGGGTCTTCGGTCACTGACAAGCCACCGACAGGCCCTGGCGCTTGCCCAGTTACCGCTCGCAACCGATACCATCCCGGAAAGCCGCCGTCCCCAGTCTTGCGTCGCGGCATCCTCCGCTACGAAGGTCATCCATGCCCCACAGCCAATCCTCTGCACAACGCGGTCGCGTCCGCCTCGCGCGCGGAGCGTCGCCGTGGCTCCTACCGACCGTCGCCACCGCGGCGGTCAGCCTTGCTCGGGCCCGCCGCTCCGGACGCTGGACGGCGGTCGCCGTGCCCGCCACCGCGCTCGCGGCGGGCATGCTGTGGTTCTTCCGCGACCCCGAGAGAGAGATCACGCATGGCCGTGTGATCTCTCCGGCCGACGGTGTGGTGCAGAGCATCATGCCGTGGAAGGACGGGCGCACCCGCGTCGCCATCTTCATGAGCCCGCTCAATGTCCACGTCAACCGCGCCCCGCTGGCCGGCACGGTCACCTCCGTGGAGCACATCCCCGGTGGCTTCGTTCCCGCGTTCAACAAGGAGAGCGAGAACAACGAGCGGGTCGTCTGGCACTTCGACACCGAGCTCGGTGACATCGAGATGGTCCAGATCGCCGGTGCGGTAGCCCGGCGTATCGTGCCGTATGTGCCACAGGGCACCAAGGTCGAACAGGGTGAGCGGATCGGTCTCATCCGCTTCGGCTCGCGCGTCGACATCTACCTCCCCGAGGGTGTCGATGTCGCGGTCGAGGTCGGCCAGGCCACCACCGCGGGGGTGACTCGCCTTGACCGTGATTGATCCCGACACACAGGCCGCCTGGGTCCCGGAGGCCGAGGTGGACGAGGCGGACGTCGACGAGACGGACGACATGCCGCTGTCGACGCGCCTGTCGATAGCCGACACGCTGACCCTGGGCAACGCCACCTGTGGCTTCCTCGCGGTCTACTTCACCACCACCGGCGTCCTCATCCCGCACCTCACGGGCAGCGAGGACGGCGGGATGACCCGGCACAGCGCCGCCTCCGCGGTCATGCTGATGCTGCTCGCCTCCGTCTTCGACCTCTTCGACGGGCTCGTCGCGCGGAAGCTGCGCAGCTCGGCGATGGGCGCGGAGCTGGACAACCTCTCCGACCTGATCAGCTTCGGCCTGGCGCCGGCGTACTTCGTGCTGGTCTGGGGGATGGTCTCCGACGACGCGTATCAGCGGGTCTCGGTGGTGGGCGCGATCGTGGTGCTGCTGGCGGTGGTGCTGCGGCTTGCCAGATTCTCCTGTGTCACGCTGCGTGACGGCGTGTTCCAGGGCATGCCCAGCCCCTTCGGCGCTCTGACCGTGGTCTCGGTGGTCCTGCTGGGCCTGCCGTTCGTGCCCACCCTGCTCGCGATCATCGGCGTCGCCTGGCTGATGGTGAGCCGTGTGGAGTACCCGAAGCCGCGCGGCCGGCTCGCGGTGGCCATGCTCAGCTGGATCGTCACCAGCATGGCCCTCCTGGCGGCCTGGGCCTTCGAGGCCCCCGGCGGTGAGCTGCTGCTCCAGTCGGCGTGCGCGCTCCAGGTCGTCATGGGCGCGGTGATTCCGCTGTTCGCCACGGCCCGCCGGGTGAACGCGTTCCGCGACAACCGCCGCGAGGCGAGGGCGGCGCAACTCCCCTAGCGCCGCCGTCCGACCGCACCAGCCCACCGGGGTGGGCCCGAACAAACCATTCGGGCCCACCCCGCTGCCGTGTCCGGGACCGGGGCTGGGCTGGGCTGCCGGGGGCTTGTTCCCCACCCCGCCCCTTCCCGAACCCGGGGGCAAGCCCCCGGCCCCCCGGCCAGGAGCCCCACCGCCACGCGCCGGGCCCCGGCCAAGAGGCCCAGACGCCCCGCCCTCGGCCAGGAGACCCACGACCGAGCGCCCGGTCCCCCGGCCCGACCGCACACGGGATTCGCGGCCCGACGCCGTCACAGGACCGCGCCCAGCAGCCAAGGCCGGAGCCACCTGGTTCGGGGCGCACCCGCCACATGAGGTCAGGGGCCTGCCCCGGTTCGGGAAGGGGCGGCGCGGGGAACAAACGCCCCGGCGGCCAGCCCGGTCCCACAGGGCCGGGAACCGCCGCCGGGCGACCGACCGCCCGTTCCAGGACACAGCTCTCATCCGGGGTCCCGGGACCAGCCCCGGTCCGGGCCCACCAGGCACAGCCCTTGCGCGGCTCAGGGCGCAGCCCCAGTCGCGGCGCCGGGGGCTTATCCCCGAATTCGGGAAGGGACGGGGCGGGGAACAAACACCCCGCCGGCCAGCCCGGCCTCACAGGGCCGGGAACCGCCGCCGGGCGACCGACCGCCCGTTCCAGGACACAGCTCTCATCCGGGGTCCCGGGACCAGCCCCGGTTCGAACCCACCAGGCACAGCCCTTGCGCGGCTCAGGGCGCAGCCCCAGTCGGGAGGCCGGGGACTTATCCCCGGATTCGGGAAGGGGCGGGGCGGGGAACAAACACCCCGCCGGCCAGCCCGGTCTCACAGGGCCGGGAACCGCCGCCGGGCGACCGGCCGCCCGTTCCAGGACGCAGCTCTCATCCGGGGTCCCGGGACTAGCCCCGGTTCGGGACCACCGGGCACAGCCCTTGCGCGGCTCGGGGCGCAGCCCCGGTCGGGGGGCCGGGGACTTGTCCCCGGACTCGGGAAGGGGCGGGGTGGGGAACAAACGCCCCGGCGGTGCGCCCTCTGGCGTTCAGACGCGTGGCCGGGTGCGGTCCTCATGGAGGTCCGTGGCTGGGGTCAGGGGAGGAAGTCCTTGGCCAGGCGTTCTGCGGTGCGTTCCAGGAGGGGGCCCGCTTCGGCGATGCAGCGGGCCGGGTCCGGTTCCAGGTCCGTGAGGGCGTACGCGCGGCGGATGCCCGCGTTGCCCAGGGCCGCCGGGGCCAGGGCCAGGCGGCCGCAGACCGCGACCACCTCGATGCCGCGTGCGCGGGCCGCCGCCGCGACGCCCGCCGGGGCCTTGCCGTGCAGGGTCTGTTCGTCCAGCGAGCCCTCCCCCGTGATCACCAGGTCCGCGCCCTCCAGCGCGGCGGGGAAGCCGAGGACATCGAGCATGACCTCGATGCCGGGGCGGAAGGTCGCGCCCAGGCCGACCAGGGCTCCGAAGCCAATGCCGCCCGCCGCGCCCGCGCCGGGCGCGAGAGCGTATTCGGCGGCCGGGGCGCCGACCGCGCGCTCCAGGACGCGTACGTAGTGGGCGAGGGCGGTGTCCAGGGCCGCCACATCGTCCTCGCCCGCGCCCTTCTGCGGGCCGTAGACCGCCGCCGCGCCCTTCGGGCCGGTCAGGGGGTTGTCGACATCGCTGGCCAGGACGGTCTCGGTGTCGGCGAGGCGCGGGTCGAGGCCGGACAGATCGGCCGTGGCGAGGTCGCGCAGCGGACCACCGCCCGGGGCGACGGGGGTACCGTCCGCCCGCAGGAAGCGCGCGCCGAGCGCGCTGAGCATCCCCGCGCCGCCGTCCGTCGTGGCGCTGCCGCCAACGCCGAAGACGATCGTGCGGGCGCCCGCGTCGAGCGCCGCTCGCAGGAGTTCCCCGCTGCCGTACGTGGTCGCCGTGAGTGGCGCGAAGACGCCCGCCGGGAGATGCCGCAGCCCGGACGCCTCGGCCATCTCCACCACGGCCGTGGCTCCGTGCAGCGCGTACGCCGCGGTCACCGGTGCGCCCAGCGGCCCGGTGACCCTCACCTCGCGCCGTTCGAACCCGGCCGCGACCGCCGCGTCCACCGTGCCGTCCCCGCCGTCGGCGACGGGCAGTGCCTCGATCCGCAGGCCCTCGCCGCCATGGGGCGCGCCGCGGCGCAGCCCCGCCGTGACGCGTTCGGCGACCTCCACCGCCGTGAGCGAGCCCTTGAACTTGTCCGCGGCGATCAGTACGCGCCTCGGGGGCGTCGCCTGCCCCTCCGCCCACGTCCTGGTCCGTGCCGCGGCATCTGTCTTCGAAGCCCCCGGAGTTCCAGAAGCCCCCGGAATCCCCGGAGTCCCCGGAGCCTCCCGCGTCTTCGAAGTCTGCGATGCGTCCGTTGCCTCCGACGCGTCCGATGCCGTCGAAGCCTCCGTCGAAGCGTCCGTCACCTTGGTAACTCCTCGCATTCGCACAGGCGGTCGCGCCGTTGTGACCCTATCCGGCGCGGGCACACCGGTACACCCACCTCAGTTGGGTACACCTGGCCCATGACCCTCAGCGGGAGCGCACTCGCGGACCGGATCCACGGCGGCTGGCTCGGCCGGATCGCCGGGAACATGCTCGGCAAGCCCGTCGAAAACGGCGAACACTGGACCCGCGACCGCATCGACCGGTATCTGCGCCGCGCCGACGCCCTGCCGCTGACCGACTACCTCCCCGCGCTGGAGCCGCCGCCCGACCCGGTGGAGTTCGAGCTGCGCCCCGAGTGGCAGCGGTGCGTGCGCGGCCGGATCCACGGCAGTTGCCGCGACGACGACGTGGACTACTCCGTCCTCGGCCTGCATCTGCTGGAGACCCACGGGCCCGGCTTCAGCACCGAGCAGGTCGGCGAGATGTGGCTGCTGCGGCTGCCGTATCTGCAAACGTTCACCGCCGAGCGGGCCGCCTACCGCAATCTCACGGCCGGGGTGAAACCGCCGCTCAGCGCGACCCTCGACAACCCCTACCAGGAGTGGATCGGCGCCCTGATCCGCGCCGACATCCACGGCTGGGTCAACCCCGGCGATCCACACCGGGCCGCCGCGATGGCCCGCCGCGACGCCGTCCTCTCCCACACCGGCAACGGGGTGTACGGGGCGATGTGGGCGGCCGCGCTGGTCGCGGCCGCGTTCACGGCGGACGGTCCGCGCGCCGCCGTCGCCAGCGCCCTGGACCGGATCCCGCCGCGCTGCCGGCTGGCCCGTACGGTGCGCCGGGCCATGTCCCTGTACGACGCGGGCGTGGCGTGGGCGGACGCGCTCGCCCAGCTGGAGAAGGAGACCACCGGGCTGCACTGGATCCATGTGGTCCCCAACGCCGCCGTCCTCACGGCCGGGCTGCTCTACGGTGCGGGCGACTTCACGGCGACGATCGCCCTGACGGTGCGCGGCGGCCTGGACACCGACTCCAACGGCGCCACGGCCGGATCGGTCGCGGGGGTGCTGTGCGGCGCGGCGGCCATCCCGCCGCAGTGGACAGAGCCGCTGGAGGACCGGGTGCGCAGCGCCGTCTTCGGCTTCGACGGCGCCCGCATCAGCGACCTGGCGGCGCGTACGCACCGGCTGGCGGTCTCCTCGGCGGAGCGCTAGGGCCCGTCGGTGTCATCGGCGGGCCTTACGTCTGTCGACGGCGCCAGCGGAGCTCACGTCTGTGGACGCCGTCCCTGGGCCTTACGTCTGTCGACGCCGTCCGTGGGCCTTGAGGCCGTCCGCATCGACCCTGAGCCGTGAGTCCAGCGACGCCGTCAGCGGGCCGGATCGGCGATCCGGTCGAGCCACTCCCGCAAGAGGTTGCGTTCGGGCACGGTCAGGGCGTCGGTCCTGGGCAGTGCGGCGCGCAGGGTGACGGCGGCCGCGACGGGCCCGGGTTCGGCGGCCGCGGGCGCGTCCGTCGTGATCGCCGCGATGGCCGCCTCGCGCGCGGTACGGGACAGCTCCGGATCGCGGCGGGCCTCGGGCGTCGCGATGAGCGTGAGCGTCGTACCGCAGCCGGCGGCGTGGACGAGGGCCGCGGCGCGTTCCTCGGGGATGGCGAGCCGCCCCGCTTCGGCGATGCGCCGGATGAGCCGGGCGAGCATGTCGAAGGCAGCCACGGCGGCCGGTGAGGGCACTCCGGGGCGGTGTCCGCCGTACATCAGCGAGTACAGCGCCGGGTTGGCCAGGCCGAGGCCGATGTGCAGATCCCACCCGGCGCGCAGGTCCTCGACCGGGTCATCGCCGGCCTCGTGGGCGGCCTTGCTGCTCAGGTACTCCGTGAAGCCGTACGCCACGACCGCGTCGAGCAGGCCCTGCTTGTCGCCGAAGAGCCGGTAGATGGTCGGCGGCTGCACTCCGGCCGCGGAGCTCACCGCCCGGGTCGAGACCGCGTCGGGCCCGCCGTCGGACAACAGCCGGGCGGCGGCCGCGACGATGCGCTCGCGGTTTCCGTCCCGCTCGCGGTTCCCGTCCCGGGTGCCGTTCCCGTCCCGGTCGCGGTTCCCGTCGCTGGGCGCGTCATGGCTCCCATCGGGCTTCGCCTCGTGGCTTCCCTCGCGGTTCACCGTGTGGGTCCCGTCCGCCGCGGTGACGTCCTCGCTCTCCATACTTCCAACGATAACAGGATCACGTTAGCGGGCATTCGATTCCAGTGATACGTTGACAGCAATATCAACGGAAACAATGGCAACACGCGGAGGAGATCGCCGTGATCATCGTTACCGGAGCCAATGGCCAGCTCGGCCGGATGGTCACCGAGCGGCTGCTGGAGCGCGTCCCCGCCAGGGAGATCGGCGTCAGCGTGCGCGACGTGGACGCGGCCCAGGACCTCGGCGCGAAGGGCGTACGCGTCCGCATGGGCGACTTCACCGGCCCGGCGACGCTCGCCCACGCCTTCGAGGGCGCTTCGAAGGTCCTGATCGTCTCGACGGACCGCACGGGCGAGACGGCCGTCCGGCACCACCGCACGGCCGTCGAGGCCGCGGCGAAGGCCGGGGCCCAGCGGATCCTCTATACGAGCCACATGGGCTCGAACCCGTCCTCCCCCTTCCCCCCGATGCGCGACCACGCCGCCACCGAGGAGGCGCTCCGGCAGTCCGGTGTCCCCTTCACCTCACTGCGCAACGGCTTCTACGCCTCATCGGCCGTGATGCTGATCAGCGCCGCGCTGGAGACGGGCGTCCTCGCCGCGCCCGAGGACGGGCCGGTCGCCTGGACCGCCCATACCGACCTCGCCGACGCGGCGGTCCTCGCCCTCACCGGCGAGACCCTCACCGACGCGGCCCCGGACGGACTGACCCCGGCGCTCACCGGCCCCGAGGCGATCGACATGGCGGGAATCGCGGACATCCTCACCCGGCTGACGGGCCGCCCGATCCGCCGCGTCGTCGTCTCCGACGCCGACTACCGTGCGCGGTTGCTCTCCGCGGGCCTCCCCGAGCACGCCGCCGACATGCTCGTCGGCCTCTTCGCCGCCAGCCGCGACGGCGACTTCGCCCCGGCCGACCCCACGCTCGCCGATCTCCTCGGCCGCCCCACCGTGCGTATGGAGGACTACCTGAAGTCGGCTCTCGCTCCGGCCCGGTGACGACGCGCCTGGAGCGAAGGGGACCCACTCGGCCCAGCCCACGGCAGGGCCGGGCCGCGTCGTCTCCCGGCCCCGCCCAAAGGGTGCGCCGAAGGTGTCGGCCCTGCCCCGGCTGTCGCGCGTTCCAGGGAATACGGCCCGGCCCTGCCCCCTGGAACGGGATACGGCCCGGCTGGAACGGGACACGGCCCGGTCGGCCGCCGCCCGGTCAGTGCTCCGCCGCCGCCCGGTCAGTGCTCCGCCGTGTCCCAGGCGCTGCCCAGCCAGCCGCCGTGGCTGTCGAGGAGGGCGACGAGGGCTGCGGTCACACGGTCGTCCCACCCGTCCGTCACGACCTTCAGCTCGAAGGCGGTTCCCGGGCCACTGTGGAAGTCGAGGACGACCCTGCGGTCCAGCCGCCATCTGGTGCGGCGCGGGGTGCGGGCCGGGTCGCCGCCGCCGTTGAGGACGCTGCCGATCACGATCAGCAGTTGGAGGGGCAGGAACAGCCACCAGACACCCCACCAGACCGGCCGCCCCTTGCAGCCGACGGCGGGCCGGGAACCGGTCTGCTGGACGGTCCAGCGGGTGCGGAGGCCACCCTTCATCGCGGGGCGCCGGGTGACGAGGGCCAGGGGTTCACCGGCGGCGCCCAGGACTTCGTACGTCGCGGGCCCGCCCTTGGTGGCCGACTTGGTCGCCACCTGCGCGAACACCTGCCCGCGATGAGGGTCGGCCCAGAGGGTGAACGCGCGGGTGCCCTCCTTACGGGCGGCACGGTACTCGGGGAGCCCGCCGCCGGGTGGGTTCCGCCGCTCGGGGAAGGCCAGCGGGCGGCTGATGCGGCCGCGGCGTGCGGGGTCGTCGGAGATCCGTATCGTCCAGGGGACGCCGCCTTCCGCGGACTCGTCCTCCTCCCCCACGGTCCGGCCGCTCAGCCATAGGAAACGTGCCATCCCCGTACTCCCCCGTCCGCAGCCTCCGACGCCGTGCCGGGCGGAGCCTACCTCTGCCCGTCCGGAGAAACGCGCTCGCCGTCGGCCGCGGCGCGTGCGTACGCTCGCCGCATGAGCAGCGAGACGACGCACCGGCCGCTGGTGGCGATCCTCAGCGGGGCGGGCATCTCCACCGACTCCGGGATCTCCGACTACCGCGGTCCGCAAGGGCTGTGGCGGCGCGATCCCGAGGCCGAGAAGCTCGTGACGTACGAGTACTACATGACGGACCCGGAGATCCGGCGCCGCTCCTGGCTGATGCGGCGCGACAGCGAGACGCTGCGGGCCCGGCCCAACGGGGCGCATGAGGCCGTCGCCCGGCTGGAGCGCTCGGGGGTGCCGGTGCGGGTGATCACCCAGAACGTCGACGGGCTGCACCAGATCGCCGGGATGCCCGCCCGCAAGGTGCTCGAACTGCACGGCACCGCGCGGGCCGTGCGGTGCACCCACTGCCAGGCGCGGACCGGGATGGCGGAGGCGCTGGAGCGGGTCGCGGCGGGCGAGGCGGATCCGGTGTGCCGGGAGTGCGGCGGGATCCTGAAGTCGGCCACGGTGATGTTCGGGGAGAGCCTCGATCCGGACGTGCTGACGGAGGCGGTCGCGGTGGCGCGGGCGTGCGACATCTTCATCGCGGTCGGCACCAGCCTCCAGGTGCAGCCCGCGGCCTCGCTCGCCGGGCTGGCCGCCGAGCACGGCGCCCGGCTGATCATCGTCAACGCCGAGCCCACGCCGTACGACGGGCTCGCGGACGAGGTCGTCCGCGAGCCCATCAGTGTGGCGCTGCCTGCTGTGTTGGATCGTATTGCGGTGGGTGACGGGGGCTGATCGCCCCCGTCCCGCCTCAGAAGAGGCCGGGTAGTTCTTGCCGCTCTTGTCGCGCCTCGAACTCCAGCAGCCGCCGCTTGCGGTCCAGGCCGCCGCCGTAGCCGGTGAGGCTTCCGGTGGAGCCGACGACGCGGTGGCAGGGGACGATGATGCCGACCGGGTTCTTGCCGTTGGCCAGGCCCACCGCGCGGGACGCGGTCGGCTGCCCGATGCGGTCGGCCAGTCGGCCGTACGACCAGGTCTCGCCGTACGGGATGCGCCGCAGCTCGGCCCAGACGCGGCGCTGGAAGGGCGTGCCGTCCAGGTGCAGCGGCAGGTCGAACTCGGTCAGCTCGCCCGCGAAGTAGGCCGTGAGCTGGCGGATGGCCTCGGCGAAGGGGGTGTCGGCCGGGTCGCCGGGCGCGCCGAAGGTCTCCTCGGGTGGGCGGTGGCGCTGCTGGACCATGTAGAGGCCGGACAGCTCTGTGCCGGTGGCCACGAGGGTGAGGGGGCCGTAGGGGCTGTCGATGGTGGTGTGGGTGGTGGTGTGGGTGCGATTCATGTGTTCCTCGGCGGGGTTTGGGTGCGGAGTGCGGTGCGGTGCGGGTTGGGCGGCCTCCCGGGGTAACGGGCCATCGTTTCGTTGCCGGGTGCGGGCCGGTGGTCGGTTTGTGCCCACCCGTCCCGCCCCGCGGGACGATTGCCCACAAACCGGTGCGTCGCCCGGCCGGGTGTGTACCAGTGGTCCGCCGTTTCGTTGCTGGGTGCGTACCGGCAGTCCGCCGGTTCGTTGCTGGGTGCTGGGTGATGGGTCGTCAGGCTGCGGGTATGCGGTTGATGGCATGGGCGGGGTCTGTGGCCCATAGGTATTGGACGGCGTACGCGCGCCAGGGGCGCCAGCGTGCCGAGTGGCGGGTGAGGGCGCCGGGCGTGGCGGGCAGCCCCAGTTCCGCGGCGGCGCGGCGCACCCCGAGGTCGGTCGGGAGGAAGGCGTCCGGGTCGCCCAGGGCGCGCATCGCGATCACCTCTACGGTCCAGGGGCCGAGCCCCGGCAGCGCACCCAGGCTCGCGCGGGCGTCGTCCCAGTCGCTGCCGACGCCGAGCGCGACTCGGCCCCCCGCGAGCGCGCCGACCAGCCCGGTGAGGGTGGTGCGGCGGGTACGGGGCATGGCCAGCTTCTCGGGGTCCAGCCCGGCGAGGGCCTGCGCGGACGGGAAGAGGTGGGTCAGACCGCCCGCCGGGTCCTCCACCGGCTCGCCGTGCGCCACGACCAGGCGTCCGGCGTGGGTGCGGGCGGCCGCCGTGGAGACCTGCTGCCCGAGCACGGCGCGCACCGCGAACTCGTCGGCGTCCACCGCGCGCGGCACCCGCCGCCCCGGTGCCTTGTCGACCAGCGGGGCCAGCTGGAGGTCCGTACGCAGCAGGTCGTCCACGGCGGCCGGATCCGCGTCGAGGTCCAGCAGCCGCCGGCAGCGGCTGATCGCCCCGGCCAGGTCGCGGAGGTCGGCGAGGGAGAGCTGGCAGGCGATGTGGTCCGGCCGCGGGCGCAGGGTGACCACCCCGGGCCCGTACGGCAGCCGCAGCGTGCGCCGGTACGCGCCGTCGCGCCACTCCTCGACGCCGGGGACGGCGGTGGCGGCCAGGTGCCCGAAGAGGTTGTCCGGGCACAGCGGCGCCCGGAACGGCAGCCGCAGCGTGAGCGCCCCCGGCACACTGGCCCGCGGCCCGCGCCGCGCCCGCTGCCGCAGCTCGGTCGGGGCGAGCGCGAAGATCTCCCGTACGGTCTCGTTGAACGCGCGGACGCTGGCGAACCCGGCCGCGAAGGCGATGTCCGCCATCGGGAGCTCGCTGGTCTCGATGAGCAGCCGCGCGGTCTGCGCCCGCTGCGCCCTGGCGAGCGCGAGCGGGCCCGCGCCGAGCTCGGCGAGCAGCTGCCGCTCGACCTGCCGGGTGCTGTAGCCGAGCCGGGCCGCCAGGCCAGGCACCCCGTCCCGGTCCACCACTCCGTCGGCGATCAGCCGCATCGCCCGCGCGACGAGGTCGGCGCGCTCGTTCCACTGCGGCGATCCGGGGCTGGCGTCCGGACGGCACCGCTTGCAGGCCCGGAACCCGGCCTGCTGGGCGGCCGCCGCGGTGGGGTAGAACCGCATGTTCTCGGGCTTGGGCCCGACCACCGGACAGCTCGGCCGGCAGTAGATCCCGGTGGTCACAACGGCGATGAAGAACCACCCGTCGAAGCGGGCGTCCTTCGCCTGTGCGGCGCGGAGGCACCGGTCGGTGTCGGTGTGCATGCGTCCAGCATCCGTCAGCCGGGCGGGTACGTTCTCGCGGGAATCCGACATCGACCTTGCCCGGGGAGTGCGGCATCCGCCTCGTCCGGGGAGTCCGACGTCCGCCTCGTCCAGGGAATGCGGCATGGACCTCGCCCAGGGGCCCCGCCATCCGCCACGCCCGGCGGCGCCCACCCGCGCCCCGCCCGGCGCGGCCGCGCCGCCTCGCGACGCCGCCCGTGTCCGTCGTTCCGGCGGTGTTTGGTGCGAAGGGGGAGACCGGGGGCCTGATGATCGGCATGATGAGGAATGTGACGGAACACCGTGAGATACCCCTGGCGAACGGCACGACCGTACGGCTGGAACTGGCCCCCGTGGGGGAGCCCTCCCCCGAGGACGCGTACGGCGGCGTGGGGGGCGTGACCCCGGTGGGGCGCGGGGCGCGGGCCGCGGCCACGCTCGCCAACGCCGGTCTGGGCGTCATCCTCGAAGGGCTTGGGTCGGTGCTCCAGGAGGTGCACGACGCCGTCCGCTCGACTCCTCATCCGCCCGAGGAGTTCACCGTGCAGTTCGGGGTGCAGGTCGGCCAGGACCTCAAACTCGGCATCGTGGGCGCCAACGGCAATGCCAACTTGACCATTTCGGCCACCTGGAGGCCCTCGGAGGAATCCGGGCCGACGGTGCCGACGGTGCCACCGCGGCCGTCCCACTCCGGCCCCACGGCCTGAGCCCATGGGGTGGTTCCACGCGCACGGGTCCTCGTCGCGGCCCGCGGTGTCCATTCTCGCCAAGGCCGACGGAAGACCGGCGGGGGCGGGCGTCCTGCTGCCCCGCCGCCACCTGCTGACCTGCGCCCATGTGGTCAACAGCGCCCTCGGAAAGGACATGCTGGCCCCGGATCACCCGGGCCCGATCGCCGTTTCCGTACGGCTCCACGCACCGGAGCACACCGTCGAGGCCGATGCCGAGCTGGCGGTCTGGATACCGCCGCGGACCGACGACGGCGGCCTGGGCGCCTTCGAGTGGAACGGCGACCTCGCCGTACTGCGGCTGACCGGGGCCCTGCCGACCGCGGTCGAACCGCCGCGCTGGCACCCGATGGCCGAGCGCCAGCTCGTACGGGCCTGGCACGGCAGCGGTGAGCCGGGCGTCTTCGCCGATGCCGAAGTGCGCGAATGCGACGGGCGGTTCGGCTACTTCGACGGGGCCGAACGCACCCTGGACATCGAACCCGCCTACAGCGGCGGCCCGTTGTGGTCCAACGAGGAGAGCGCCGTCGTCGGGCTCGTGACGGCGAAGCTCCGCGTCCGGGGCACGCTGCGCCGCGCGTGGGGGATCCCCTGGCAGCGCGTCACGCGCGAGCTGGACGACGCCGGGGCGGGCCATCTGCTGCCCCGGCAGCCCGCGGAGGACATACGCGACCACCCCGCCTACGGGGAGCTCGTCGCCCTGCTGGACGGGCCGCTGGCGCTGTCCGAGGGCTGGACGCGCTGCTGCCGGACGGTCGCCCGGCAGTGCGGCCTCGGCCATCGCGCCGACGGCCTGCCCTCGGCCGACGAGTTCGCCCATCTGCTGCTCACCCGGGCGCGAGCCCTGCCCGCGCTGGTCGAGGCGGTACGCGGCACGGCGGGCCCGGTGGCCGACGACCTCCTCGCCGTAGGACGCCGTCACGGGCTGCCCAAGCTGCTCTCGCCAGGCGAGCACGAGCGGCTGCTGGTCCAGCTGCGCGCCCTGTCCGCGACCGCGGCGGCCGGTGTCCCCGGGGCCGTAAGGGCGGCACTGCCGCTGGCGGCCCTGCCCACGGCACTGCTCACCGGCGAGGACGGCGGCCACGGCTGTGACGGCGCGGTGGGCGGCCACGGCCGCCATGACGTCAACGGCGGGCAGCGCGACGAGCGGTTCGAGGCGCTCATCGCCCACCTGGAAGGGCTGCACGGGGACAGCTCGCCGGCCGACGACGGCGCCATGGCCGTGCCGGGGCTGCTGCGGGCCGTGGAGTTCGTGGCCGCGGGATGCTGTCCGGCGGACCAGGGCGCCGCGCTGCGGCGGTGGAACGCGGCGGTCGCCCGTCGCCTCGGCGTCCATGACGCCGCCCTGATGGACCGTCGCCACGACGCCGGGCAGTGGGCCCGGAGCGCCTCCCGGGGCACCGCGCCCCGCGTCGTGGCGAAGCTGGACCCCTGCGGGCCCGCATCGGGCGGCGGCACGACGACGGCGACGGCGGCGCGCGAGGAGCCGGAGCGCTACCGGCTGCGGCTGTGGTGCGACGACGGGGACGGGCTGCGCCAGGTGTCGGACGACAGTGAACGGCCGCGTGGCGCCGAGGAGGTGGCCCAGGAGATCTTCGCCGCCGTGGGCTCGCTCCGTCGGCCCGACCCCTCGGGGCCGCGGCCCGTCATCGAGCTGATCGTGGACCGGGACGCCCTGGAGGTGCCCGTGGACCGCTGGAAGGCCGCGGGGCCGGGGGCGGTGCTCCCCATCCGGCTCGGCACCCCGTACCCCCTGGTCGTCAACTGCCCCGAGCTGCGCGAGCTGAACGGCGGCACGATGCTGGACCAGTGGCGGGAGCGCTGGACCCGGCTGGACGCCGAGGAGCCCCTGCACATCGACGACGCCACGGCCCCCGACCCCGAGGCGGTGTGCGGTCTGGTCATGGAGCGGCTCACCGCCCGGGTCACCATCGATGTGGCGGCCCACCGGCGCACCGGTGTGGTGCAGATGTGTCTCGCCGCGGGCGTTCCGGTGGTGCTGTGGGACCGCAGCGGCGAGCCGGAGTCCCCGGCGGTGCGCCACGCGGCGGGGATGAGCGCCCGTGAACTGCCGGAAGCGGTACGGATCTACCGCACGAAGACCATGCAGAGGCCCGAGGAGTACACCGGGCGGCCGGTGCTCGCCTGGGCCGACGCCGGGCGGGCGCTGCCCCGGCTGGACCTCGCGGATCCCACGGAGTGACGGTGAGACGCGATGACGGTGGGATGCGGGGAGGACGAGGCGCGGGGAGAGCGACGCGTGGGGATGGCGAGGCGTGGTGACGGGACGTCAGGAGGCGTGCGATGTCCGCTGAGGCGGGCCGAGAGGGAGGTTCCCCGATGAATCCACCGGAGCGGGACGACTGGCGGCTGTTCCGGGGAGACGGCGTGCCCCGGCACATGGAGATGCCACCCGCCCCGCCGTGGCGCCGCTTCGGCGGCGGGGAGCGGCCGTCTCCCGAAGGGGAACGGCCATCCCCGGAGGGGGAGCAGCCATCTCCCGGCGAGGAACGGGCCGCCCCCGGCGGGGAACAGGCGCCGCCCGCTTCCGGCCGGTCGCGCCCGGCCCCGTATCTCATCGCGCCCGAACACGCGGACGTGGTCAACGCCGCCCTCCATCTGCGGCGTCCGCTGCTCGTCACCGGCAGCCCGGGGACCGGCAAGTCCTCGCTCGCGCGGGCGATCGCGCATGAGCTCGATCTGGGCGAGGTGCTGCGCTGGCCGGTCAACAGCCGTTCCACCGTGCAGGACGCGCTCTACCGCTACGACGCGATCGGGCGGCTGCGCGAGACGGCCCTGCGGCGCGACCGCGACGAGGCCGAGCCCGACATCGGCAGCTTCGTACGGCTCGGGCCGCTGGGCACCGCGCTGGTGCCGGGCGAACGCCCCCGGGCGCTGCTCGTCGACGAGCTCGACAAGGGCGATGTCGACCTGCCGAACGACCTGCTGACCGTCTTCGAGGAGGGCGAGTTCGAGATCCCCGAGCTGGCCCGGCTGCCGGAGGACCAGTCGGTGGTGGAGGTGCTCACCGAGCGGCCGGGCGAACGGGCCACGGTCCGGCGGGGTCGGCTGGTGTGCGACGAGTTCCCGGTCGTGGTGATCACCAGCAACGGCGAACGCGACTTCCCGCCCGCCTTCCTCCGCCGCTGCGTACGTCTTGAACTGCCCACCCCCGACGAAGGGCGGCTGCGGGCGATCGTCACCGCGCATCTGGGAGACGACGCGCTGGAGGAGGTCGACCAGCTGCTGGACACCTTCCTCCGTCGGCGCGCGGCGCGTGAGCTGGCGACCGACCAGCTGCTGAACGCCGTGTTCCTGCGGGCGGGCGGCATGGACGTGACGGCGGAGGGGCTGCTGGAAGCGGTGCTGCACCGGCTCGGCGGGGCGGTGTGACACATGGCGGGGGGCGGCACCGGGCGGTTGGCACGGCTTGACGAGGCGATGGCGATCCTCACCGCCGGCGGTCTCGAACTGTCCAGGGAGGAGCTGCTCGACGCGCTCTGGCTGGCCGGGCGGCTGCCCGAGGACGGCCCGGAGCGGGCGCCTCTGGCCCGCGCGGTGACCCGCGGCGGAACGGCACTGCCCGCCACGCGCCCCGAGCCCGCCCGCCCCGCCGCCACGGCCTCAACGGCCGCACCCGTACAGCAAACCGACCAGCGGTCCGCCCTGCCGTCCGAGCCCTCCCAGACGCCGCGGGCCAACGGCTCCGTACCCGGTGCCCAGCCGTCCGCCCCCGCGCAGCGGCAGCCGGACGGTCCGCGGGACCAGCGCCACGGCCTGACCCCTCCCCGCGACGATCGCCAACTGCGCGGTCTGTACGGCGGAAGCCAGGGGTCCGGTGCGGGCGGTGCGGACGGCGCGGAGGACGCGGCCGCCGGCGCGCGGCGCGCGCTGCCGCTGCGCGTGCCCGAGGACAAGGCGCTGCACCAGGAGCTGTCCATCGGCCGCGCCCTGCGCCCGCTCAAACAGCACCGCCCCAATCCGCTCAGGCGGGAGTTCGACGAGGCCGCCACCGCCACGGCGCTCGCCGAGACCGGACTGCCGGACGTGGTGACCCGCCCCGCCCGCGAACGCTGGCTCGATCTCGCGCTCGTCATCGACGACGGGATGTCGATGCTGCTGTGGCGGCGGCTCGCCGTCGAGCTGCGCACCGTGCTCCAGCGCTCGGGCGCCTTCCGCGTCGTCCGGGTGCTGGGCCTGCGCACGCGCGGCGGCGACGCACCCGCGCTGCGCGCCCGGCCCTACGCCCCGGACGCTCCCCTGCTGCCCACGACGGCGCTGTCCGACCCCTCCGGGCACACGCTGGTGCTCGTGGTGAGCGACGGGGTGGGGGCCGCGTGGCGCGACGGGCGGATGGGCCAGGTGCTGGCGCGCTGGGCGGGGGTCGGCCCCACGGCGGTGGTGCACGCGCTGCCGCCCCGGCTGTGGGAGGGCTCCGGGATCCGGGCCCGGCGCTGGCAGGTGCGGACCCGCAGACCGGGCTCGGCCAATACGGACTGGACGGTCGCGGACCCGGTGCTGCCCGCCGCCCTGGCGCGGTTCGAGGGGGTGCCGGTGCCGGTGCTGGAACCGGACGCCGGACCGCTGGCCGACTGGGCCCGGCTGATCGCCTCCGCGAGCGGTACGGCCGTCCTGCCGCTGCTCGACCCGGGGCGCGGCGGCCCCCGCCCCGCCCCGGCCGCCGCCCCGGGCCCGGGCGATGAGGTGGGCCGTGTCCAGCGCTTCCGGGACGCGGCGTCCCCGGAGGCGTACCGGCTGGCCGCCCATATGGCCGCCGTGGCTCCGCTGCCGGTGCCGGTGATGCGGATGGTGCAGAAGGCGGTGGATGGCCGGACCGACACCGGTCGTCTGGCCGAGGTGTTCCTGGGCGGGCTGATGCTCCCCGTCGAACCGCCCGCCTCGGCGGGGCAGGACCCACTGCCGCCCGAGCACCGGCCCTTCACCTTCACCGACGCGGCCCAGCGGGCGCTGCTGGGCGCGGTGCCGCTGGCGGAGCTGGTCTCGACCAGTCGGCTGATCGGTCGTCGTCTTGAGCAACTGGCGGGCCGCTCACCGGACTTCCCGGCCTGGCTGGCCGACCCCGGCGGCAGCGACCGGCTGCCGGCCGGTGCCCGGCCCTTCAGCGCGGTGGAGCGACGGCTGGCGGCCCGGCTGGGGGCGCCGCCTCGGCCGTCGGTGTTCACGATGCCGACGGCGGCGCGGACGTGGCGCCACCTGGAACCCGGCGATCCCCGCACGCTGGGTCCGTACCGGCTGACGATGGCCGGACCACCGGGAGCGCGGCTCACTCCGTATCTCGGCCAGGACGCCTACGACGCGGAGGCCGTCCTCCAGACCGCCCGCCATGCGCGGGGAGAGGCCGCCGCCGCACTGCTGGACGTGCAGGCGGAGGCGCTGCGCCGGATGGACGGCCGCTATGCCCGCCGTCTGCTGCGCGAGGGGCTGACCGACGACGTTCCGTGGATCGCGGAAGAAGCCTTCATCGGGGAACGGCTGGACTACGTCCTGCGCGGCTACGCCGAGCAGTGGGGGGACCGGCCGGACGACGCCCTCCTCGCCGCCCCCGAACGCTGGGACGGGCATACCGCCCTCGCGCTCGCCCGCAAGGTCGCGGACGCGGTGCGGACGGCCGAGGACGCGGGGGTGGTCCACGGCGACCTCAGCGTCAGCACCGTGCACATCGCCGGTGAGGACATCCTCCTGACCGGCTGGTCATCGGCCGCCATCGACGGGACGCCGTCCCCGGCGTCCGCCGGTGGCCGCCCACCGGCCCCCGAGGACAACGTCAAGGCGCTGGGGGACATCCTGCTGTGCCTCGGCGGCGGGGCACTGACGCGTCGGCCCGCCCCTGGTCTCTACTTCATGCCGCGCTGGAGCAGCGCCGTCTGGGAGCCGCTCCGCGCCATGGTGATGGCGTGCCGGGAGAATCCCCGCCGCCACACCGCATACGGGATCTGGGAACTCCTCATGGACTTTCGGCCGGACGCCGCGCCGCCGCGGGCCCGCGCCGAGCAGCCCTCGTCCCGCGTCCGCCGCCCCCTGTTCCGTCCCGGGGGCCCCCTCGCCTGCTCGCAGTGCGGCAACCCGCTGGAACCGGGCGATCGCTACTGCGACGGGTGCGGGGTGGATCTGTACAGCTCTCCGCCGGTGTCGGCACCGCCCCGCCCCGAGCCTGGCTCCGCTCGCGCTCCCCGCGCGGAGCCAGGCAGCGCTCTGCCGTCGGTCGACGGGTATCGGGCCTACCGCAGGCTGGGCGGCAGCCAGGGGCGGGACGTCTATCTGGCCCGTCGGCCGGGCGCGCAGCGCGAAGTGGTGATACGCATGGCCCCGGGCGCCGGCCGGGAACTGCGGGCCGAGGCGGAGGCGCTGCGGCGGATGTCCGGGCATTACGCCCCCCGCCTCTTCGTCGATGCCTCGTCCTCCAACCCTCCGCGGCTGGTGATGGAATGCGTCCGACTCCCTGACGGCTCACCGGCCCCACCGCTGTCCTCGCTCCTCGGCCGGGAGCCCGACGGCTCGTCCAAGCTGGACCCCGTGCACGCCGCCACCATCGGCCTCCGCCTGGCCGAGGCGGTGAACATGTGCGCGCTCAAGGGCGTCGTGCCCGGGACCCTTACGCCGGACACCGTGCTCGTCACCGACCGCACGGTAAAACTCATCGGCTGGACCGACGCGAACCTCAACGACCGCCTCCCGGGAGCACCCACCCCCGCAGACAGCGTCTACGCGCTGGGCAAGATTCTCCGCGCCCTGAGCGACTCGCAGCCGACCGCGCGGCTCTCCCAGGCCGGAGCCCTGTGGCAGAACCCCCTCTCGATCATCTCCGCCTGTCTGAACGAACAGCCGAGCAAGCGGCCGTCGGCGAGTCAGGTGGCGGACGTCTTCGTCAAGTCCCTGCCCACCGTGCGCGCATCCGCCCATACGCCGTACGAGGCCGAGACCCCGGCCGCCACTCCACCGCCGGACGGGACGCCGGAGGCCGAGCCCGCCCCCACGACGGCAGCCGAGCCGCCACCCTCTCGCTCCACACGCTCCCGTCTGGCCGCGCTCGTGGGACTCGGCGGGCGGTCGGCCAAGGCGGAGCAGCGGCAGCACAAGCTGGACCTCATCCGTACGCCGCTGCCGTCCTGCCACCGCATCGCGGTGATCAGCCGCCCCGTGAGCGCGGGGCGCACCGTCACGACCCTCGCCCTGGGGGCGGTCCTGGCGGGCGAGCGCCAGGACGAGGTCATCGCGGTGGACGCGATGCCCGGCGGTGACACCCTCAGCCGTCGAGTCGATGCCCGGTCCGATTGGACCGTCCACGATCTGGCCCGCGCCGACCTCCCCGGCGATGACGCCGACTCCATCCGGCGCTTCACCTCGCGGCTGCCCTCCGGGCTCGAGGTCCTCCTCGGAGACTCCACCCCGATGAGTCTGGTGGGCCGGGCTGCCCCGATCGACGACACGGAGTACCGCCGCGTCATGGCCCTTCTGGCGAGGCACTACCCGATCGTCCTCAGCGACTCGGACACCGGCGCACTCCACGGCAGCATGCGGGGCATCCTCGATCTCGCCGACCAGTTGATCATCGTCACCACGCCCTTGGTGGAGCACATGAGGAGCGCGCACCAGACCCTGGACCGGCTGGCCGAGGACGGTCACGCGGATCTGGTGCGAGGCGCCATCACCGTGGTCAACATGTCGCACGACGTGCCCTGGACCCATTACTACGAGGACCTCACCGCGGAGTTCCGGGACCGCTGCCGCGGCGTGGTCGTGGCGCCGTACGACGAGCATCTGGCGTCCCGGGGCGAGATCGACCTCCGGCGGCTCGCGTCCAGGACCCTCGACGCCTACCTCGACCTCGCCGCCCTGGTCGCGGAGGGGTTCCCCGGGGCCGGGGACTGAGCGGTCCGCCAAGGGCCTATCCTCTAGGCCATGTCGTCCGCCGATTTGATCCGCATCGTCTCCCGCTCCTCCCCCATGGCACTCGCCCAGGTCGAGCGGGTCCGTACCGAGCTGGCCGCGCTGCGGCCGGGTGTCCGTACGGAGGTCGTGCCCGTCACCACCTCAGGCGACCGGTGGATGGGCGATCTGGCGAAGCTGGGCGGCAAGGGGGCGTTCACCAAGGAGGTGGACGCCGCGCTGCTGGCGGGCGAGGCGGATCTCGCCGTGCACTGCATCAAGGACGTGCCCGCCGACCGCCCGCTGCCCGCGGGCACGGTCTTCGCCGCGTACCTCAAGCGGGACGACATCCGCGACGCCGTGCTGCACCCGGGCGGGCTGACCCTCGACGAGATGCCCGCGGGGACCCGGATCGGCACCTCGTCGGTGCGGCGCGTGGCCCAGCTGGCCATGAGCCATCCGCATCTGGAGTGCGTGCCGATGCGCGGCAACGCCAACCGGCGGCTGGAGAAGCTGGACGCGGGCGAATGCGACGCCCTGATGCTGGCCGTCTCCGGACTGAAGCGGATCGGCCGCACGGACCGGATCAGCGAGATCCTGCCGGTGGAGACCATGTGCCCGCCGATCGGGGCCGGGGTGCTGGGGCTCCAGTGCCGGGAGGACGACACCGAGACGATCGAGGCCGTGGCCGGGCTCGGCGAGGCCGGTGTGTGGAAAGAGGTCACCGCCGAGCGGATGCTGCTGCATGTGCTCCAGGGGCACTGCAACTCGCCGATCGCGGGATACGCCAGGGCCGAGCGCGACGGCCGGCTCTCGCTGCGCGCCCGGGTCTTCAGCCCGGACGGCAAGACGGTGCTGGACGCCCACGAGTGGGCGGGCCCGCTGGACCCGGCCACCCTGGGGACGTCGGTCGCGGTGGCGCTGCTGCGGCAGGGCGCCCGCGAGGTCATCGACACGATCCCGCACTGAGCACTGAGCACTGAGCATCGAGCGCTGAGGTGGCAGCCGTCCCCTCCCGGGGCCCCGGGGGCTACCGCCCCCGCAGCCTCCGCCAGACCGCACGCGCCGCGTGGTGGCCGGACATGCCGTGGACACCGGGCCCCGGTGGGGTCGCGGAGGAGCACAGGAAGACCGCCGGGTGGGCGGTGGCGTACGGGACGCGGGCCAGCTTGGGCCGTATGACCGCCTGGATGCCCTCGAAGGCGCCGCAGCCGATGTCGCCGTCGATGTAGTTGGCGTTGCGCGCGGCGAGTTCGGGCGGGCCGGCCACCGCGCGGGCCAGGACCAGATCGCGGAAGCCTGGTGCGAAGCGCTCGATCTGACGCTCGATCACCTCCGTGGCGTCGCCCTTCCAGCCGCTGGGCACATGGCCGTACGCCCAGAAGGTGTGCTTGCCCTCCGGGGCCCGGGACGGGTCGAGGAGGGTCGGCTGAGAGGTGATCAGGAACGGTACGGAGGGGTCCCGGCCGTCGACGGCGGCCCGCAGCGCCGCGCCGATCTCGCCCGAGGTGGGGCCGATATGGACGGTGCCCGCCCGCCGGGCGTCGGGCGCGGTCCAGGGCACCGGACCGGACAGCGCGTAGTCGATCTTGAAGGCGCTGGCGCCGTAGCGGTAGTGGCGGTAGGCGTTGCCGAGACCGGCGATACGGGCCAGGGCGCGCGGTGAGGTGTCGAAGATGTACGCACGGGCGGGCGGCAGCTCGTCGAGCCGCTTGACCTCGGTGGAGACGTGGATCTTCCCGCCGTGTTCGCGCAGGTAGGCCCCCAGCGCGTTCACGATCGACTGGGAGCCGCCGCGCGGAATCGGCCAGCCGACCTCATGGGCCGCGATGGCGAAGATCAGGGCGGGTCCGCCGGTGGCCACCGCGCTGGTCGGCGCGATGGCGTGCCCGGCCAGCCCGGCGAACAGGGCCCGCGCCTTCTCGTCGCGGAAGCGCAGCGGACCGGCGAGCAGCGAGACCGGCAGCAGCGCATGCAGCCCGAAGCGGGCCCAGGTGATCGGGTCGCGGGGCACCCCGTCCCAGTGGGCGCGCAGCAGATCGGGGGCGAGGGTGGCCCAGCGGCCGAGGTAGGGCGCGATCAGCCGGCGGTAGGTACCGGCGTCGCGCGGGCCGAGCGACATGGCGGTCTCGCCGACCGAGCGGGCCAGCACGGCGGCCGTGCCGTCCGGGAAGGGGTGGGCCAGCGGCAGTTCGGGGTGCAGCCACTCCAGGCCGTACCGGGCGAGCGGCATCCGCTCGAAGGCCGGGGAGCCGATGGCGAGGGGGTGCACGGCGGAGCAGGGGTCGTGCCGGAAGCCGGGGAGGGTCAGCTCTTCGGTGCGTGAGCCCCCGCCGATGGTGTCCGCGGCCTCGAAGATCTCCACCGCACAGCCGCGGCGGGCGAGTTCGACGGCCGCGGTCAGCCCGTTCGGCCCGGCACCCACGACTACCGCGTCGAGCATGGACGGCACATGGCCCCCTCGTCCTTGAGGAATCGTTGGAACGATCAGCCGGCGGCGGCCAGCAGGCCCAGGATATGCCGAACGGCCGCCTCGTCCCTGGCCGCCGTGAAAGGAAGGGCATTGCCCCCGGCGATCCGGAACGGCTCGCCGCCGAGCGTGGCCTGCGCCCCGCCCGCCTCGCCGACCAGCAGCAGCCCGGCGGCGTGGTCCCAGGCGTTCTCCCAGGTGAAGGCGACGGCGTCGAGCAGCCCCCGGGCCACGTTCAGATACTCCAGACCGGCCGAACCACACGGGCGCACCTCAACTCCCGGCGCCCGCAGGCTCGCCAGGGTGCGCTTCTCCGCGTCGGTGGTGAAGTCGAAGTGGGAGACGGCCACGTGGAGGGGCGCGCCGGGCTCGGGGGAGCCGCAGTGGATCGGCTCGCCGTTGAGCAGCGCGCCCCGGCCCCGGCGGGCGATCGCCATCTGGTCGAGCACCGGGGCGTAGGTCCAGGACGCGAGGAGCTCTTCACCCTGCGCGAGGGTGACCAGCGTCGCGAAACCGGGGTCGCCGTGGACGAACTGCCGGGTGCCGTCGACCGGATCGACGATCCATACGGGCGCGTCGCCGCCGAGGTGGCTGAGCACGGCCGGATCGGCGTGCACGGCCTCCTCGCCCACCACCACGGAGCCGGGCAGCAGCTTGGTGAGGGCATCGGTCAGACGCTCCTCGGCCTGCCGGTCGGCGATGGTCACCAGGTCGTGCGGGCCGTTCTTCTCGACGATCTCATGGGCGGCGAGCTGCCGGAAGCGCGGCATGACCTCGTCGGCGACCGCCATGCGGATCGCCTCCTCCACCGCGCCGAGATCACCGGCGAGAAATTCATCGATCATGCGTTCATCGAATCATGCCTCTGCGACGGCAGATGGCACAGCGGCTGACGTGCGGTGTCATCGAGGTGAAGGGAGCGATCGCCGCGAAACGCTCGGATCCGCCTTTCGCCCGGCATCGCGGTCCGCCCCCTCGATAGGGGGAACGGGCGGGGTGCCGGGCGGGGTGCCGGGCGGGCGGTCACGGCACGCGTTCGGCAGGCTGCCGGGCGTTTACGGCACGCGTTCGGCGGGGTGCCGGGCGTTTAGGGCACGCGCTCGGCGGGCTGCTCGGCGGCCGGTTCCGGGCTGGGCTCCGCCGGGTGGCGGGCCCGGACGCCGGTGGTGAGCAGGCCCAGCGTCACGATGGCGATACCGCATCCGGCCATGATCGCCCAGCCCAGATGGCTGGCCCCGGGGAATCCGGAGCTGAAGGGGCCGTGCACCCGGGCGGTGGAGACCGAGCCGAGGACGGCCACGCCGAGGGCCGCCCCCACCTGACGGCCGGTGGAGGTGACCGCGGCGGCCACCCCCGCCTGGGAGCGCGGCATCCCGGAGACGGCGGAGTAGGTGAGCGGGGCGTCGAGCATGCCGAAGCCGATACCGAAGGCCACATAGGCGATGACGAGGTACCAGATCGGGGTGTCCGCCCGCACCTGGGTCAGCAGCAGTCCGCACCCCGCCGTACCGGCACCGGCGATCACCATGGGGATGCGCGGGCCGCGGGCGCCGACGATACGGCCCGCGAGCGGTGAGGAGACCAGCGTCATGGCCGCCATCGGCAGCGTGAGCAGCCCGGTGTGCAGCGGCGAGAAGTCCTTGACGTCCTGGAGGTACAGGGCGTTGAGGAAGAGGAACCCGGCGAGCGCGGCGAAGCCGCACACCGCGGAGGCGATGGCGCCGCTGAAGGAGGGGCTGCGGAAGAAGCGGACGTCCAGCAGCGGTTCGGCACGGCGGAGTTCATAGCGGATGAGGGTCACGGCGGCCACGACGGCGACGGTGAAGCAGCCGACGATCAGCGCCGAGCCCCAGCCCCTGACCGGGCCCTCGATGATGCCGAACGTCAGCGTCGCGAGCCCCACGATCACCAGCAGCTGCCCCACCGGATCGAGCCTGCGCGGCCGCGGGGCCTTGGACTCGGGGACGAACAGCGAGGTGAGGATCAGCGCGAGGGCGGCGACCGGGAGGTTGACCCAGAAGACGGCCTGCCAGCCGGTCGAGTCCACCAGCGCACCGCCGACGACGGGGCCCAGCGCGATGCTCACCCCCGCGACCGCGCCCCACAGCCCGATCGCCCTGGCCCGCTCCCTCAGATCGGTGAAGGTGTTGGCGATGATCGAGACCGCGACAGGGTTGAGCATGGCGCCGCCCATGGCCTGGACCATCCGGAAGGCGATGAGCGAACCGGTGTCGGAAGCCAGCCCGCACAGCAGCGACCCCAGGCTGAACAGCAGCAGCCCGCTCTGAAAGGTTCTGCGCCTGCCGAACCGGTCGGCCATGGAGCCGGAGAGCATCAGCAGGCTGGCGAGCACCACGGTGTAGGCGTCCACCGTCCACTGGAGCCCCGAGGGCGTGGCGTCCAGGTCCTTCCGGATGGACGGCAGGGCGAGGTTCACGATGGTGGTGTCGAGGCCCACCATGAACAGGCTGATACAGCAGATCCCCAGGATCAGCCACTTGTGGCGGTCGTGCGGCAGCGGACGGCCCCGTCCGCTGTCCGCGTGGTCCGGGGTGGCTGGGCTCGTGGCGCCGGCCATGGTTCGCCTCCTGATCGGGGCGGGTCATGCCCCGGCACACGGGCCGTTACGACCTCCGCATCGAAACGGCCCGTCCCGCCGGGGATGTCCTCGCCTGGTTCCGGACTATGCCTTGCGGCCGGTGATCACGACGGTGTCCGCGCCGAGGGGCAGCCGTCCGGAGGGCTCGATGCCCACCGCGCGAAACCACTCCTCGTACTCGGCGCCCGTGTAGACCATGCCCTCACCGGAGGCGATGGTGTGGAAGTACGCGGACAGCAGCGCCGCCCGCTCGGGTCCGGTGCCGTCGTCGTCCTGGCGCGGGGTGACCACGTAGATCCCGCCGCCGGGCGGGAGGGCGCGGGCGGCCTTGGCGAGGAGCGCCTGGACCCGCTCGGGGGACCATATCTCCAGGAAGTGGGCGAAGAGCACACCGTCGCAGCCGGTCGGGAACTCGTCGTTGAACGCGTCGAGGCTCACCGCTCGCACCCGGTCGGCCAGCCCCAGCTTCTCGACCTTCTCATTGGCGGCCGTCGCGATCGAGGGGAGATCGCCGATGGTGATGCGCAGATCCGGCCAGCGGGCGGCGAAGTTGGTGGCGTTGATGGCCGTTCCGCCGCCGACGTCCAGGAGATGGGCGCACCCGGAGAGGTCCAGCTTCTCTCCCAGTTCGGCGCCCACGAGCCTGCTCACCGAGGACATCATGGTGTGGAATGTGGCTTCCAGTTCCGGATTTTCGGCGAGCCGCCCGTAGAGGGTGGGCGCCGTTCCCGGAATCTCCCGCCGCAAGCCGATGTTGGTGTCTTCCTTGAGGGATTCACAGAACCAGGCCATCGCCCGGTAGATACCGTGTTGTTCCCAGGGAATGTTGGAGGCGGGCGCCTCGTCGAAGTCGGCGGTCAGCGGCTTCGAGAGAGGGGTGGTGTGATAGCCGTCACCGTCCTTGCGCAAAAGCCCGAATACCGTACAGCCGAGAAGGAGGATACGAGTGGGCTGCTCCTTGAGGCCCAGCCGTCCGGCGATCTCCCGTACGGCCAGACCGGGCTCCTTCTCCACCAGCGCGAAGAGCCCTAACTGGAATGCCGCGCTCAGGAACTGAAACCGATAGTGGGCCTTGTAGAGCCCTCTGAGCTCCACCTCTATCGGTACCTCGGTTTGCGTCATGCCCAACCCTTCTGTGACAAGGAGTCGTTCAGCCGACGGCACATCAGAGCACAAAATCCGAGGTGATTGTAACCATATTCGAAGGCTTGAGGGAGCGAGCGCCTTTCGCTCTCCGGCCGTAGTCGGCGAGTGGCCGAATAAACGGAATTAACCCCTCCTTGAGAAAAGGCCCCTTGCCGGGAAGTGAAGCGCTTCAGCGAGAGGGCGGGCCACGGAGAGGGGGACGAAACGAACGGGGCCGTGCGGGGCCCGGAGGCCGGCCGGTGGTCCACCACCGGCCGGCGGGTGTCAGCCGGTGAGCGCGGGGATGACGCGCTCGCCGTACGCGTCGAGCGTGCGCTCCTTCGCGTCGTGCATCGCGTAGACGGCGAACTGGTCGACCCCCAGGTCGCGCAGCCGCTCCAGCTTCTCGATATGCGCCTCGGCCGGGCCGAGCAGGCAGAACCGGTCCACGATCTCGTCGGGGACGAAGGCCGTGTCCGGGTTTCCGGTCCGGCCGTGGTGGGCGTAGTCGTACCCCTGCCGCTCCTTGATGTACGCGGTCAGGGACTCGGGTACGGCGCCGGAGTGGTCGCCGTAGCGGGACACCAGGTCGGCCACATGGTTGCCGACCATGCCGCCGAACCAGCGGCACTGCTCACGGGCGTGGTCGAGGTCGTCGCCGATATACGCGGGGGCGGCGACACAGATGGTGAGCGCGTCCGGATCCCGCCCGGCGTCGGCGGCCGCGGTGCGCACCGCCTTGACCATCCACTCCGTCAGGAAGGGGTCGGCGAGCTGGAGAATGAAGCCGTCGGCCTTCCGCCCGGCCAGCGCGAGCGCCTTGGGGCCGTACGCCGCCATCCACACCGGCAGCTCGCTGTTCTCGATCCAGGGGATGCGCATCGGGCTGCCGTCCACGACGGCCTCCCTGCCCTCCGCCAGATCGCGGATGGCGTCGATGGCGTCGCCGAGGCGGGCGAGCGTGTTGGGTCTGCGCCCCGCCACCCGCAGCGCGGAGTCGCCGCGGCCGATACCGCAGACGGTGCGGTTGCCGTACATCTCGTTGAGGGTGGCGAAGGTGGAGGCGGTCACCTCCCAGGTGCGGGTGGACGGATTGGTGACCATGGGGCCGACGATCAGCCGCTCGGTCCGGGCCAGGATCTGGCTGTAGATGACGAACGGCTCCTGCCACAGCACGGCGGAGTCGAACGTCCAGCCATAGCCGAAGCCGTTGCGCTCGGCGCGGCGCATCAGCTCGACGACGGCCGAGGCGGGTGGATCGGTCTGCAACACGAGTCCGAAGTCCATGCTCGCTCCCTGGCTCAGCTCAGGTACTGACAGGTGTCGCGCGAGAGGAACCGGCCGTGCCCGGCGCGCCCGGTGTACTCCCGCCCGTCGATGACGGGGACACCGCGCGAGAGCACGGTCTCGACCCGCCCGGTGATCTGCTTGCCCTCGTACGCCGAGTAGTCGACGTTCATATGGTGGGTCTCGGCGGACAGGGTCTGCCGGGCCAGTGGGTCGTAGACGACGATGTCGGCGTCGGCCCCGGGGGCGATGGTGCCCTTGCGCGGATAGAGGCCGAACATCCTGGCCGGGGTGGCGCAGGCGATCTCGATCCAGCGGCGGCGGGAGATATGGCCGTCCACCACGGCCTGGTGGAGCAGGTCCATCCGGTGCTCCACGCCCGGCATCCCGTTGGGGATCTTGGAGAAGTCGCCCCGGCCCAGCTCCTTCTGCCCGGCGAAGCAGAACGGGCAGTGGTCGGTGGAGACCACCTGGAGGTCGTTGGTCCGCAGCCCCCGCCACAGCGCCGCCTGGTGCTCGGCGGGCCGCAGCGGGGTGGAGCAGACGTACTTGGCGCCCTCGAAGTCCGGCTCGGCGAGGTTGTCCGTGGACAGGAACAGATACTGCGGACAGGTCTCGCCGAAAACCGGAAGCCCCAGGTCGCGGGCGTGGGTCAGCTCGGCCACGGCCTCCTCGGCCGACACATGGACCACATACAGCGGGGCGCCGGCCACCCGGGCGAGCTGGATGGCGCGGTGGGTCGCCTCCGACTCCAGCAGCGCCTTGCGGACCTCACCGTGGTAACGGGGGTCGGTCCTGCCCTCGGCCAGGGCCTGCTCCACCAGGACGTCGATGGCGATGCCGTTCTCGGCGTGCATCATGATCAGCCCGCCGTTGGCGGAGGCGCGCTGCATGGCCCGCAGGATCTGCCCGTCGTCGCTGTAGAAGACCCCCGGATAGGCCATGAACAGCTTGAAGCTGGTCACACCCTCCCCCACCAGGAGATCCATCTCCTTGAGCGAGCTCTCGTTCACATCGGAGAGGATCATGTGGAAGCCGTAGTCGATGGCGCAGTTGCCCCGCGCCTTGAGATGCCAGGCGTCCAGCCCCTCGCGCAGGGCGTGGCCCACCGTCTGGACGGCGAAGTCCACGATGGTGGTGGTGCCGCCCCAGGCCGCCGCCCGGGTGCCGGTCTCGAAGGTGTCGGCGGCGAAGGTGCCGCCGAACGGCATCTCCATATGGGTGTGCCCGTCGACCCCGCCCGGGATGACGTACTTATCCGTGGCGTCGATCGTACGGTCGGCGGTCCAGCCCTTTGCCCACTCGTTGCCGGGCGCGGCGAGGGCGGCGACCTTACCGTCCTCGATCAGCACATCGGCCGAGGTCTCCTCAGCGGCGGTGACGACCAGCCCGCCGCGGATCACGGTACGGGACATCAGCTCGCCCTCCTTCCGGACCGGGCGGTCCCCAGGGCGGCCTCGAGGATCTCCGCGCCCTCCTCGGCCTCGGCGACGGTGAGGCTGAGCGGCGGGGCGATCCGCAGCACGCTGCTGTTGTGCCCACCGCCCTTGCCGATGAGCAGCCCGCCCTCCCGGGCCGCCTCCAGCACGGCGGACGCCCCTTCGGGGGACGGCTCGCCGGTGCCCGGCTCCACCAGCTCGACGCCGATCATCAGCCCCCGGCCGCGGACCTCGCGCACGGTGTCCAGACCGGCGCAGGCGGCGCGCAGCCGCTCGATCAGCAGCCCGCCGACCCGGCGGGCGTTGCCCTGGAGGTCGTGTTCGACCAGGTGGTTGAGGTTGGCCAGCCCGGCGGCCATCGTGATGGGGCTGCCGCCGAAGGTGGAGATGGAGTTGGCGTCCAGGCAGTTCATGACCTCGGCGCGGGCGACGACACCGCCGATCGACATGCCGTTGCCGATGCCCTTGGCGAAGGTGAGGATGTCGGGCGGCCCGGAGCCGTCGTGCGCCTGCCAGCCCCAGAAGTGATCGCCGGTGCGGCCCCAGCCGGTCTGCACCTCATCGGTGATCCACAGGATGCCGTGCCGGTCAAGCACCTCGCGGAAGGCGGCGAACAGCCCGTCGGGCGGCGAGGTGAAGCCGCCGACGCCCTGGATCGGCTCGGCGATCAGCGCGGCGACATTGCCGTGCGCCTGCCCGAGGATGTCCTCCAGATCGGCCACGCACGCCTTGATGAACTCCCCGTCCGACAGCCCGGCGAACGGGCCCCGGGTGCGCACCGCGCCATGTACGTACAGCGTCTGGAGCGGCGACAGGCTGGTCGGCGACCAGCCGCGGTTGCCCGTGATGCCGACGGCCGAGAAGGAGCGGCCGTGGTAGCTGTTGCGCATCGCCAGGATCTGGTTGGAACGGCGGTGGGTGGTGGCGAGCAGCAGGGCCGTGTCGTTGGCCTCGGTGCCGGAGGTGGTGAAGAAGACCCGCGCGTCCGGGATGCCGGACAGCGCTGCGACCCGCTCGGCCAGCTCGACCATGGGCCGGTCGAGGTAGAGCGTGGAGGTGTGCAGGATCCGGCCCGCCTGCTCGCTGATCGCCTTGGTCACCTCGGGGAGGGCGTGTGCGGTCATCGTGGTGAGGATGCCGCCGAAGAAGTCGAGGTAGCGGTTGCCCTCGGCGTCCCAGACATGGCGGCCCTCGCCGTGGGTGATCTCGATGGGGCGCTGGTAGTAGACGGCGAGCCAGTCGGGGAGGACGGCTTGGTGCCGTGCGTGGAGGGTGGCGTGGGGTCCACGGCTCAGGTCGCGCTTGGTGTTTTTTGCGCCGTTGCCGTCCTTTACGTCATTGCCGTCATTCACGCCGTTGCCCTTTACGCCGTTGGCATTTACGGCATTGCCCTCTACGGCATTGCCCTTTACGGCGTTGCCATTGCCCTTTACGGCATTGCCGCCGTCGGTGTGGCCGCTCATGGCTGCACCAGCCCCTCGTAGGCGTCGGGTCGTCGGTCGCGGTAGAACGCCCACTGCTGGCGCACCTCGTCGATCAGACCGAAGTCGAGGTCGCGGACGATCAGCTCCTCCTCCTTGTCGCTGGCCACATCGCCGACGAACTGGCCGCGTGGATCGACGAAGTAGCTGGAGCCGTAGAAGTCGTTGTCGCCGTACTCCTCGGTGCCGATGCGGTTGATCGCGGCGATGAAGTACTCGTTGGCGACGGCCGCGGCGGGCTGCTCCAGCTGCCAGAGGTAGGCGGAGAGACCGCGCGAGGTGGCCGAGGGGTTGTAGACCAGCTGCGCCCCGGCCAGGCCCAGCGCGCGCCAGCCCTCGGGGAAGTGGCGGTCGTAGCAGATGTACACGCCGACCTTGCCGACGGCGGTGTCGAACACCGGCCAGCCCAGGTTTCCCGGCTTGAAGTAGTACTTCTCCCAGAACCCCTTGACCTGCGGGATGTGGTGCTTGCGGTACTTGCCCAGATAGCTGCCGTCGGCGTCGATCACGGCCGCGGTGTTGTAGTAGAAGCCCGACTGCTCGAGCTCGAAGACAGGGACGACGATCACCATCCCGGTCTCCCGGGCCAGCTCCCGCATACGCTGGACGGTCGGCCCGTCCGGCACGGGCTCCGCCCACCGGTAGTGCTCGGCCTCCTGCACCTGGCAGAAGTACGGCGCGTTGAACACCTCCTGGAAGCCGATCACCTTGGCGCCCTGCGCGGCCGCCTGCCGGGCGTAATCCTCATGCTTCGCGATCATCGATTCGGTATCGCCGGTCCAGGTGGCCTGGACGAGAGCGGCGCGTACGAGGTTGGCCATGAGCAGCTCCTCAACCTGTGTCTACGCACGTAGAATCCGGCTGTGAAGAACGTAAGAGCGCACTGACCACTCTGGCAATACCGCCGCCGTTACTCAACAAAGACGATCACGTTTCGTGTTTTTTCGGGTGAGGTGGCTCGGCTGCTCGTTTGGGCGCGGGTTTCGTCTCGCGCCTTCGGCGCAAATTGAGCAGCGGGACAGGGGGTGGGGGGCGCGGGCACGTCGCCGGGCGCCAGGTTGGTGGATGCGGGCACCGGAGCGGCACCTGCGCCCGGAGGCTGAGGCCGATGCCGGACTGCCAGCGGGTGGGCCCTCCTGACAATCAGCGCAGCCACGCTGCCGGGCGGCGGGCCGGTGGGTCCGTTGGGCTACTCGGCTCAATTGAGTGCGGGTTTCGTCTCGCGCCTTCGGCGCAATTGAGCAGCGGGACAGGGGGTGGGGGGCGCGGGCACGTCGCCGGGCGCCGGGTTGGCGGGTGCGGGCACCGGGGCGGCACCTGTCCCCGGGAGCTGAGGCCGATGCCGGACTGCCGGCGGGGGGCCTGATGGAAGACGGCGGGCCGCGTCGTCGGGGCGGCTGCTCTGATCGCGGGATCCGGATTGACGGGCGCTCCGGGTACCCCTCGAAAAAACGCTTGATCTGAAGCAACTAATTTGTCAAACGTTTTCGGAGGGGGTACCCCAACCCCTCGCGGCTGTCCGGCGCCGACCCCAGCCCTGGGCTAGAGGAGCCGCCACCGACGCCCGCACCCACCGGCCCGGCGCCCGGCAGCCATGCCGCACCCCCCACCCCCGCACCCCGCTGCTCAAATGCGCCGAAGGCGCGAAACGAAACCCGCACCCAAACGAACAGCCGAACAACCCCAGACCCCCAACCCAGACCCCCAATCCCAGAGCCCCAGCCTCAGAGCCCCGGCGTCAGGCGAGACCGGGTACGCCCGGCAGGCCCGCCATGCGCAGTGCATGGGCGAGGTCGTGCTGGCTGCCGGAGGACACCTCGGCCGCCGCGTCGAGTAGCAGGGGTATCAGCGCGGCCGGGTCCTCCGCCGCCGCCCGCGCCGCCTCCTCCGGCGTACGAGCCCGGATCAGCGCCCCCAGAAGAAGGGCCGTCTCGCGACGGGCGCCCGCCGCGAGGAGCGACAGGGCGATGTGGGCCACCTCTAGGACGGGACGCGAGACGCTCTGCCGCAGCAGCTGCTCGGCCTCGACCTCGCGGTCCGCCGCGACCAGCGCCTCGGCAGCGGCGGCGAGCCGTGCGGGCGGCAGGCACGCCATCTCCCACAGCAGAGTGGACACATCGGCCCTGAGCCCGGCGCGCTCCAACTCCTCCGCTAGGACCGGCAGCCGCGGGGCGGGCCAGGCGGCGGCCTCGTACAGCACGACATGGGCCTCGCCTGTGCGTCCCTCCGCCCGGAGTCGGCCGAGCCGCGCAACCGCCTCCTGGGCGGCGCGTCGGGCCTCGGCGCGCTCCGCCGCCTCGCGGGCGAGCCGCCGCCCGTCGTCGGCCGCCCTGTCCCGCTTACGGCGCTTGTCGCCCTCCTCGCCGCCGTACGCCCCGGCGAACCGCGCACCACGCGGGGTCGCGCGTACCTCGGCCTCACTCTCCGCCAAGGGCGACGCAGCCGAGGGAGGTGCCGCCGCCCCCGCGTCCCCGGCCCCGGCAAATCGCGCACCGCGCGGTCGTGACCTCGCGGGGGCGGGCGTAGTCGTGGGCGTCGCGGGCTCGGGGCCCTGCGCGGGGTGCTGCGCGCTCGGCTCCACAGGAGACGCTGCGGCACTCTCAGGGGAACCCGGCGATGCGAGCCCCACTGCCGGGGCCGCCGCCGTGACCTCCGGGGCCGACGGCCAGGAGAGGCGGGATGCCGTGTCCGCCTCCTCCACCCCGGCGAACCGCGCCCCACGCGGCCGAGACCTCGCGGGGGCGGGCCGGACGGTGGTGGGCGCGGGCGATGCGCCCGAGGGGTGGAGGGCTCCCGGTTCACCGACCGGCCCGGCCGGCTCTGTGTCGCTCGCGGCCTGCCGGGGCGGCGCGGCGCCGGGTTCGGCGGCAACCCCTGTGGTGCCGCCGCCCTCCCCCTCGTACGCCGCCGCGAACCGCGCCCCACGCAGGTCCCCACCATCGGCCCCGCCTACGGCACCCGCCAGGGCACCCTGGGCCCCCATTGCCTCGGGCTCCGGGGCCCAGCCGCGGGAGTAGCCGGACGTGGCGGCCACGGGGCTGCCCGATGGCGGGGGCGTCGCCGTTGCGGCCACGCGGGTTGCCTCGGGCTCCGGGGCCAGGCCCCGGGAGTAGCCGGACATGGCGGGCGCGGGGGCACCCGATGGCGAGGGCGCCGTTGTCGCGGCAAGGCGGGCGTGGAGTTCTTCCGTGCGGGCCGTGGCGCGCTGCCAGTCGTCGTGGGCCCACGCCAGGTCCGCGGCGAGGCGCTCCCGGGCCGCCGTGTCCTCGGCGGCGGACACCGCCGCGCGGAGGTCGCGTTCGCGCGTAGCGGCGTTGTGCTGTTGGCGGAGCATGCCGTCCAGGCGGCCCTGGAGCGCCTCGCGGGCGCCGGGTCCCGCGTCGTGGGCCGCGACCGAGGCACGGTAGAGGGTCGCCGCGCGGGCCGCCGCATCCTCGGCGATCTGGGGGCCGCGCTGGGCGGAGAGGTCCTGGAGCAGGGACTGGACGAGGTCCCACGGCGGCACCTCGAGGCCGTCGAGACAGGCCCGCAGCCCCTCCGGGTCGCGGAGGGCGAAGACGCCGTACCAGCCTGTCCCCGCGTCCAGCCCTCTCGTCAGCGCGCGCAGGTATCTCGCGAACTCCTCGACCTCGGGCGGGAGTTGCCCGCTCACCGTGGCCACCCCCTCACCCCGGACGATGCACGACCCAAGGCCACGCATTCGACACCCCGCGTGTTACGGACCCGGTTACGGCCGTGCTACGGACGGTTTTCCTCCTCCGCACACAACAAGCAAACTTGCAAGTTTGCCTGTCGACCTCCTACCGTGTCGCATATGGCCACGCCTGATCACCCGCCCGCCGCGGCCGCCGCTCCGGCAGAGAGCCCCCGCGCGGAGGAGCGCATCGCCGCCGACCTAGCCGCGGTCGTCAGCCTGCTGATGCGCCGTATGCGGGCGGCCTCCTCGCAGGGGGCGCTCACCCCCTCCCAGCGCGCGGTCGTCGGCCGGCTCTACACCGAGGGGCCGACCACCACCGCCGCGCTGGCCCGCGCCGAGCTGGTGCGGCCGCAGTCGATGCGCATGATCCTGTCGGCGCTGGAGGAGCAGGCGCTGGTGGAGCGGGCCCCGCATCCCACGGACGGACGGCAGGTGGTCTTCTCGGTCACCGAGTGGGGGCGGCAGGCGATCGCATCCGTACGGCAGGCCAAGCAGAGCTGGCTGCTCGACGCGATCGACACCCGCCTCGACGCCGCTGAGCGCCGCACGCTCGCCGAGGCCACCGAGCTCCTCAAGCGCCTGGTCCAGGAATGACGGACACCGCGGAAAAGCCCGCCGCCGCGGAAGAGCCCGCCGCCGTAGAAAAACCCGCCGCCGCGGAAAAACCCGTCATAGCGGCGGCCGAAACGGTGGGCACCGCCCCCGCCGACCCCTTCGGCCCCCGGCTGATGGCCCCGCTGCTCATCGGCTCGGTCCTCAACCCCGTCAACTCCACGATGATCGCCACCGGCCTGGTGGCCATCGGCCATGACTTCGGCGTGGGCGCCTCACAGACCGCCTGGCTGGTCGCCTCCCTCTACCTCGCCAGCGCCGTGGCGCAGCCGGCGATGGGGCGGCTGGCCGATCTGCTCGGGCCGCGCCGGGTCTTCCTCTGGGGGCTGCTGCTGGTGTGCGCCGCCGGGCTGGTGGGCGCGCTGGCGCCCGCGTTCGGCTGGCTGATCGCCTCACGGGTGCTGCTCGGCATCGGTACGTCCGCGGCCTATCCGGCGGCGATGGCGCTGCTGCGCGCCCAGTCCTTCGTCACCGGCCGGGAGACGCCGCGTCCCGTGCTCGGCCGGCTCTCGCTCGCCGCGCTCGGCAGCGCGGCGGTCGGTCCGGTGCTGGGCGGGGTGCTCACCGCCACGGCGGGATGGCGGGCGATCTTCGCGGTCAATGTGCCGCTGTCCCTCATCGGGCTCGCCCTCGCGCTGCTCTGGCTCCCCAGGACCCGTACGGTGGCCGGGGACGGCCACGACTCCGGGGCGCGGACCACGGGCGCGGCCTTCGATCCACTCGGGGTCACGCTCTTCACCGCCACCCTCACCGCCCTCATGATCTTCCTGATGGATCTGGAGCGGCCCCACTGGGCGCTGCTGCCCGTCGTCCTGGCGCTCGCGACCGTCCTGGCCTGGTGGCAGCTGCGCCGCCCTCACCCCTTCATCGATCTGCGGATGATCGGCCGCAACCGCTCCCTCGCCCCCACCTACCTCCGCCATGGCACGGCGTACCTGGTCATCTACATGGTCATGTACGGATACGCGCAGTGGCTCGAGGAGGGGCACGGCTACTCCGCGTCCCACGCCGGGCTGATCATGCTGCCCATGTCGGGCGCGGCCGCCGTCTGCTCACTGCTCGGCGCCCGTACGAAGGGCATCTACGCGCCGCTCGTCCTCGCGGCCACCCTGCTCGCCGCGGGGAGCGGGGTGCTGCTGCTCGCCGACGGGTCCACCCCGCTGGTCGCGCTGCTGCTGGTCGCGGTGGTCTTCGGGCTGCCGCAGGGGCTGTCCTCGACCGGCAACCAGGCCGCCGTCTACACCCAGGCCCCGCGCGAGAGCGTCGGCGCGGCGGCCGGGCTCCAGCGCACCTCGCAGTACCTCGGCGCGATCACCGCCGCCGGGCTGATCGGGCTCTTCTACGGACAGCGGGCGACCGCCGCCGGGCTGCACGGCATCGCCACGGTGGCGGCCGCGCTCAGCCTCGCGGTGCTGCTGCTGACCGCCACCGACCAAGCCCTGCGCGCCCGCGCCCGCACCTGACCACAGCCATTCCCCCGCAATCCCCCTCGAAGAAACCCACTCCAGGAGGCACCGTGCCCGCCACCACGCTCGACCCGAACACCGCCCTGGTCCTCGTCGACCTCCAGAAGGGCATCACCGGACTGCCCACCGTCCACCCCACCGCCGAGGTCGTCGAGCGCGCCGCCCGGCTGGCCGCCGCCTTCCGTAAGCGCGGGCTGCCGGTCGTCCTGGTCCGGGTGGTGGCCGGGGCCCCGGGCCGCACCGAGGCACAGGGCAGCGCCGCCGGCGGGCGGTTCCCGGCCGACTTCGCCGACCTGGTGCCGGAACTCGGCCAGGAGGACGGCGATGTCGTGGTCACCAAGCACACCTGGGGCGCCTTCCACGGCACCGACCTCGACCTCCAGCTGCGCCGCCGCGGGGTGACCCAGGTGGTGCTCGGTGGCGTCGCCACCAGCATCGGGGTGGAGTCCACGGCCCGTGGCGCGTACGCGCACGGGTACCACGTGACGCTCGCGACCGACGCCATGACCGACATGGACGCCGAGGCGCACCGCAACAGCGTCGAGAAGATCTTCCCCCGGCTCGGGGAGACCGACTCCACCGACGCGATCATCGGCCTGCTGGGCTGAAAGCCCGCTGCTCAAAGCGGGCCGAGCACACCGCGCGCCGAGCGCACCGCGCACCGCACCGGCGGGCTCCCGGCACGAACACCCGGAGCCCGCCGGCGTCACATCATCCTCAGCGCTTCGGGCTCACCACCATCGCCGAGCCGCCGCCCCGCCGCTCCGTCTCGGCCGCCGCCAGCCACCGTCCGCCGGACAGCCGCTGCACACCGGTGGCCGCCCCGATCTCGGGGTTCTGCTTGAAGGAGTGGCCGAGCGCCTCCAGCTTGGCGCGCTCCGGGCCGTTCCACAGCGCCGGTTCCAGCTCCGTCTGGGCGGCGTTGCGCTGGCTGGCGCGCGGTGCGGCGATCGCGTCGACCAGCGGCATGCCCCGGTCGAGATGGTTCAGCAGGGTCTGGAGCACGGTGGTGATGATGGTCGCCCCGCCCGGGGAGCCCAGCGCCAGCACCGGCTTGTGGCCGTCGAGCACGATCGTCGGCGACATGGACGAGCGCGGCCGCTTCCCCGGGCCCGGCAGGTTCGGGTCGTGGACGGCGGGGTCGGCGGGCGCGAAGGAGAAGTCGGTCAGCTCGTTGTTGAGCAGGAAGCCACGGCCGGGGACGGTGATCCCGCTGCCGCCGGTCTGCTCGATGGTGAGGGTGTAGGCCACCACATTGCCCCACTTGTCGGCGACCGTGAGATGCGTGGTGTTCTCGCCCTCGTACGTGGTGGGGGCGGCGTGGCCACGGGTGTCGCAGGAGCCGGGCGCGGTCGGGTGGTTCGGGTCACCGGGCGGTACGGGGCTCTTGAGCACCGCGTCGTCCTTGATCAGGCAGGCGCGGGAGTCGGCGAACCGCTGCGAGGTGAGCCCCTTGGTGGGGACGTCCTCGGCGGTGGGGTCGCCGACCCAGCGGCCCCGGTCGGCGAAGGCGATCCGGCTGGCCTCGATATAGCGGTGCAGATACTCGGCGTCGCCGAGCTTGGAGAGGTCGGTCCGCTCCAGGATGTTGAGCGCCTCGGCGACGCTGGTGCCGCCGGAGGACGAGGGCGCCATGCCGTACACGTCCAGACCGCGGTAGGAGGTCCGGGTCGGGGCCTGCCGCTTCGTTCCGTAGGCCCGCAGGTCCTCGGCGGTCAGATCACCCGCGCGCACCACCCGCTGCGCCTTCGGGTCGACGGGCGGCTTGCGCACGGTGTCGACGATGTCGCGGCCCAGTTCGCCCTTGTAGATGGCGCCGACGCCCTTCTTGGCCAGCAGCGCGTAGGTACGGGCGAGGTCGGGGTTGCGGAAGGTCGAGCCGACCGCCGGGAGCTTGCCGCCGGGCAGGAAGAGCTCGGCGGTGGCCGGGAAGTCCTTGAAGCGGGCCTCGTTGTCGGCGGTCTGCTGGCGGAAGGTGGCATCGACCGTGAACCCGTCGTCGGCCAGCCGCTCGGCGGGCTTGAGCACCTGCCCCAGCGATCGGGTGCCCCAGTTCCTCAGGGCGTCGTTCCAGGTGGCGGGGGTGCCGGGGGTGCCGATGCTCAGCCCGCTGGTGACGGCGTCGGCGAACGGCAGCGGTTTGCCGTCCTTGTCGAGGAAGAGGTTCTTGTCCGCGCTGCGGGGCGCGGTCTCGCGGCCGTCGAGGGTCTGGACCTGGTGCCGCTTGGCGTCGTAGTAGACGAAGTATCCGCCGCCGCCGACACCCGCCGAGTACGGCTCGGTGACCCCGAGCGCGGCGGCGGTCGCCACCGCGGCGTCCACCGCGTTGCCCCCGTGCCGCAGTACGTCGATCCCGGCCGCCGAGGCGTCGGGGTCCACGCTGGAGACCGCGCCGCCGTAGCCGACGGCCTCGGGCGTTTTGGCGGGAGGCGCCTCCGCGGCGCTCTCATGCCCGGCGGCACCGGCCGGGACGACGCCCAGCACCGCGACCATACCGGCCGCGGCCGCCAGCGCGGGCAGCCGGCGCCGGACGCCCGCCGCGGCGGACGCGGGAGTGGTGGACCTCGTTGACGACGCGGCTGATCTTGCGGCGTGCCCCATCCGTGACCTCCAAGCGAAACGACAGGGCCGGAGCCTACCCGCGAGCCTCATGCTCACGACAGGGGTGGATGAGCGTTCCGTCCCGCCATCCGTTCATGTGTCCGTTCCTGTATTCGTTCACCCGTACGCTCGAACGTGTACCCAATGGGCGGCTACGATGCGCGGCCATGACAGACACCCTGACCGACCTGATCGCCTCCGCGGCGGCCCTGATCGTGGGCCTGGCCGCCGGATGGGCCGTGCACTCCGCGTTCGCGCGCCGCAAGCGCGCCCGCGAGCAGCTCTTCTTCGGCCTGCCGGACGGTTCGGAGTGTGTGCTGGTCACCCACCGGGACAGCACTTCGGCCCACTGGAGCATCCCCCGCCATGACGCGCTGGCGCTGCTGAGTATCGCGTCGGTCGTGGAGAACTGCGGGGCACACCCCGAGGTGGCCCCGCATGACACCGGGTTGCAGGGCTTCGGGGCGCGTACCGAGTTCTGCATCGGTGATCCGACCGCGCACCGCAGGCTCGCCGCCCATATCGCCAATCTGCTGCCCGGCGTCACCGTGCACCCCGGGGACGACCCCGGCATGGAGCGGGGGACGTTCACCATCGCCGGTACGCACTACCGCCCGGAGCCGGGCGCGGTCGAGCATGTGCTGCTGGCCCGGCTGACGGCGGGCGACGACAGCCGGCCGGTCTTCCTGGCGGCCGGTCAGCGGCCGGTCACCCATCGCGCCGCCGTCCGCCACCTCGTCCGCAACCGCACCCGGTTCGCCCGGAAGTACGGCTCCCAGGGCTCCTTCTGCCTGCTGCTGAAGGTCGTCAACTCCCAGTCGTACGGCCCGGACCTGGTGGAGCTGGTCGCGGATGTGACCAAGCCCGCGACCTCCTCGGCCGGCCCCCGTGCCGCCGCGAAGGCGGCCACCAAGGCAGCGGCGAAGGACGACTGAGGCAGCGGGGCCGGTTCAGGCCCGGACCCGGCCGAACAGCCGCGCCCCGCCCAGCAGGCACAGCGCCGCCAGGCCCAGGGTCACGGCCGCCCCGACGGCGACCGTGGTGTTGGCGTAGTGCCCCAGGAACGCCTGGCGCACCGCGTCGACCGTGTAGCGGAACGGCACGGCTCGCGAGGCGCCCGCCAGCCATCCGGGGGCCAGGGTCATCGGCAGCAGCAGCCCGGAGAGCAGCATCAGCGGCATACCGGCCGTGTTGGCGATGGCGGCGAACTCCGGGGCCGTGCGGACGTTCATGGCCAGCCCGTAGGAGAGCGCGGACAGGGCCGCCGCGAGTACGGCCACGAACAGCAGCCCGAGCAGCACCCCGGGGAGCGGGGCGCGCAGCCCGAAGGCCAGACCGAGCAGCACCAGCAGCACCGACTGAGCCACCAGCTGGACGACATCGCGCAGGGTGCGGCCGAGCAGCAGCGCGAGCGGGCTGACCGGGGTGACCCGCATCCGGTCCAGTACGCCGAGGTTGCGGTCCATCAGCAGTCCGAGTCCGACGTACGACCCGCCGAGCAGGGCGAGCTGCACGAGCACCCCGGGGACCAGCGTCTGCCAGGACGATCCGCTGACGCCCATGTCGAGCCCGGTCAGCAGCGGACCGAAGAGGGCGAGGAAGAGCAGCGGCTGGAGCATCCCGAAGACGAGATTGGTCTTCGAGCGAAGCGTGGAGCGCAGACACCGGCCGAAGACGATGCCGGTGTGGGCGAGAAGAGTCATGAGTGGCCCTTGGATGCGTCGGATGGCTCAGATGGCTCAGATGGCGAGGGGTTGACCGGCCGTGGCCCGGCCGGTGATGGCGAGGAAGGCGTCCTGGAGGCTGGCGCCCGGATCGCCCGCATGGCGGCGCTTGAGCTCGGCGGAGGTGCCCTCGGCGACGATCCGCCCCGCGTCCACGACCACGATCCGGTCGGCGAGCGCGTCGGCCTCGTCCAGGTAGTGGGTGGTGAGGAAGACCGTGGTGGCGTGCTCGGCGCGGACGCGCCGCACCAGGTCCCACAGCTCGGCCCGGCTGCCGGGGTCGAGACCGGTGGTGGGCTCGTCGAGGAAGAGCACTCGGGGCCGGTTGACCAGGCCCAGCGCGATCTCCACCCGGCGGCGCTGACCGCCGGAGAGGGCGCCGGTCGGGCGGTCCATGAGCCCCGAAAGGCCGAGGTCGGCGGCGAGTTCGGCGGCACGCCCGGCCGCCTCCCCCTTGGACATCAGATGCAGCCGGCCCTGGGTGACCAGCTCCTCGCGTACGGAGCACGCGGGGTCCAGGCCGCCCGACTGGGCCACATAGCCGATCCGCCGGCGTACGCCCGCCGGATCGCGCAGCAGATCGCGGCCCGCGATCTCGGCCTCGCCCCCGCTGGGCGGCAGCAGGGTGGTGAGCATGCGCAGGGTCGTGGTCTTACCGGCCCCGTTGGGGCCGAGGAAGCCGAGGATCTCGCCGCGGCCGACGGTCAGATCGATACCGCGGACTGCGTGCACGGGCCCGCTGGCCGGCGAAAAGGTCCGGGTGAGACCGCGAACGCGGATGACGGATGAGGACATGCCCACGATCAGAGCACAACGGGCTCCAAACTTGCAATGGACTTAAAACTCTCAGGCAGATGCAAGTTTGCAACGGGATACACTGACGGCCATGAGCGAAGGACTGCGGGAGAAGCACAAACGCCGTACGCGCCGGCGGATCGCGGACGTGGCCACCGGCCTGTTCATGGAGCGGGGCTTCGACCGGGTCACGGTCGCCGAGGTCGCCGAGGCGGCCGAGGTGTCCGTCAACACCGTCTACAACTACTTCCCGGCCAAGGAGGACCTGGTCCTGCCGCCCGACCAGGCGTCCCCGCGGCGGCTCGCCGAGATCGTGCGCGAGCGCCCGCCCGGCCGGTCCGCCGCGCAGGCGGTGCTGGACCGGCTGCGCGAGGAGGTGGAGCGCCGCGACCGCTCACTGGGGCTCACCGAGGGCTTCGGCCCGTTCTTCGCGATGATGCGCGGGGCTCCCACGCTGGTCGCCCGGCTGGAGGAACTGGGCCACCGGATGAACGACGAACTGGCCGCCGTACTCGCCGAGGAGACCGGCGCGGCGCCGGAGGATCCGCTGCCGCGCGTGGTGGCCGCCCAGATCAGCGGCTATCACTCACTGATCTTCGGCGAGGTCGGCCGCCGCGTCACGGCGGGAGAGCGCCCCGGCACCATCGCCAAGGCCGTGACGGAACTCCTCGACGCCATCGAGGAGATGCTCGGCGCGCCGATGCTGGGCTACGCCGTACGGGAGGAGCGACCGTGTTCCGAGTGACCATCCGCGGCGCCTTCGAGGAGCTGGGCGAGGACGAGCGCGAGGCGCTGCGCACCGCGGTCGACTCCGCCCAGCTGGCCTTCACCGAGGCGGGCACGTTCACCTGCGACCGGAGCCTTTCGGCGTTCACCTTCCGTTGCCAGGTTCCGGCGGGGCCGGACGACGGTGAACCCGAGGCGACCGAGCGGGCCGTCGCGGCGCTTGCCGCGCATGGCTACCAACACCGGATCCTCCGCGTCGGGGTGACGGACATGCGGCACATCAAGATCCGCCGAAAGGGCAGACACGGCTGAACACCCGCGGGGCGAGCGAGGCGCGGCGACGGGCGGACCTCGCGGGGGCGGTGCTCGGCGACGGGTCAAACCCCCGCGCCAGCACGGCACTTCAGCGGCGTACGGGACTCCGCATCGGCGGGGCCGGACCCCTGCGGGTCCGGCCCCCGGATAGCGCTCCGGGCCGGGCCGCCCCGGCAGCCGACCTCGGCCTCTATCGTTACCCAGGCGTAACTTACCGCGCTATTACCGTCGGTAAACCCCGGGGTTACCGTCGGGTCACAAGCACCGGTGCTCCCCCGCCCCCACGGCATCCCCACCAGGAGCCACAGTGACCCCTGCCCGTAAAGCCCCGCGTCCCACCGCCACCATCGCCGCCGCCGTCTCGGTGACCGTCCTGGCCGGTGCGGCCTTCGGACTCGCCCCCGCCGCCCAGGCCACAACACCGGCCCCGACACCGACCCCGACAGCGGCCGCCGCCACCACGGCCACCGCCGACCTCGCCGCCTCCGGCGTCTCCATACGGTTCGTCGACATCCCCGGCGACGACGGTGTCCGTCTGGCCGCCAACGTCGTGGCACCCTCGAACGCCGACACCTCCGGCCGCCTTCCCCTCGTCGTGCTGCCCACCAGCTGGTCCCTGCCCCAGGTCGAATATCTCGCCCAGGCCAAGAAGCTGGCCCAAGCCGGCTATGTGGTGCTGACCTACAACACCCGCGGCTTCTGGCAGTCCGGCGGGAGGATCGAGACGGCCGGGCTGCCCGATATCGCCGACGCCTCCAGGGTCATCGACTGGGCGCTCGCCAACACCCCCGCCGACCCCGACCACATCGGCATGGCCGGGCTCTCCTACGGCGCCGGGATCGGCCTGCTCGCGGCCGGAGCCGACCCGCGGATCAAGGCCGTGGTGGCCATGAGCGGCTGGGCGGACCTGGTCGGCTCGATCTACAGCGGCCGCACCCAGCACGCCCAGGCCGCCGGGCTGCTCGGCGGGGCCGGGGAGCTGACCGGCCGGCCCAGCGAGGAACTCCGGCAGATCCTCGAGGACTTCTTCAGCTCCAACCTCGCCAAGGAGCAGGACCTGATCGCCTGGGGCAAGAAGCGGTCCCCCGCCACCTACCTGGACCGGATCAACGCCAACGGCGCGGCCATCATGCTGGGCAACTCCTGGGGCGACTCGATCTTCCCGCCCAACAGCTACGCCGACTTCTTCGACAAGCTGACCGGCCCCAAGCGGCTGGAGCTGCGGCCCGGCGACCACGCCACCGCCGAGCTCACCGGGCTGCTCGGCCTGCCCAACACCGCCTGGAACCACGCCCGGCAGTGGCTCGACCGCTACCTCAAGGGCGAGCGCAACGGCATCGACACCGAGCAGCCGGTGCAGCTGATGTCCCGTACGGCGGCGGACGGCGACGACTACGAGGGCTACCCGAGCTGGTCGGCCGTCCCCTCCGGACAGCGCCGCGTCCCGCTCACCACCACCGAGAAGATCACCGCCAACCACGACTCCGGCGCCAACGCCGGGACCGTGCTGCTCAGCGGCGCCCTCGACCAGTTCCTGAAGATCCCGCCGCTCGTCTCGATCCCGCTGCTGTCCCGGTCCCACGCGGCCGTCTGGCAGACCGGGGCCTTCGCGCGCGAACAGCGCGTCCGCGGCAGCGTGAAGCTCCACACCACCGTGACCGGCGACCGCCCCGACGGCACGGCGGTGGCCTACCTCTACGACGTGGGCCCGCTGGGCGTCGGCAAGCTCATCACCAACGCCCCGTTCACCTTCCACGACCGCGCCCCGGGCACGCCCTTCGGAGTGGATCTGGAGCTGTTCTCCACCGCGTACGACGTCCCGGCCGGACACCGCCTGGCGCTGGTCGTGGACACCGTCGACCCGCTCTACATCGAGCACAACCCCGACGGCGCCCATCTCACGTTCTCGTCCCCGGACGCCGACCCGTCCTACCTCACGGTCCCGGTCCGCGACTGAGACACCGTCCGGCCGCCCCGGCTCAGCCGCGGGTGTCCCCCGGCATCGGGGCGGCCGGTTCGGCGGCGGCGACCTCGACCTGACGGGTCTTCACGCTGCGCCGCTCCCGTTTGGCCACCCAGTTGGCGAACCACGACAGCAGCATGCACATCCCGATGTAGATGGGTGAGATCACCATGACCACCGGGATGAACGGCAGGTCGTAGTCGAGATTGGACGCGATCAGCTTTCCGGCGTGCAGAAACTCCTCATAGGTGATGAGGAAGCCGAGCGAGGTGTCCTTGAGGGCCACCACCAGCTGACTGATGATGGCCGGCAGCATCGCCCGCACCCCCTGCGGCACCAGCACGGACATCATGACCTGGGTCTTCCGCAGGCCGAGCGAGTACGCCGCCTCACGCTGGCCGCGGTCCACCGAGTTCACCCCGGCCCGGAACACCTCGGCCAGCACCGAGCCGTTGTAGAGCGTCAGCCCGGTGACGAGGGCGGGCAGCGGCTGGACCTTCAGCGCCACGAAGATGAAGAAGATCATCACCAGGACGGGCATCGCCCGGAAGAACTCCACCACCAGCGTGGCCACCCAGCGCACCGGGCGGTGCTCGGAGAGCCGGCCGGCGGCCAGCACCCCGCCGAGCGCGAGCGAGAGGACGGCGGCCATGCCGAATGCCTTGAGGGTGCCCGCGAGCCCGTTCAGCAGCAGCTCCTGGATGCCCTTGTACTCGAAGGGCATCCACTTGCGGTAGGCGAACTGGCCGGTGTGGACGAGGAGATAGACGACCCAGCCGAGCAGGGCCAGCAGCACGGTCGTCCCGGCCAGCGCGTAGAGCCGGTGCCGGCGCCGGGTGCGGGGCCCGGGGACGTCGTAGAGGGCGGTGGTCGAGGGGGCGGTCATCGCCGCACCCCCCAGCGCCGTTCCAGGATGGAGAAGATCGCGCTGATGGCGAGGGTGATGATCAGGTACCCGACGGCGATCCAGACGAAGGACCAGATGATGCTGTAGCCCCGCTCGTTGAGCGGCTTGTAGGTGCCGAGCAGCTCGGTGACGCTGAACGACCCGGCGATGGCGGAGTTCTTGGCGAGCGCGATCAGGGTCGAGCCGATCGGCGGGATGACCGAGCGGAACGCCTGTGGCAGCACCACCGCGCTCAGCGTCTGGTCGAACGTCATGCCCAGGCTGCGGGCCGCCTCGCCCTGCCCCACCGGCACCGTGTTGATGCCCGAGCGCACCGCCTCGCAGATGAAGGCCGAGGTGTAGCAGCCGAGCGCGAGCACCGCGAAGACGGTGAACGGCAGCACAAGACCGAACCGCGGCAGCCCCAGCATCACCGCGAAGAACAGCAGCGTCAGCGGGGTGTTGCGGAGCACGGTCACCCAGCCGGTACCGAACGCGCGCAGCGAGGCGACCGGCGCCACCCGGAATCCGGCCATGAGGACGCCGAGCGCGAGGGCGAGCAGCGAGGCGTAGACGGTCAGCTGCACGGTGCCGAGGAAGCCCTTGCCGTAGAGCGAGAAGTTCTGGGTGAGCACGTCCATGGGATGGCCTTCAGCCGGTGCGGTAGCGGTCGACGGGGGGCGGTTGGGGGGCGGGCACACCGGAGAGGCCGAGGGTCGCGTTGTACGCCTTCTTCCAGTTGCCGTTGCGCTCATGGGTCCGGATCGCGTCGTCCAGCGCGAAGCGCAGCGCGTTGTCCCGCTTGGGCACGCCGATGCCGTACGGCTCCTTGGAGAAGGGGCGGCCCACCACCTTCAGCTCGTTCGGGGCCTTGGCCGCGTAGCCGAGCAGGATGGTGTTGTCGGTGGTCACCGCGTCCACCTGGAAGCTGAGCAGATTGTCCACGCACACCGAGTAGGTGTCGTAGGCGACCGCATGGGCCTTGGGGTAGTCGGACTGGATGCGCTGGAGCGGAGTGGAGCCAGCCACCGAGCAGACGGTCCTGCCCGCGAGGTCGGCGGGGCCGTGGATGTCGTTCTCGTCGGTGCGCACCAGCAGTGACTGCCCGGCCATGAAGTACGGCCCGGCGAAGCCGACCAGCCGTTTGCGCAGCGGATTGATGGTGTAGGTGCCGACGTAGTAGTCGATCTGGCCGCTCTGGAGCGCGGTCTCGCGGTTGGCGGACGCGATGGTCTGGAACCGGATGGTCCTCGGGTCGAAGCCGAGGGAGGCGGACATCATGCGGGCGATCTCGATGTCGAATCCCGAGTAGCGGCCGGTGGCCGGGTCCCGCTCGCCCAGATAGGGCTGGTCCTCCTTGACCCCGACGGTGAGATGGCCGCGGCGCTTGGCCCTGCGCCAGGTGGGAGAGGCGGGCAGCCGGAAGGCGGTGTCCACCTTGTAGGTGGGCAGTTGCCCGGCCCGGGGGCCCTTGGCGGGCGGGCTGCCCTCCTTGCCGCAGCCGGGCATGAGCAGCAGGGCCAGGGCGATGGTGAGGGCGGCGGTCGCGCGGCGCAGACGCCTCATGTCCGTCATCACCCGGCTCAGTGCTTGAGGATCTTGGACAGGAAGTCCCGGGCCCGCTCGCTCTCCGGGGCCCGGAAGAACTCCTCCGGCATGCGGTCCTCGACGATCCGGCCGTCGGCCATGAAGACCACCCGGTTCGCGGCGGAGCGGGCGAAGCCCATCTCATGGGTGACGACGACCATCGTCATCCCCTCCCGCGCCAGCTGACGCATCACCTCCAGCACCTCGTTGATCATCTCCGGGTCGAGGGCGGAGGTGGGCTCGTCGAAGAGCATCACCTGAGGGTCCATCGCCAGCGCGCGGGCGATGGCCACCCGCTGCTGCTGGCCACCGGAGAGCTGGGCGGGGAACTTCCCGGCCTGGTCGGCGAGTCCGACCCGGCCCAGCAGTTCGCGGGAGCGCCGCTCGGCGTCCTGCTTGCCGCGCCGGCGGACCTTGGTCTGGGCGAGCATCACATTGGCGAGCACGGAGCGGTGGGCGAAGAGGTTGAACGACTGGAAGACCATGCCGACCTCGGCCCGCAGCCGCGCCAGCTCCTTGCCCTCGTCCGGCAGCGGCCGGCCGTCGACGACGATGGAGCCGGACTGGACGGTCTCCAGACGGTTGATGGTGCGGATCAGGGTGGACTTGCCGCCGCCGGAGGGGCCGATGATCACGACCACTTCGCCCCGCCCGACGGTGAGGTCGATGTCCCGCAGAACGTGCAGCGCGCCGAAGTGCTTGTTGACGCCGCGCAGCTCGATCAACGGCTCACCGACGGCCATACCCGGCCCCACCCACTCTCCGCTGTCTCCCGGTTGGCTGTGTCCGGGTCAGCTGTGCCCCGGTCAGTTGTGTTCCGGTCAGCGCAAGCTATCCAGACCAACGCGGAGCTTTACGTACGGACACGCACCGATGGGCGGATACCGCCCGACAGGGTCTACGGGGTCCGGGGGGCTTGCCGCCTGCGGCGGGCTGTTCCCCTCCCCGCCCCTTCCCGAAGCATCGACATGCGGCTCCGCCGCGTGGTGGGGCTCCGCCCCAGACCCCGGGGGTCGGCGAGCCGACGGTCGCCGCGCTCAGCTCACCGGCCGGGGCGCCGACCGCGCCGCCTGCGACGCGGCGGTCGAGCGGCCGACCGGTGAGCAGTGGGCCAGGCGTCCGCGGGGCAGACGCTGTTCACAGCGGGCAGCGAGGGCGTGACCCCGCACCGGCGGGCCGATCTCGGTTGGCACGCCGACGCGGCGGGTAGCCGGGCGGGCACCCGCACACAGCCGGGTCGTCCGACCGGGGTCCGGGGCGGAGCCCCGGTTTCGGGAAGGGGCGGGGCGGGGACAGCCCGCCGCGGGCGGCCGCGATCCGGCAGACGTCCCCTAAGCCTCGGCGACCTCCGCGTAGCGCCGGGAGAGTTCGGGGGCGCCGTCGGCGGCCCACTGCTGGCCCGCCTCCACGACGTCGACCTCCCGGCCCGAGGACAGCCTGACGACCGGTCGGCCGTTGGGCCACACCTGCCAGACGGCGCCGGGGACGGTGCGGACGATGACCGTGCCGAGGTAGAGACCGGCGTCGTTGCCGAGCCAGGTCAGCTCGTCCGGGTCGTCGCGCCAGCGCGGCGCCATCTGGTCCAGCGCCTCCAGGGAGGCCGTGGAGTCATCGAGCCCGATACCCGCGTCCGCGGCCCGCGCACGCAGCAGTTCGCACTCGGAGAGCAGTTGGGCGACGCCCTGGGGGTCCTCCTCCTGGGCGCCCATCAGGGCGGTACCCGAGGCGGGGCCACGTCGCTTGCGCCAGTTGCCCAAGAAGGAGATGTTCATACCGCTCAGCGTGGCATCCAGGCCACCGGCGCACCACAGGGCGCGCGGCGCGAGCCGTGACGCGTTGCTTGTCTTGACGACACCCACCCGCCTTTCTACGTTCTTCCCGCGCCTGTCGAATCACCGGTCAGGTTGGTTGCGAGAGGGGACACTTATGCGCGTCGCGAGACCGTGGGCAGCGGCCGGGACCATCGCGGGAGGTGTCACCCTCGCACTCCTGGCACCCTCCCCCGCCGCACCGGCCGGCGTACCGGCCCACAAGCCGCTCCCTTTGGAGCGGCTTTTCGACAACAGGGCGGTCAGCGATGACACCCGGCCGGGTGACGCGGACTTCGACGGCGCGGGCGCCTCGCTCTCCGCACAGGATCTGGGGGCCGCCGGCTGGACCCCGGGGCGTGATATCGCCCTGGACGCGGCGCGGCTGACCTGGCCGAGGAGCGCGGGGGCACGGCCCGACAACGTGATCGCCGACGGACAGGCGGTGCGGCTGCGCGGACGCGGCGAGGCGCTGACGTTCCTGGTGGCGAGCAGTTCGCCGAACGGGCCCGGCGCCGGGGCGAGCGGTGTCGGGGCGGTGCGCTACCGCGACGGTTCGAGCCGTCCGTACACGCTGAGCGCACCGGACTGGCGGGCCGGCCCCGCCGCCACCAAGGCCGTCGGCCTGCCCCATCTCAACACCGCCGCCGGGCAGCGGCAGGAGACGGCCCGGCTGTACGCGGTGACGGTGCCGCTGGAGCGCGGCCGGGAGGTCGCGTCGGTGGTGCTGCCGAGGGATCCGGGCCCGGCGGCCGACCTCCATGTCTTCGCCGCGGCGCTGCGGCGGCCCGCGTACGGCTGGACCGGGAGCTGGGCGGCGAGCACCGCCGGGTACACCAAGGTCGGGCCGTGGACCGATCAGACGCTGCGGCTGGTGGTGCACACCAGCGCGGGCGGGCCGGGGGCCCGGATCCGGCTGGAGAACACCTTCGCCGCGTCGCCCGTACGGATCGGCCGGGCGACGGTCGCGCTCCAGGCGAGCGGTGCGTCGGCGCAGGGCGCACCGGTGCCGCTGACCTTCGGCGGGCGGCCGGGGACCGCGATCCCCGCGGGTGCGCAGGCGTTCAGCGATCCGGTGGACTTCCCGGTTCCGGCGGACGCCAATCTGCTGGTGAGCATCCATCTGCCGGATCCGGTCGAGGCGGTGCCGGTGCACAGCCAGGCCACCCAGCGGTCGTATCTGAGCGCGGCGGGCAGCGGTGACCGGACCGGTGACACGGGCGCCGAGTCCTTCACCGGCACCCTCACCACCTGGCCGTTCCTGACCGGGATCGATGTGCGGGGCGGGCCGGGTTCGGTGGTGGCGCTCGGCGACTCGATCACCGACGGCACCAAGTCCACCAATGACGCCAACCGCCGCTGGCCCGATGTGCTCTCGCGCCGGCTGCTCGGCCAGTCCGAGGTTCCGGCGTACGGGGTGCTCAACGCGGGCATCTCGGCCAACCGCGTGGTCGCCGACCGCTATCCGGGCGAGGGCGTCTCCACGGACACCGGCGGGGTCAGCACTCGGCACCGGCTGGAGCGGGATGTGCTCGCCCAGACCGGGGCCCGTACGGTCGTTGTCTTCCAGGGCATCAACGATCTGCGGTGGGGCAGCTCGGCCGAGGAGCTGATCGCGGGTCTGCGGTCGGTCGCGGCGCGGATGCGTGAGCGCGGGCTGCGGGTGATCGGGGCGACGATCGCGCCGTGCGAGGGCGAGTCGCTGTGCACGGCGGACGCGGATGTGCGGCGCTCGGCCGTCAACGCCTTCATCCGCGACAGCGGCGGGGTGTTCGACGCCGTGCTGGACTTCGACGCGGTGGTCCGGGACCCCGAACACCCGGCGCGCATCCTGCCCGCCTACGACAGCGGGGACCATCTGCATCCGGGGGACGCGGGGCTGCGGGCGCTGGCCGACTCGATCGACCTGCGGAAGCTGGTGGGGTAAGGGGGAGCCGCGAGGGCTCCCCCTTCGAGGCGAGGGCGCTCCCCCTTCGAGGCAAGGGCGCTCCGCCGAGGCGGGTCACACCTCCAGGTCGACGACGACCGGGGCGTGGTCGGAGGCGCCCTTGCCCTTGCGCTCCTCGCGGTCCACATACGCGTCGCCGACGGCCTTGGCGAACGGCTCGTTGCCGTAGACCAGGTCGATCCGCATTCCGCGGTTCTTGGGGAAGCCCAGCTCCCGGTAGTCCCAGTAGGTGAAGGGGCGGTCGTACTTCAGCGGCCGCGGCACCACGTCCGAGAGCCCCGAGTCGCGCAGCGCGGCCAGGGCCTCGCGCTCCAGGTCCGTCACATGGGTCAGGCCGTCGAAGGCGGCGCGGTCCCAGACGTCCTCGTCGGTGGGCGCCACATTGAAGTCGCCGAGGACGGCGAAGGGGCGCTCACCGGCCGCGTCCTGGGCGACGGTGGTGCGCAGCGCCTCCAGCCAGCGCAGCTTGTAGTCGTAGTGGGGGTGGCCGATCTCCCGGCCGTTGGGCACATAGACCGACCAGAGGCGGACCGGGCCGCAGGTGGCGCCTATCGCCCGCGGCTCCTGGCCGCCGTCGTAGTCCGGGCCGCCGGGGAGGCCGACGGTGACGTCGGTGAGGCCCGCCTTGGAGAGCAGCGCCACTCCGTTCCACCGTCCGGTGGCGTTGACCGCGGCCTCGTAGCCGAGCTCGCGCAGCGGCTCGTACGGAAAGGCGGACTCGGCGCACTTGGTCTCCTGGACGCACAGGACGTCCGTGCCGCTGTTCTCCAGCCAGGCGAGCAGCCGGGGCAGCCGGGCGGTGATCGAATTGACGTTCCAGGTCGCGATGCGCATAGGGCACAACTTACATCCCGCCTCCGACAGCCCGCCCGGCCCTCGTAGGACGGCCCTTGGAACGGCCTTCGTGGAACGGCCCTCGTAGGACAGTCCTCGGAGCACAGTCCTCGTAGGACGCCCGCCCCCGCCCGGGAGCCGCCCCTCAGAGGGCGAGGGATTCGCCCGATGTCAGCCGCAGGTGCTCGGCCCCGCCCGTGCCGGGGCCGTCGGGGCCCAGCATCCGGCCGTAGACCGTGTGCGCGAGGTCGGACAGCAGGGCGTCGTGGATGTCGATGGCCCGGCGCGGGTCGACCGCGCGGACGTAGTCGAGGATCTCGGCGAACTTGTTCCAGGGGGCGTGTACCGGCAGCATCAGCGTGTCCACCCGGTGCCCGGCGGGCACGGTGAGCGCGTCGCCGGGGTGGAAGAGCGTGCCGTCCAGCAGATAGCCCACATTGGTGATCCGGGGGATGTCGGGGTGGATGATGGCGTGCAGCTGGCCGTGCACCTCGATGTCGAATCCCGCCGCGCTGAAGGTGTCGCCCTCCCCGATGGTGTGCACCCGACCGGGAAACGCCGCTGAGATGTGGTGGGCGACGCTGTGGAGCGTCCAGATCTGGGCGTCGGGGTTGTCGTCGAGCGCCGTGCGCAGCCGCTCCTCGTTGAAGTGGTCGAAGTGCTCGTGGGTGACCAGGATCGCGTCCGCGCCGACCGCGGCGTCCTCTTCGCTGAAGGTCCCGGGGTCGATGACGAGCGTCTGCTCGTCCTTCTCGATCCGGACGCAGGAATGGCCCTTCTTGGTGAGCTTCATGGAGATCATTGTGCTACCGGGACCCCTTGGCCGTACTGAACGGGTCGGAGGAAGTCCGCCATGGTTCGGCAGCGCCCTGAAGGGACGCGGGGCTGTATCGACATGCGGCACTTCCGGCGGGGCGCTCAGCCCTCCGGGCTCGTCTCCTCGCGGATGATCCGCTGGGCCACGGCGAAGGCGGAGTTGGCGGTCGGCACCCCGCAGTAGACCCCGGTGTGCAGCAGCACTTCCTTGATCTCGGTGGGGGTCAGCCCGTTGCGCAGCGCGGCCCGGGTGTGGAAGGCGAGTTCGTCGAGATGGCCGCGGGCGGCGAGGGCGGTGAGGGTGACCACGCTGCGGGTCCGCCGGTCGATACCGGGCCGGGTCCACACCTCGCCCCACGCGTAGCGGGTGATGAAGTCCTGGAAGTCGTCGGTGAACTCGTCGGCCAGGGACTGCGCCCGGTCCACATGGGCGTCGCCGAGCACCTCGCGGCGCACCTTGATGCCCTGGTCGTACGCGTCGGAGCGGGTGTCCAGCAACGGATCGGGCACATGGTGGCCGTATTCGACGACCTCGGCGCCGGGCTGTACGGGCGAGATCACGGGCTTGGGCGGCGGCGCGGGGACCGCGGTCATCCCGGTCGGGTGGTCCGCGCTCTGCCAGGAGCTGGAGAAGTGGCGCACCAGCAGATCGGTGACGGCCATCGGCTGTTCGACGGGGGTGAGATGGGAGGCGCCGGGGACCAGCGCGAGCCGTGCGTCCGCTATTCCGGCGACCAGGACGCGGGCGTCGGCGGGCGGGGTGACCTGGTCGTCGGCACCGGCCACCACGAGGGTGGGGACGCCGATCCGGCTGAGCTCGGCGCAGACGTCGAAGGCGGCGAGGGCCTCGCACGCGGCGATGTAGCAGCCGGGGTCGGTGGTGCGGACCATCTGGACGGCCCAGTCGACGATGGCGGGCTGGGCGGCGGCGAAATCGGGGGTGAACCAGCGCTCCGGGGTGGCGCGGGCGATCGGGTCGAGGCCGTTGGTGCGGACCACGACGCCGCGCTGCCGGAAGGAGTCGGCGCTGCCGAAGCGCGGGGAGGCGGAGACGAGGGCCAGTGAGCCCACTCTATGGGGATGTCGCAGGGCGAGTTCCGCGCCGATGGCCCCGCCGATCGAGCAGCCCGCGTAGCCGAAGCGCTCCACGCCGAGCTGGTCCAGGGTGGCCAGCAACCGGGTGGCGAGCTCGGCCACGGAGGCGGCCGGATGGGCGGGCGCGCCGCCGTGGCCGGGGAGGTCGAAGCGGAGGACGCGCCAGTGGTGGGAGAGTTCGGGTATCTGGCGATCCCACATATGCCAGGTGGTGCCCAACGACGGTCCGAGGACGAGCACGGGCCCGTCCTCGGGTCCATCGGTCCGGTACTGAAGTGTCTTCGTCTCGCTCACCCGAAAACGGTATCCGACACGAGCGGCGGGGTTTTCGGGCGCGATGCGCCCAGGACGTGAAGGACCTACGGCGTAACCGTGGAGACCACGTAAACCTTCGGATGTTCCGGGCTGTCGAACTTGACCGTGATCCTCAGTTTCGGTTGCGGATCCTTCTGTTTGAGCACCATCCCGGCCCAGTCGTGACCGGCCGCTCCGACCTGCCAGCCGACCTTCTTCGCCTGGTCGCCGGTGATGGTCACCTCGCCCTCCGCCAGGGCGGAGCGACGGGTGCCGATCTTGGCCAGAAAGGCGTCGAGACCATCGCGGTCCGTGACGAACTGCACGTACAGCGAGCTGACCTTCCAGGAGTTGGTCTCGTAGAACGCGACCTTCTTGGAGTGGGGCGGCACCGGCACGTCGTATATGCGCCGCTGCACCCGCGTCGGATAGCCCGCGCTGAGCCCCTTGGCCGACGCCGCCTCCGCCTTGTCCTCACCGCCGTTGCGGCTCTGGAGGGCGGAGATCACCAGATAGCCCGCCGGGATGGCGATCAGCAGGAAGACGACCAGGGCCTTGAGCCAGCGGCGGGGCGGACGGCCACCGCCGGGAGTCGGCCCGCCGGATGTGGGTCCGCCGGGCGTGGGGCCACCGGGTGTGAGCCCGCCGGGGGCGGGTCCTCCGGGAGCCGGTCCTCCGGAGGCGGGTCCACCGGGCGTGGGGCCGCCGGGGCGCATGCCGTCGGTCGGGCGAACGCCGTCGGCCGGGGGCATCGCGGGGCCGGGGTGCTGCTCGGCGGCGGTCACTCGCGGCCCGCCTGGCTGCGCGGCGCCAGCCGCAGCGGGGAGTAGGACCCGGCGCGCTCGTACCGCTCGACGCGGCGGCGGTTGGCGCGCCGGAAGCGACGGGCCACCAGCCGGGCGAGGTCGGCCGCGCCGACCATCCCGGCCTCGGGGCCCAGCTGCGCCTTGACGATCCGGGCCTCCGGCCGGTAGCCGCGGCCGGTGAGGGTGCGCCGGAAGGCGTCCCGGGCGGGGCCGATCAGCAGATCGTCGGCGGCGCTGACGCCTCCGCCGATGACGAAGCAGGAGGGGTCGAGGGCGGCGGCGAGGTTGGCGATGCCGACGCCGAGCCACTGGCCGATGTCCTGGAGCAGTTCGACGCACATGGCGTCGCCCTGGCGGGCCAGCTCGGTGATCAGCGGTCCGGTGATCTCCTGGATGTTGCCGCCGACCCGGTCGGTGATCCCGTACGCCACCGGGGACTCGGCGGCGGCCAGCTCCCGGGCCTCGCGGACGAGGGCGTTGCCGGAGCTGTACTGCTCCCAGCAGCCGCGGTTGCCGCAGGGGCAGCGGTGGCCGGCCGGGACGACCTGCATATGGCCGAACTCCCCGGCGACCCCGTACTTGCCGCGCTTGACCTGGCCGTCCTCCAGGATCGCACCGCCGATCCCGGTGCCGAGGGTGATCATGACGAGATGGTCCTCGCCGCGCCCGGCGCCGAACCGCCACTCCGCCCACGCGGCGGCGTTGGCGTCGTTGTCGACCATGACCGGGACGTCGAGCCGCTCCGCGAGCCGGTCGCGCAGCGGTTCGTTGCGCCAGGACAGATGCGGCGCGAACAGCACGCGGTTGCGGTCGGCGTCCACCCAGCCCGCGGCGCCGATGCCCACGGCGTGCACATCGTGCCGGTCGGAGAGGTCCAGCACCAGCTCGGTGATGGTGTCCTCGACGACCTTGGGGCTCTTGGACTTGTCCGGGGTCTCGGTGCGCAGCTTCTCGAGGATGTTGCCGTCGGCGTCGACCACCCCGGCCATCACCTTGGTGCCGCCGATGTCGATGCCGACCGTGGGCACCCGGGGCGCGCTGAGGTGCGAGCGGCGCTCACGGGTGCCGACGGTCCGCAGCACGGTGGCCCGGGCCGAGCCCCGGTGCACTCGTTCGCGGTAGATGCTCATCGGCCGGCCCCCTCGCCGGTGTGGGGGGTGCGGTCGCTGCGGGTACGTGCTCGCAAGAGTTCGTCGTCCCTGCGGGGGTCTCGGGAGGCCGCGGGGCCTCGGGTGCGTCGGTCGTGGCGGGTGTGGCCCGCCGTGCGATTGTGCCTCACCCGCGCCTCATGCCGCATGGCGAGCCTACGGCGCGAAGCCCATGGGAAGCACCAGAACACGGCCGACGGCCCGGCCGCTCAGCCCTTGGCGACCCCTCCCGAGAGATCGGGGGCGGGGGTGCGGGCCAGCTCATGGCTGAGCTGCTCCAGCTCGCTGCCGCCCGCCATCTGCCGGGTGAGCTCCTCCAGGGCGATCTCGTCCTTGGCGTGGCTGCCCGCCATGGCACCCCGCTTGAGCAGGACGAAGCGGTCGCCGACGAGATAGGCGTGGTGCGGGTTGTGGGTGATGAGGACCACCCCGAGGCCCGCGTCCCGGGCGGCCGCGACGTACTTGAGCACGACCCCGGACTGCTTGACGCCCAGCGCCGCCGTCGGCTCGTCGAGGATCAGCACCTTCGCCCCGAAGTGGACGGCGCGGGCGATGGCCACGCACTGGCGCTGACCGCCGGAGAGGGTGCCGATGGGCTGGTCGACATCGTGCAGCTCGATGCCCATGCGCAGCAGTTCGCGGTGGGTCGTGGCGCGCATCGCCGCCACATCGAGGCGCCGGAGCGGGCCGCGGCCCTTATGGATCTCGGAACCGAGGAAGAAGTTCCGCCACACCGGCATCAGCGGGACCACGGCCAGATCCTGGTAGACCGTGGCGATACCGCGGTCGAGGGCCTCGCGCGGGGAGCCGAGCCGGGTCTCCTCCCCCTCGATGGTGAAGGTGCCGCCGTCGTGCTGGTGCAGCCCGGCGACGATCTTGATGAGGGTGGACTTGCCCGCACCGTTGTCCCCGAGGACGCAGGTGATCTCCCCGGCGTGCACCTCGAGGGAGACGCCGTCCAGGGCCTGGACATTGCCGTAGTACTTGCTGATGTCGCGCAAGGCGACCAGGGCCGTCCGGGATGCCGGAGATGTCTCGGATGTCTGGGACGTACTCATTTGCTCTCCTCCGCCCGCTTGCGGACCCACCAGTTGAGCAGTGTGGCGAGCAGCAGCATCGCCCCGAGGAAGAACTTGAACCAGTCGGCGCCCCACTGCGCGTAGACGATGCCCTTGTTGGTCATGCCGAAGATGAACGCGCCGACGGCCGCGCCGACCGCCGAGCCGTAGCCACCGGTCAGCAGACAGCCGCCGATGACGGCGGCGATGATGTAGAGCAGCTCATTGCCCACGCCCTCGCCGGACTGGACCACGTCGTAGTTGAACAGCAGATGCTGGCCGGAGATCCAGGCGGCCAGCGCGACGCCCAGATAGAGGCCGATCTTGGTGCGCGCCACCGGTACGCCGACCGCGCGGGCCGCCTCCTTGGCGCCGCCCACCGCGAAGATCCAGTTTCCGGCGCGGGTGCGCAGCAGGATCCAGGTGGCGAGCGCGATCAGGGCGAACCACCACAGGACGGTGATCTGCACCTCGACGTCGCCGATGGTCAGATGCGAGGCGAAGACCTTGTGGGCGGAGGGGAAGCCCTCCATGTCGGCGATGCTCTTGGTGGAGACGGTGTCGCTGATCAGCTTGGTGAAGCCGAGGTTGCAGCCCTGGAGGATCAGGAAGGTGCCGAGCGTGATGATGAAGCTCGGCAGATTGGTGCGGACCAGCAGATAGCCGTTGAAGAAGCCGATCGCGAGGGTGGCCAGCAGGGACACCCCGACGCCGACCCATACGTTCGCCGTCATCTGGTACGAGAACATCGAGGAGATCAGCGCCGAACTGGTCACCAGGACCCCGGTCGACAGATCGAACTCCCCGCCGATCATCAGCAGCGCCACCGGCACCGCCATGATCCCGATGGTCGAGGAGGCGTACAGCACGGTGCTGAAGCTGGACCACTGGAGGAAGGCGTCGGCGACGGCCGAGAAGAAGACGAAGACGGCCACCGCGCCGACGACCGCGCCCAGTTCCGGCCGGCCCACCAGCCGCCGCGGCAGCGAGCCGCGCACCGGCCGCGGGGACGAGAGCTCCTCTTCGGCGGGCGGTGCCTCCGCGCTCATCGGGTCCCCCGCTTCGTGTACGCCGCGAGCTCGGCGGCGTCGTCCTTGGTGATGATCTGCGGACCGGTGAGCACCGGCTTGCCGCCGCCGAGCACATCGGCGTTGTAGCGGTTGAGCCACAGCAGGTCCACTGCCTCATAGCCCTGGAGGTACGGCTGCTGGTCCACGGCGAAGCCCAGCTTGCCGCTCTGGAGCGAGGCGGCCACCTTGGCGTTGAGGTCGAAGGTGTCGATCTCGGCCTTGCTGCCCGCCGAGTCGGCGGCCTTGGCCGCGGTGTCCGCGAAGGGCGCGCCGAGGGTGACCACGGTGTCGATGCCCTTGTCCGACTGGAGCTTGGCCTCGATCGAGGACTGCACATCGGGCATGTTGGTGCCCTCGACGTAGATCTTCTCCATCTTGCCGTCGAAGGTCTTGGCCGCGCCGTCGCAGCGCTGCTCCAGGCCCACGTTGCCCTGCTCGTGGATCACGCACAGCACCTTCTCGCGGCCCCGCTTGTCGAGCTCGTCGCCGACGGCCTCGCCCGCGATGGCCTCGTCCTGGCCGACGTGGGTGAGCGCGCCGAACGCCTTGGACACCTCGGAGCCGGAGTTGACGGTGATCACCGGTATCCCGGCCTTCTGCGCCTTCTTCATCACGGACTTCATGGCGTCGGGCTTGGCGAGGGTGACGATCAGGCCGTCGACCTTCTGATCGAGGTAGGACTGGACCAGCTGGGCCTGCTCCTTGCCCTCCTCGTTGTGGGCGTAGAGGAACCTGATGTTGTCCTTGACCGCGGCCTGCTTGGCACCGCTCTGGACGATGTCCCAGAAGGTGTCGCCGTCGCCGGAGTGGGTGACCATGGCGAAGGTCCACTTCGGGGTGTTGACCGCGGCCCGTCCCCCGGCGGCCGCCTCCCGGGCCGCCCGCTCCTCGGCGCGCTTGCCGCCCGTATCGCTGCACGCCGCCAACGCCGTACCCAGCACCGCCGCGAGCACGGCCGCGGTCATCGCGCGCGCCCCTCTCCGCAACTTCGCCACGAAGACCCGCCCTTCTCACTGTGTGTTCGTCCCGCTGTCACCTTCACGGCCGGGTACCGCATGATCGGTCCCGGCCGCCGCCCAAGTATCCGTCACCGGTACTCGCCGGGACTTCCGGGGTGGTCAGCGGCCCGGCGCCCGTACGGCTGGAGGACTTGTAACCGGGGACGCGGCACACGTCAAGGACAAAAGGGCCCGGCGCGGGTGGAAGCGCGGTGCGACGCGGGCCGCCCGCGGGGTGCGACGCGGGGTTCAGGGGCGTACGAGCAGCTGGAACTCGAAGGCGTAGCGCGAGGCCCGGTAGATGTGCGAGCCGAACTCCACGGCCCGGCCGGTGTCGTCGAAGGTCGTGCGCTCCATGGTCAGCAGGGGCGCGCCCGCCGGCTCCCCGAGCTGCTTCCCCTCCTCCTCGGTGGCCGCACGGGCGCCGACCGCCTGGCGGGCGCTGTGCAGGGTGATCCCGGCGGCGCGCATCAGCCGGTAGAGCCCGGTGTCCTCCAGCTCGGCGCTGTCCAGCTTGAGCAGGCCCACGGGGAGGTGGTTGCGCAGATGGGCCATGGGCTCGCCGTGCGCCAGCCGCAGCCGCTCGATCAGCACCACCTCGGCGCCCTCGGCGATGCCGAGCGCGGCGGCCACCTCGGCGGTCGCGGACTCGGTGGTGTTCCGCAGCACCCGGGTGGCGGGGCGCTGACCGGCCGCCTCCAGGTCGTCGTAGAGGCTGCTCAGCTCCAGCGGACGCTTGACCTGGCTGTGCACCACCTGCGTGCCCACGCCCCGGCGGCGCACCAGCAGCCCCTTGTCGACCAGCGACGAAATGGCCTGCCGGACGGTGGGGCGGGACAGCCCGAGCCGCCCGGCCAGCTCGATCTCATTGCCCAGCAGGCTCCCGGGCGCCAGCCGCCCCTGCTCGATCGCCGCCTCGAGCTGCTGGGACAGCTGGAAGTACAGCGGGACCGGACTGCTGCGATCGACGCTGAGCTGGAGCGCCTCCGCCCCGCCCGAAGAGTCTTCTTCCTCCATAGCCACGGGCTGAGGGTATCCGGATGAGCACATGACGGGAAGTCGTGAAGTTCTGTTGTCCGGACAAACTACGCACAGGCGGCCCCACGGGGCCGACAACGCTGTCGACCGATCGCTTGGGCCTACCCGCCCTGCCGGCTGCCCTACCCGCCCTACCAGGTCCGTTCACGCAGCCGGGCGGCGGACCGGGCCAGCCGTATCGCGCCGGCCACCGGCAGGGTGAGCGCTATCAGCAAGGAGGCCACGAACGCGGGGGCGGTGATCCCGTCGAACGCCAGGGAGAGGGCCGCCGCCAGCACCGGCACCGTCACCAGGGGCGACAGGACGAACAGGGTGGCCTGCCGCTTCTCGTGCCGCGCCCACGGCGCGGACCGCCACAGCCGGACCAGCGCGCCGAGCGCGGCGACCAGCCCCAGCGGTATGCCGACCCCCGGGACCAGGCACAGCGGCACGGGCAGCACGGCGATGCCGAGCGTCGTCCAGGTGGCGCCGACGTTCTCCGGTTCGGGTGGGATGCTGCCGGACTCCTCGGCCAGCGCGTCCGCCGCGATCTCCTCCGGGGTTCCGATCCAGTCGAGCACCCGCCGCACCCGCTCCTCGCCGATCGTGTCGTGGTCCCCGGCGGGTTCCCCGGCGGCATCACCGTCCCGGTCGTCCGCCAGCGCCGCCGCGATCTCCTCGCGCAGATCCTCGAGCAACTCCTCCCGCCACGCGGCGGGCAGCGCCGCGGTCCGCCGCTCGACCGAGGACAGAAAGGTCCGCACGAGGGGGTGGCTGAGGGGACTGCTCATGTCGTCTCTCCGGGTACGAGGAAACGGTCACCGGTCCAGGGCGTTACAACCGGCATCCGTCAGCGTGTAGCACCCGCACGGGAGCCGCGCCCGGATTCGCGCAAATGCGCATCCCGCTGCGGTCGACAGGCTACGCGGCTCGGCGGAAGTCGGCGGCGGTTCGGTGGCGCCCCGAAGGGGCGCGGGGCCGCGACCGATATGCGGCTCCGCCGCGCGGGCGCGACCGGCCGCAACGGCGTCGCGGACGATCGACGGCAGGTCAGGGCACGTCCAGCGGAGCGCTCAGTAGGCCGGTGCCTCGCCCCCGCCACGGGTCATGGCCCGGTCCAGTTCGGTCCCGGTGAGCCCGGCCGGGAGCCGGACGGTGTCGGAGCGGGCGCGCAGACCGTCCAGGACGAGCGCGGCGATACGGCGGGCGGCGCGGCCCCAGGCTTCGGGCGGGAGTTGGGCGGGCGCGAGCATCGCGCCGGTGACCACGAGGTCGGCCGCGGTGGCGTCGGGGCGGATCGAACCGTCGTCGACGCCCCGCTTCAGAACGGCCGCCAGCGACCGGGAGATCCGCGGGCCGAGGGGATCGCCCCCGTCCTCCGGTAGAGGGCCGCCGAGCAGCGGCAGGGCGAGGTGGCGGCATTCGGCGAGGAGCCGGTCCAGGAAACCGGCCAGCGCGTCCAGCGGCGGCGCCGCGCTGTCCTCCGCCTCCTGGGCGAGGGCGGCCACGAGCGCGTAGGAGCGGTGGGTGACGGCCGCGTACAGCTCCTCGCGGTCGGCGAAGTTCCGGTACAGCGTGGCGATGCCGACCCCGGCCTCGCGCGCCACCACGTCCAGCGGCACGGCGGGCCCGTCACGGAGCAGGACCCGCTCGGCCGCGTCGAGGAGGGCGGCGCGGTTGGCGACGGCGTCCGAGCGGCGGCGCACGGGATGGGCGGGACTCATGGGGCCATCTTCCCGCTCCGGGCGCCGCGGAAGGGCGGCGGACGCGAGAGTCGTACACCGGTGCCGAGATTTTCAGCCGCCGGGCGTCCGCCGCCGCACTGCCCGCTCAGGGCTTCGGCGGCTCCAACGGCTTCAGCGCTTCGACCGTTTCATCCGCTTCATCTGCTTCATCTACTTCATCTGCTTCATCTGCTTCATCCATTCACCCTCGTACTTCTGGTACGTGCCGTCGTGCGTGGCCAGATGGACCCACTGGTCGACGTACTCCTTGAACTGCGCGTCGCCGCGTGGCAGGGCGTACGCCTTCTCGGAGAACGAGAACGGCTCGTCGGGGTGGACCGCGCACAGCTCCGGGTGGATGGCGGACTGGTAGCGGGTCTCGCTGGCGTCCGTCATCATCACATCGGCGCGGCCCTCGATGATCTCGTCGAAGATCGTGGTGTTGTCCGGATGGACGGTGAGGGTGGCCTGTTCGACATGGGCTCGGGCGAACTGCTCATTGGTGCCGCCCGGGTTGACCACCACCCGTACGCCCGGTTTGTCGATCTCCTCCAGCGTGCGGTACTTGTCCTTGTCCTCGCAGCGCACGATCGGTGTCTTGCCGTCGGTGAGGTACGGCTCGCTGAAGTACGCCTTACGGGCGCGTTCCAGGGTCACCGACACCCCGCCCATGCCGACGTCGCAGCGCCCGGCGACGAGGTCGTCCACCAAGGTGGCCCAGGTGGTGGGCACGAACGCCGGTTTGGCGTCCAGGCTCTTGGCGAGATCCCCGGCCATCTTGATGTCGATACCGGTGTAGGCGCCGGACGTGGGGTCGCGATGGCTGAAGGGCCGGTAGTCGCCCGTGGTGCACACCTTGAGCACGCCGCGCTCGGGCACCCGGTCCAGCCGGGTGCCGCGCTGCTGCCGAGCGCGGTCGGCGGCGGACGCCCGCGCCGACTCGGCCTTCGACTCGGGCTTCGACGTGGACTTCGAGGTGGGCTTCGACGCCGTGCCGACGGCCAGTGCCGAACCTGCGGCGGTGACGGCGAGCATGGCGGCGAGGGCGGACAGCGTGACGGTACGTCTCACGGCACCTCCTGGGCGCGGGCGGGCGGCCGCTACGAGCCGCATGATCACAGCGCGCTCAGGGTGGCAGAAGTCCCGTCCCACGGGAAGCCGTTGACCACCGGCCGGATCCCGCCGCCGTTACGGCTCGCGTGCCGCCGTCCTTACGGCTCGCGTGTCGGCGTCCTTACAGCTCGCATGTCGCCGTAAGGCTCGCACGACGCCGCCGGAACGGCTTGCGGGCCGCCGGTCGGAACGGCTCATGCACCGCCGTCAGAACAACTCCTGGGCCGAGTCCAGCGGTGGCGCCACATCCGCGAGACGGGCCAGCAGCTCGGCGGCGCGCTTGCCCACGGTGTCCCGGTCGCCCTCGGACAGCGCCGAGCCCATTCCGCAGGCGACGGCCCCGGCCGCGATCCAGTCCGGGGCCTCGGCCAGGGTCACCCCGCCGGTGGGGATCACGGCGGCCTGCGGCAGCGCGGCCCGTACATCGCTGACCCATCGGGGCCCGTAGGCGGAGGCGGGGAAGAGCTTCAGGGCGTCCGCGCCCAGCTCCATCGCGCGCACCGCCTCGGTGGGTGTGGCCACGCCGGGGAAGACCGGCAGGCCGTAGCGGTGACCGGTGCGGATGACCTCGGGGTCCAGGCTCGGTGAGACGAGGAAGCGGGCGCCCGCGTCCACCGCCATCCGGGCCGAGGCGGCATCGAGCACCGTGCCCGCGCCGATCACCGCGTCATCGCCGACCTCCCGGATCAGGGTGGTGACCGCCTCCAGGGCGAAGGGCGTGGTCAGCGAGATCTCCAGGCTGGTGATACCGGCGGAGAGCAGACTGTCCGCCGTGGCGTGGGCGTGGTCGTAGCTGTCGCTGCGGACGATGGCGAGAACGCGCTGCGCGAGCGCGGCCCGGGTGATCTCCCAGCGGTACACGGCGGTCGCCGCCTTTCCTCTCCCAGTGCTGCTGGCGATGCCGCCCCGGCTTGCCTCCGGGATATGCGGCGTTTTCGGTGTGCGGTGGACGATGTGCGGTGCTGTGATGCGCTTGGTGGATCGGTATCGGGCTGGTCGGTGTTACCGGTGCTGTCCGTGCTGCTCCGTGCTGTGGCTGCTATGTGTGTTGTCTGTGTTGTGCGCTGTTGTGCGCGGTGTCCGCGCCCTCCGGGTGGTCCGTGGCTACGGCGGGGCGGCTCAGCGATATGCCGGATCCCCGCCCTTGGACAGCTCGGCGAGCGCCCGGTCCCGCGCGGCGGCGGTGGGCAGCCCGTCCGTATCGGTGGCGGCCTGGACGACCAGGGCGGCCACGCACGCCGCCTCGGCGAGCGCCTGGTCCTCGTGCAGCCCGCGCAGACGCGCCGACAGATAGCCGGCCGTGAAGCCGTCACCGGCCCCGATCGGGTCGACGACCGGCACCGCATGGGGCAGTTGATCCCAGCTGCCGTCCGCGGTGAGAACGGTCGAGGAGTGGTCGGCGCGCTTGATCACGACCTCGTCGGCCCCGCCGCGCAGCAGCTCCCGCGCGGCCTCGTCGGCGGGTTGGGCGGTCAGCAGCTCCAACTCGTCCTCGCCCGCGAGGACGATATCGGCGTCGCGCAGCAACGGGCCCGCCGTCTGGGCCCACTGCGCCGCGCCGCCCAGCTTGTGCCGTACGTTCGGATCGAAGGAGACCCTGGCCCCGGCCTCCCGGGCCAGCTCCACCAGGCGGCGGCTCGCGGCCGCCGCGGTCGGCGAGAGCATCGGCGTGATCCCGGACAGGTGCAGCAACCGGGTGCCGTGGAGGGCCTCGGGGCGTATCTGCTCGGGCGTCAGCCGGGAGGCGGCCGACCCCATGCGGTAGTACTGCACATCGATGGCGCGGTACGCGTGGCTGTCCCGCATCAGCAGCCCGGTGGGGGCGTGGTCGTCCACGATCGCGTGGGCGACATCCACACAGTCGGCGCGCAGCTCGCGCAGCACCGCCTCCCCCGCGGGATCGGCACCGACCCGGCCGAGCCAGCGCACACCATGGCCGAGCCGAGCGAGGCCCACGGCCACATTGGATTCAGCCCCCGCCACCGACCTGCGGAAATGCATGGCCCGGTCCAGCGGAACCCCGGGTTCGGCGAGCAGGAGGAGCATGGCCTCTCCGCACGTGACCACTTCCGGACCGTTCGCCACCATGCCTCCCCGCACGTCCGCTGCTACCGAGACGGTATCGGGAAGGAACGACAATGGCCCGCTCGGGGTTCCCGGGCGGTGACCGTTTCGGGGCGTAGAGCGAGGCGAACGGGCGGGCAACGGGCAGGCGGGCGGGGGCGGAAGGACAAGCGGACCGGCGGACGGACCGGCGGACGGACGGACCGGCTGGGCGGACGGGCCGTCACCCTGTTGCGGCCGCTGCCCCGGTGGGGGCAGCGGCCGCAGGGCGGGGGGTGGCGGTCTTCGGTGGGGCCGCGTCAGCAGCCGTAGTCGACCAGGTCGAACGAGGCGTAGTGGTCGGACGTGTAGTAGTCCTCGTCCGTCTTGTTACCGGTCACGATGCGCTTGGCGCCACGGTCGTCCGAGCCCGGGGTGATCACGGTGTACTCGTGGTAGTAGCCGGAGGACTGGGACGGCAGGATGCCTTCACGGTTCTGGAAGACGGTGCCGTCCTGGGGGAACGGGTAGGGGCCGCCCTGCTCGATCAGGTCGAGGGTGTCATGGGCCTGGGACGGCAGGTCCGAGTAGCAGATATCGCCAACGGCCGCGATGACCTGCGACGACGCAACGGTCTGCGATGCCGACGCGGTGACGGCGGTGGCCGCGGTGGCCGTACCGCCGATGATCAGCGTCGAGACGAGGGCGCCGAGGGCACCGATGCGGGCGATCCGTGGGGGGATTGTCATACGGATAGCATGACGCGCGTAGACGCTGGTGTGTCAATCCCAAGTCGTCGCCGTTCGCCGGGAGTTCACAAGAACTGCGCGAAGCGTCAGAAGAGGTAACGGAAGCGTAACCTTTGCCTCTCGGGCAAAACTTTTGCCTCAGAGGTCAAGGCTGGCTATACCGGAGATATGAACCCGCTCCCCCACGGGCCCGCCGAGTGGCCCACGGGCGGACCGGCCGACGGTGACCCCGGCGGACCGTCCGCCGAACTGCCCACTGTCGCTCCCCGCCTGCGTGACCTGCGACGACGCAGTGGTCTTACGCTCGAGGCCGCCGCCCTTCGCGTCGGGCTCTCCCCCGCACATCTGTCCCGGCTGGAGACGGGCCGCCGCCAGCCCTCGCTCCCGATGCTGCTGACCTTGGCCCGTACCTACGGAACCACGGTATCCGACCTGCTGGGCGAAACGTCCTCGGAGCGGGACCCGGTCGTACGGGCCGACCGCATGGAGGCTCAGGCGGCGGGCGGCTGGACCTACTGGCAGGCCGGCGGCTCCGGCCGGGCCATGCAGGCGCTGCGGCTGCATGTGCCGGAGCGGTCCGCCGCCCAGGAGGATCTGGTGCGGGTCCACCCCGGCGAGGAGTGGCTCTACGTCCTGGGGGGCCGGCTGCGGCTGATCCTCGGCGAGACCATCCACGCGCTCTCCCCGGGCGACGCGGCCCATTTCGACTCCCTCACCCCGCACCGCATCGCCGCCGCCTCACCCGGCGGGGTCGATCTGCTCTTCGTCCACACGCTGCTCCAGAGCGGCGCGGCCGAGCTGTGCCTCGGCGACGCCCCTCGCCGAGGAAGGCACGGTATGCCATGAAGGACGCGAACGACATGAGCGCCGCCGACGCCCCGACGGACACCCCGACGCACGACCCGGCGGACACCCCGACGGCGAACGCCCGGACCGGCCCGCGCGAGGAGGACCGGGCGCCGATGACGTTCACGGTGCGGGTCTTCATCTACCTCGTGGGCGTCCACTTCATCGCCGGCTTTCTCTTCCTCCTCTTCTACGTGGCGGGCGCGAAGTAGGCGGAGTCCGGCGGGGCATGGCCCACGGGCCGCTCCTCACCCCGCGTGGGTCTCGTCACCCGGCGTGGGTGGAGAACATTCCGCCCGTCGGCCCCTGCTTGTCGCCGCCCTGGGCCTTCTTCAGGGCGTTCGCCAGGCCCTCGATGGTGAGCGACTGGAGAATCACCCGTCCATTGCCCTCCAGCGTGGCCAGGGACAGCCCCTCACCGCCGAAGACCGCGTTCATCAGCCCCTGGCGGTTGAGCCCGCCGATGCGCTCCACGCCGTACTGGATGCCTTCCTCGAAGGCCACGATGCAGCCCGTGTCGACCTCGATGCGGCCGCCGAAGTCGGCCGGGTTGAGGTCGATGAAGTTGCCCGCACCGCAGATGATCACGGTGCCATACCCGGTGAACTTCTCCAGGATGAACCCCTCGCCGCCGCTGCGCCCGGTCTTCCCGCCCTGGAAGGCGATCCCGAACCCCACGGTGGACTCGGCCGCCACGAAGGCGTCCTTCTCCGCGAACCAGGCCCGTGTCCCGTCCAGCTCCAGCGCCCGCATCTCGCCGGGCAGCACCCCCGCGAAGCCGACGGTGCCCTCGCCGCCGGTGGCGGTGAAGTACTGGAACGCCAGCGACTCCCCGGCCAGCGCACGCTGCCCCACCTGCATGGCGGTGCCCATGGCCTGGCGCAGCATCCCGCCCATCCCGCCGCCCCCACCGCTCCCGCCATTGCTCCCGGCGGCCTGGCCGCCGCCCCCGCCGGGTCCGGACAGCCGGGTCTCCATCGTCACGTTCGCCGTCTTGAACAGGAACTTCCCGGCCTCGCAGTAGACGGTCTGCCCCGGCTGGAGGGTGCAGACCGCCATCTGCATGGCGTTGCCGACGATCTCTTGCCGCAGGGTCACAGCCAATCTCCTCGAAGGTCGCGTGAGGTGGTGCCAGGTGCCGTCAGGTGGCGTCATAACCGGACATCCGGGTCAACGTCCGACCCGGTCCACCAGGTTCCGTGAGCTTGGCACAATGCCGGTCGTGATCCGGCCCCGGGTCGACGCCGAAGGGAGCAGGGAGGATGGCGATGAACACCAGCGCCGCGACGACCGCCCGCACGATGTGGGCCCTCTACGAGCCGATCCACGCGGTCGCGTACTTCGCCCCCGAGGCCCGGACCGCGTACGAGGACGCCGGGCTCCGCGGCTTCTGGCGCGGTTACTTCGCGGGCCGTGCCGCACCGCTCGGGCCGGTCGGGCCGGAGCCCGTCGTGGCGGCCTTCTTCAGCTTCGCGCCCGCCATGGTCGCCCGCGCCCTGCCCGACATCTGGTCGCTGGCCGCCCCCGAGCGGGCCCTGGAGCTCCGCCGCGCGGGCGCCGCGGCCGCCCTCGCCCGGCTGCTCGCCGGGCACGAGCGCGAGGTGGAGCGCGCCGCCGAGGCCCTGGTCCCCCGCGCGGCGGGCCTGGACGGCTCCGGCCGGCCGCTGGCCACCGCGAACGGCGCGCTGGACTTCCCCGACAAACCCGTCGAGCGGCTGTGGCACGCGACCACCCTGCTGCGCGAGCACCGCGGTGACGGCCATGTGGCGGCCCTCGTCGCCGCCGGTCTCGACGGCTGCGAGGCCCTCGTCCTGCGCTCCGCCATGGACCTCCCGCGCACCGAGCTCCAGCCCCACCGCGGCTGGACCGACCAGGAGTGGGAGGCCGCCACCCGACGGCTGACCGACCGCGGCCTGCTCGCCCCGGACGGAGCAGCGACGGAGGCCGCACACAAACTGCTCCGCACCGCCGAGACCGCGACGGACCGAGCCGCGGAACGCCCCTGGCGGCCGCTCGGCCCCGAGGAGGTGACGGCCCTGGTCCGCCTGCTCACCCCCCTGGCCACCGCCTGCGCCACCGCCCTGCGCTTCCCCAACCCGATCGGACTCCCGAAGCCGACGGGGTGAGCGGTGACGGGCGGCGCCCGCACACACCGGCCGAGGTGCCCAGCAACCTGGGCGAGTCCCGCGAAGCCGCTCGAACACGCAAGCCCCGGAGAAACAGAACGCCGCCATCGGCGCCTACGTGCGCTGGCGAAATGCCCGCGCCGAACCGAAGACCAGCTTCGCCCCCGACTCACCCATCCGCACCTGGACCGAGTACCCGGCCAAGGCTGCCTGACGGTCCGCTACCCTTCCGTCGGCTGTTGCCGGGGCGGTCCGGCGGGTAACCCGGGCGCTGCGGCCCGTCGGGCGCCGGCGCGGTCTCCGGCTCGCCCATCCCGTCCGGGCTGACCCCCACCACCCCGTCCCTCGGTTCCCTGACAGGCAGCTCACCAGGGAACCGGGCCGTGCTCGTCGAAGAAGCCGCCGGTCGGCCCGTCATCGGGCAGCGTGGCGAGCCGGACGACCACGGCCGCGCCGTCGGCCGCGGTGCGGGTGAGGCCGGGGAACGCGGTGGTGAAGTCGGTCGCACACGGCCCCGGATCGGCGGCGTTGACCAGGATGTTGCGGCTGCGCAGTTCCTTGGCGTACTGCACGGTCAGCGAGTTGAGTGCGGTCTTGGACGGGACGTACGCGGCCAACGGGGGCCGGGTTGTGAGGTAGTCCTCGGGATCGGTCATCCGGGCGATGGAGCCCAGTCCACTGCTGACATTGACGATCCGGGCGGCGGGGGAGCGGGCGAGCAGCGGCAGCATCGTGGTGGTCACGCTGATCACGCCGAACACGTTGGTCTCGAACACCTCGCGTACAGCGGGCAGTTCAACACTGCCAGGGCTCTGGGCGGCGAGGTCGCCAGAGATGCCGGCGTTGTTGACCAGGATGTCCAGCCGGCCAAAGCGCTCCTCGATCCAGCGGGCGGCGGATAGGACGCTGGCGCGGTCGGTGACGTCCAGGGTGACCGGGTACACCCGCGGGCCCAGGTCGGCTGCGGCTGCCGCACCGCGGTCCGGGTCGCGCGAGGCCAGCAGGACGTTCGTGCCGAGCGAGGCGAGCCGGGCTGCGACCTCGCGCCCGATGCCCTTGTTGGCACCGGTGACCAGGGCAGTTGTGGTTTCTGTCATGCGTTCAGCCCACCACGGGGGCGGCCGGGAGTTCCAACACCGATCAGGTACGCAGCGATACCGTGTGGGTATGGAAAGACTGGAGGTCCGCGAGCTCGTCTACTTCACCGCTGTCGCCGAGGAACTGCACTTCGGTCGGGCGGCCGCCCGGCTAGGGATGACCCAACCGCCGCTCTCCCGCGCCATTCAGCAGCTCGAACGACGGCTGGGCGTGGCCCTGTTGGAACGTGGCAGTCGCCGGGTCGCACTGACCGAGGCGGGGGCCGTCCTGCTCCGCGAGAGCCGTACGGTGCTCGACGCCGCGTCGGCCGCGGCGCGCCGCACCCGGCGGGCCGGCCGCGCCGACCCGCGTCTGATCCTGGTCATCAAGCCGGGCGGCGACGGTGGCCTGCTGCCCGCGATCCTCGACGCCTATCAGGCTGAGCCGGGTGCGCTGCCGGTCGAGCTGGTGTGCAGCTTCGGCGAGCGTGAGATCCTCCTGCGGGAGGGTCGTGCCGACGCCGCCCTGCTTCACCGCCCCCACCACGACCTCACCGGCCTGGACACCCAGGACCTCCTGACCGAGACTCAACTTCTCGTGATGCCGAGTTCGCATCGCCTCGCGGGCCGTACCCGGGTCTGCCTGAACGACCTCGCCGGGGAGCCCCTGCCGCGCTGGCCGGGCGCATCTGGGGGTGGCTCACACGGACCCGAGGTCCACGACCTTGGGCAGCTTCTCCACCTCATCGCCTTGCGCCGCATGGTCGCCGTCCTCCCCTCCTCCATCAGCGACCAGCTCCGCGACGACCTGGTCGCTGTCCCAGTCGATGATGCCGAGCCCACCACGCTCGTCCTCGCCTGGCCCGAGCACGCCACCTCCCCAGCCCTGGCCGCCTTCGTCCGCGCGGCCGCCGCCGTGACGGGCAAGGCGACGGGCCACGGCGGGTAGAGCGGGCCAAGCCACTAGCGCGCCACGCGGTGGCGGAGGTAGACGAATTTTGAGTTGAAGGTGCGGGTCTCGACGAGTTCGAGATCCACCCGGCGCTCGTGCCGGGGGAAGAACGGAATGCCGCCGCCGACCAGCACCGGGTAGACGATGGCCCGGTACTCGTCGATCAGACCCGACGCGGCCGCCTCGGCGGCGAGAGTCGCGCCGCCGATCGCGATGTCGCCCTCCCCCGGCTCGGCTCGCAACCGCTCCAGCTCCTCCGCCAGGCCGCCGGAGGCCAGGCGGGCATTGCCCCGCACCGTCGACAGCGTGGTGGAGAACACCACCTTGGGGAGCGGATTCCAGAGCGCGGCCCACTCGAGCTCTGCGTCGTCGAGCGAGTGATCCTGTTCGGCGGTCTCCCAGTACAGCATCGTCTCGTACAACCGCCGTCCCAACAGGTGGACGCCGACCTCTCGGATCTCGTCGATCCAGAAGCGAAAGACCTCCTCGTCGGGGACCGTCCAGTTGAAGCCGCCGTCCGGCCCGACGATGTAGCCGTCGAGTGAGACGTTCATCGAATAGGTCACGCTGCGCATCGGAAGTCCTCCTCGGTAGGGCGTTCGACAGTACGACCGCCGGACGCCGCAGGACTCATCGCTGCTCGCGGGATCCCCTCGGATCTCCTCGCCCCACGCGAAGATCTTCACGAAGGGCGGCGATCTTTCAGGACACGACCTGGCCGCTCAGCTCCGCATGGCGCGCCGCCAGCCGCCGCGCGCCGTCCTCGGTCAGTGAGCCGTGCAGCCGCAGCCGGGCGATGGCGCCCGACCGGGTGGATGCCGATGCGGACGTGGGTCACCGGTGGGGCCGCGTCGAGGAGGAAGCGGTGGACCGTGTCGGGCTGGAGGCGGGTACGGGGCAGGAGCTCGGTCCAGGCCGGTGCCCTGGGGTCGGCCGGGTCCGCGCCGGACGTCGCGTCGAGGCCGTACAGCGTCGCCCGCCCCGGCGCGTTGCCGGCTCCTTCCGGCGGACGGTCCCTGCCACCGCTGGCCGGGATGCCCGGCGCGACGGCGGCACGCTGACCGCGGCCTGCGGCTCCGCGCAGTCCGGAGGTGCGCACACCCGTGGCTCAGCGCCGAGTGCCCGCAGCCGCATGGCCTACGCCCGCCCCGGCGCCTACGCCGGTGGTCAGTCCGCGACGCCCTGCATCGGGGCCCAGAACTCCTCGAACGACATCGTGCCGTCGCCGTCCATGTCGAGTACGTCGATGAATTGCTGCGCCTGTTCGTCGGTGAGGTGCTCGCCGCGCAGCTCGGCGACGACCTGCTGGTATTCCTTGGCGGTTATCTGCCCGTCGGCATCGAGGTCGTATGCGTCAAAGACCTTGCGCGCGGCCGCTTTCATGTCCACCACGTGGGTTCGCCCTTCCTCGTTGAATGTTGTGCGATGTTACTGCGCATTGATCGCCCGCAGCACACCGAAGCGGGGCGCGCGCCGGGTCGACCAGATGGCTGCCAGGACACCGATGACCAGGGAGGCAGGGCGAATCTAGCGAGTCGTGCCCACGGCAGGATCACTTCGCACGTGTTCAGCCTGTTGCCGCCCGCCACATCGCTGCTGAGCCAGGCGAGGAAGACGCCGGGGCCCCAGCATGAGAGGAACCTCGCCCAGAAGAGGGGGAGACCATTTGGTAAAGGTCATGCGCGCGACCGCGATCTTCGTGCCGGTCGTCAGCCGCATTTCCTCGGCGGACCGGGAACTCTTCCGATGGTTCAGAAGGGCACGCCCGCCCCCTTGGCCAGCTTCGTAAGGCGCGGGTTGCTGCGGCGGTGCAGCGAGGTCAGCACGCGCATCAGCTCTTGGCTGGTCGGATGGACACGGGCCATCTCCGGCGCGACGTCCCAAGCCGCTTCGAGCGATTCGAGAGCCCCGTCACGGTCCCCCAGGGCGAGCTTCGACCGGCTGATGTTCATGTACAAAGGCTCGCAGCTCCGTGTGCAGCGCTTCTCCCGCTGGCACACACTGGAGCCGTGGGCGCTACCCCGAGAATGGCCCACCCGCCGCTCGGAACTGGCGACAGGCGGGTGACTGCGCGGCAGATCATCGGCCTCCCGGAGGCGGAAGTCGTCGAGTTTCTGCGCCGGGCCGGACTTGGAGACGCTGAGGGACTGTTCGATGATCCCGCCTGGGCCAAGTGGCGCGTGGCACCTGGGCACACCACTACGAGGCCGCTTGACCCGCACCCCCTGCGTTCAGCGATTCGCCCCTCGCACGCCCTGGAGCGCGTCTAGCGTAGGGAGACTTGGTCACTCAGGGTTGGGGGTCCCGAATGCCAGTAGGTCCTGAGGCAACAGTCGTCGCCAAGGCGGCCAGCAGCATGCTGCACAAAGTCTCGGACAATGCCAATGGGACGCCCGTATGGCCGAACATGCACGAAGCCCTGATGGAGCTGCACGAGATCCTGCATGAGTGGTGCCAGGCCGCGACCAGCACCAGCGAAGCACTCGAGCGCCTCAGATCCCAACACCTGACCAGGCGATCGACGGGTAGCGTCTGTGGCCCCAACAACGCAGGCACGCCAATCCGTGTACCGTTCCTCAAAATTCCGCTTAAAGCCGGGTACGTCGAGGCGGCGCAGCGCGATATCGAAGAAATCATGCGCCCGTCGGCACCTTTGGCTCAGCGCTGGAACTCCGCGAAGCGACGCCAGGCTGCCCGCCGCACGCTGCTTGGCCTTATGCGTCTCTACTGCGCCGACCTACTCGAAGAGTTCGAGAGGGCTGTGGACGCCCGTGCCTCCTGGATGCTGGCCAATCGAGAAGAAGTCAACAAAGCTCTCCAGGAGGGACTTCGCTCTGAACGACTGGAGTACCTGATTCAGGAGGCAGCCGATACGGCGGCCCAACTCGACAGCGCTCGGGAACACCTGAGCCTGCTGATCCGGGAGAACTACCCCATGGGTCTCACGGGCGGACAGGATGCCTGACGGAACCACCGGCCGGAGGTTGGCCCTGGAGCCGGAGTGAGGCGCCCAGAAAGGGGGGTGCGGAGTGAGCGCTGAGGCAGCCGCCATCAATCTCGGGCGGACGGTCGCGACCCGCGTCGTGCGGTTATGGCTCGAACCGCGTCGGCGCGAGCAGGAGAGCCGGATGGAGATGTCCGCCCTGGTCCGGCGGCGGGTGCCGGGGCTGCGGGCGCAGCGGGGCCTGGAGCGGCAGTTCGAGCAAATCGCGGACGCGGTCGCGGCGCGGCTGGAGCCGATGTGCGGGCATGAGTTCCGGGACTTGGAGGAGGACGGGCGGCAGGCGGCGCTCGATGCCGTGACGGCGGCCTTCGGTCGCGCGGACCTGTCCGACGGGGCGATCCTCGGGTCCGACGCCAACCCCGCCGAGCTCGCCCGCCGGGTGCGGGCCTCCGCTCCCCCGCCCGCCGGGCTGGGCGAGGCGGCCACGCACTTCTACGAGCGGGTGCTGGCCGAGTGCTGCGACTGCTATGTGCGGATCCTTCAGCGGCTCCCGGTCTTCACCGAGCGCGGGATCGCCGAACTGCTGGGGCGGGTGGGCGAGCTCGGCCCCGAGCTGAGCCGGGTGCTGGAACGGCTCCCGGTCAGATCGCTGTACGCGCCGCAGGGGGCGGATCAGGACGAAGCCTTCCGCAGGGAGTACCTGGAGTTCCTCAGCCGCACCCTGGACGAGGTGGAGCTGTTCAGCTTCACGGCCGGTCAGGCCCCGCGCACCAAGTTGTCCGTCGCCTACATCAGTCTGCGGGTCAGCACGGACGGGGACGGCCGGGCGGCACGGCGGACAGTCGGTGGGCCCGACCAACTGCTGCGGACGGGCATCAGCTCATGGGGCGGTCCCGAGCAGGAGTCGTCGGCGAGCGTACGGGTCGAGGCGGTGCTGAAGGAGTCGGCTCGCATTCTGCTGCGCGGGGAGGCCGGCTCCGGCAAGACGACGTTACTCAACTGGCTGGCCGTCACCGCAGCGCGCGGGGCCTTCGGCGGGGATCTTGCCGACTGGAACGGTCTGGTCCCCGTCCTGGTCAAACTGCGGCGTTACGCCTCCCGTGAGCTGCCACGCCCGGAAGAGCTGCTGGACGCCACGGCCGGGCCGCTGACCGGCCATATGCCCCGCGCCTGGGTGGATCGCGCTTCCCAGGCAGGGCGGGTGCTGCTGCTCGTCGACGGGGTGGACGAACTTATCGCGGGCGAACGGCGCAAGGTCCGGGAGTGGCTGCGGCTGCTGCTCAACGCCTACCCGCAGACCCGTACGGTGGTGACGTCCCGGCCGACCGCCGCGCGCGGCGACTGGCTGCGCGCGGAGGGCTTCGCCCCGGTGGGGCTGGAGCGGATGACCCCCGCGGATCTGCGGGCGTTCGTCCAGCAGTGGCACCAGGCGGTGGGCGCCCAGGGCGGCGAGCTGCCGTGCGCCCCGGAGGAACTGCCGCACTATGAGCGGGCGTTGCTGACCGCTCTCCAGGACCGCCCGCATCTGCGGGCGCTCGCCGCGAGCCCCCTGCTGGCGGCCCTGCTGTGCGCACTACACCTGGGACGGCGCCAACGGCTGCCGCGCAACCGTATGGAGCTGTACCGCATCGCCCTGGAGCTGCTGGTGCAGCGCCGGGACGCGGAGCGCGGGGTGCCCAGCGCGCTGGACGTACAGCTCAGCCTGACCGACAAGCTGTGCGTGCTGCGAGATCTGGCCTGGCGGCTTTCGGACAACAACCGCAGTGAGATTTCGACGGAGAAGGCGCTGACCCATGTCACCGCCAAGGTGGCGTCGATGCGCCATCTGGACGCCGAGGGCGAGGCGGTGCTGGATCACCTGGTATCGCGTTCGGGGGTGCTGCGCGTCCCCGCCGAGGACCGCATCGACTTCCTGCACCGCAGCTTCCAGGAGTACCTGGCGGCAGAAGAGACGGCGGCAGAGGACCGCATCGGCAATCTGGTCGAGCGGGCCCATCTGGACACCTGGCGGGAGACCATCATCATGGCCGCCGGACACGCCAACCGCAGCCAGCGGCAGGAACTCGTCACCGGCATCCTCGACCGCGCGGAGGCCGAACGCCGCCATGCGCGGGGCCTGCGGCTGCTGGCGGCATCCTGCCTGGAGACGATGGAGTCCGTGCAGGAGGGGCTCGCGGCGCGGCTGGACGAGAACCTCCGGGTGCTGGTGCCGCCGAAGCGTCGGAAGGACGCCGTGTCACTCGCGGCGGTGGGGGATCCGGTGCTCCGTCGGCTGCCGCGCTCGCTGGACGGTCTCACGGACGCGGCCGTCAGGGCGGCCGTGCGGACCGCCGCACTCATCGGTGGCGAGCGTGCGCTCGATGTACTGGGTGCTTACGCGGAGGCAGAACGAGTCGGTGCGCACCAAGAACTCGCAGATGCCTGGGAGTATTTCGATCCGGATGAGTACGCCCAGCGCGTGCTCGCCAAGTTTCCCTTGGAACGCGTCACGCTAAGGCTCTCCCACCCCAGCCAGTGGGCCGCGGCCAGGAAGCTGCGGTCGGCGCGGAAGATATTGATCAGCCATCCGCTCACTTCCGGTCTCGCGATGCTCACGGGCCTCCCCGGACTCTCGTCGCTGTGGATCTCACGGCTGGTGGGCGACAACGACCTGAGCCCGCTCGCCGCCCATCCCCGGCTCGGCACGCTATCGATCACCGGAGACGCTGCTCTGGAGGACGCCTCACCGTTGAGCGCGCTCACGCAGCTTCAGGAATTGAGCCTCACCGGCTGGTCTTCCCTCCCTCCCGTGAGCGAGATCCCCATGCCAGGGACCTTGGCGACACTGAACTTGGGAGACCTGCCCCGCGATCCTGACCTGGTTTTTCTTCACGATCTGCCATCGCTCGACAAGCTGTACCTGGCCGGCTCGGGGACTCCGCGCAACCTCGCCGGCCTTCCAGCGGCGACCATCCTCAAACGACTTTGGCTGGGCGGCTTCGACTTCACCGCATCCCTCCCCGTCTTGTCAGCCTCCCTGAGCATCCCGGACCTGAGCTTCTACGGCTGCGCCCTTCCGGCGGACCTCAGCCCGCTCAACGCCGTCCCCTCCCTCGAAACAGTGTTCTTCGGCGCATGCCAGGGCCCGCACCCCGGCCCCCTGGACCTCTCATCCCTGGCCGGGCGTACGGCCCCGACACTGCTCACCGTCAAGCTGGGCAGGACGCAAATAGTCGCCGGGACCGAACAACTCGGTCCCGGCATCCGCGTCCAGCACTTGTAACGCCGGAGCTAGTCGCTCAGCTCCGCATGGCGCGCCGCCAGCCGCCGCGCGCCGTCCTCGGTCAGTGAGCCGTGCAGCCGTAGCCGGGCCACGCCCCCGTCCGGGTGGATGTCGATGCGGACGTGGGTCAGCGGTGGGGCCGCGTCGAGGAGGAAGCGGTGGACCGTGTCGGGCTGGAGGCGGGTGCGGGGCAGGAGTTCGGTCCAGGCCGGTGCCGTGGGGTCGGCCGGGTCCGCGCCGGACGTCGCGTCGAGGCCGTACAGCGTCGCCCACCCCGGCGCGTTGCCCTTGTAGCAGCCGGTGTCGATCTCCACGGCGCGGATGGTCCCCTGGGCGGCGAGGCGGTAGCGGACCCAGTCGTGGCCCGTGTCGCGGCGGCGGCGGGTCTCCCAGCCCTCGTCCATCCTGCGGGAGCGGCCCGGCCGGATGGAGTTGGCGGGCGGGGAGTAGAAGCGGTCGGAGGCGTCCTCGGCCGTGCCGCCGTGCTCCAGGGCGACCAGGTCGAAGGTGGAGAGGGCGGTGAGCCACGCCGGGTCGGGGGCGACCTCGCCGTGGACGCGGAGGCGGGCGATACCGCCGTCGGGGTGCTGCTCGAGGCGGAGGTGGGTGAAGCGGCGCCGGACGGAGACGGGGAAGCCGTTGGCCGCGTGGCCGCCGATCGGGGTACGGGGGACGAGTTCGGTCCAGGCGGTGTCGTCGGCGAGGAGTTCCTCGGGGGATGGGGCGCCCTCCACCGCCGTCGCCTCGACGCTCACGGCCCGCGGGTAGTTGCCGCGGAAGTGCGCGGTGTCCACGACGATGCCGTGGATCACCCCGGGCGTACCGAGGCGGATCAGGGCCCAGTCGTGGTCGTCCTCGGCCGGATGCGGGTGGTCGGCCGAGGCGCCGCGCCGCCGCCGGGTCTCCCAGCCGTCCATGACCTTGCCCTTGTGGCCGAAGAGCTCGGGGTCGAAGCGCGGGGTTTCGGGCTTCAGCAGATTCTCGCGCTCGGCGAAGAACTCGTCGTTGGCCGCGATCACGCCGCCGCCGAGCCGCCGGTCGGCCAGGTCCACGAGGTGGGTGAAGGGGAGGTCGGCGGTCCGGTAGTCGGCGTACGGGTCGCCACCGCCGTACGGGGCGGCGTCGCCGGTGAAGCGGGGGATCGGCGCGGTCATGTGCGGGCCTGCCTTTCCAGGAGTCGGCCGGTGGGTTCGGTCGGCGCGCCATGGTCGGCGATCTTCCGGCCGCGCAGCCAGGTGGACCGTACGACGCCGTGCGGCGTCCTGCCCGCGCAGGCCGTCCGGCGTGACCACCCTGGCCGAGCGCAGCGCCGGCTCCACGTCGGACACGGGCACCCTCCTCGCCCTCGGCCCCGCCCTGATTCCCACGCGGCAGCTTCAACGCTTCAACGTTTTGTTGAATGATTTACTCGGGGGACGGCCCGGTCAAGACCTCACCCGCCGCCACCTGCGACGGAATCGGCGCACCGGGCCGCGCCCCGCCGGTCAGGATCTTCGCGGACCTCAGGGCGTAGATGCCTCCGGCGAGAGCCATTCCGAAGACCCAGGAGAACGGGGCCACGTCCTCGAACCCCTTGACCAGGGCCAGCACCGCCGACACCGCGGCCGAGGGCACGAAGGCGATGATCGCCTCCGGGTTGAAGCCCTTGCGGTAGTAGTACGCTCCCGACGCGTCGGCGCTGAACAGCGCGTCCACGTCGATGCGGCCGCGCCGCACCAGGTAGTAGTCCACGAGCAGGATGGCGACCAGCGGGCCGAGGAAGGCGCCGAGCGCGCCCAGGAAGTACTGGATGACGACCGGGCTGGAGTAGAGCTTCCACGGCATGACCACGATCGCGAGCACCGCCGTGATCATGCCGCCGCGCCGGAAGTCGAGGTACTTCGGCGCGAGATTGGCGAAGTCGTACGCGGGCGATACGAAGTTGGCGACAACGTTGATGCCTATGGTGGCGACCATGAAGGACAGGGCGCCGATCACCGTGACCACGGGGTTGTCGATCTTCGCGATGACCTCGACCGGATCGGAGATCGCCGTGCCGAATACCGAGATCGTGCCGGCCGTCATCAGCACGGAGACGACGGCGAAGGCGGTGAAGTTCACCGGCAGCCCGAGCAGATTGCCGCGCCGGTAGGCCCGGTGGTCCGGGGTGAACCGCGCGAAGTCGGCGTAGTTGAGCACGAGGGTGAGGAAGGTGGCGACCGTCAGGCTGACCGCGATCAGGCTCTGATGGAGCTGCTCGCCTCCGCTGAGGCCGGTCAGACTCTTGGTGAGCGAGATGTCCCCGCCCGCCTTGGCGATCAGCCAGACGGCGAGCGCGAGCATCACCACCCAGACCACCGGGCCGGTGGCCAGGTCCTGCACCTTGCGGATGAACTCCATGCCCCGGGTGAGCAGTACCGCCTGGAGCAGCCACATCGTCAGGAAGGCGATCCAGCCGAGGGTGGACAGACCGAGGATGGAGTCGTGGTCGTAATCGGCGAGCGAGGGCGCCAGCTGGACGCCGAGGAGGACCAGGGCCTCGGAGGCCAGCCAGGTCTGGATGCCGTACCAGGCGACCGCCATCACCGCTCGCAACAGGGCCGGGACATTGGCCCCGTACACCCCCCAGCTGGCCCGTGCGAGCACGGGGAACGGCACACCGGTGCGATGGCCGGCGTGACCCATGCGGTTCATGAACCAGTAGAGGATGGTGACTCCGGCCAGCAGGGACAGGAACACCTCCCAGGTCGGCAGCCCCAGCACGAACAGGCTCGCCGCGAAGGCGTAGTTGCTGATCGCGTGGGTGTCCGACATCCACATGGCGAAGATGCTGTACGTCCCCCAGGTGCGCTCCACGGCGGGGGCGAGGTCCTCGTTGTGGAGACGGGGGTCTGGTGCGGCGGGTGATGCCATGAGGCCCTCCGGGAACGGGACGGAAAATCTTTTCCGCAGACGGTGCCGTGAGGGTGTTGCCGATCGATTACACGGGCGTTGCCGTGAACGTCGCCCATGGGCCCGGTTCCGCCCGGCGGAGCCGAACCCGGGCTCAGTACGGCGGCGGCGCTGAGACAGCCCTCGAAGTGGCCCGCGGTCGACTCCGGCCCCCACAGCGGCTCGGTCGCGGTGATCTCGGTGCCGGGACTCGCGCTTCGCTCCGCGATGGCCCGGATCGCCGCCGTCATGGAAGGGGGCGGTCGGCCACGGACCGTTCCGGCGCCCGCCACACCCGCCGTGACCGGCGCGGACCGCGAGCGCAAGCCCGCTGTGGGCGTCGCCCGGGACCGGTAGGCTGCCCGTGGCCGGTCGGCAGCGGATCGTCACCGTGTGCGGGCCGGTGCCGACCGCTGGGAAAGGAACACCGACGTGCCGTCCGCCGAGTCCAAGACCGCCGCCACCACCGCCGGATCCGGTGGCGTCCAGTCCCTGGAGCGCGCCTTCGATCTGCTGGAGCGGATGGCCGACGCCGGGGGCGAGGTCGGGCTGAGCGAGCTCTCCACCAGCAGCGGGCTGCCGCTGCCCACCATTCACCGGCTGATGCGCACCTTGGTGGCCTGCGGCTACGTCCGCCAGCAGCCCAACCGCCGCTATGCCCTCGGGCCCCGGCTGATCCGGCTCGGCGAGAGCTCGTCCCGGCTGCTGGGCACCTGGGCGCGGCCGTATCTGGCGCGGCTGGTGGAGGAGACCGGCGAGACCGCGAACATGGCGCTGCTGGACGGCGACGAGGTGGTGTACGTCGCGCAGGTGCCCTCGCGCCACTCGATGCGGATGTTCACCGAGGTCGGGCGGCGGGTGCTGCCCCACACCACGGGCGTCGGCAAGGCGCTGCTGGCGGACACGCCCCCCGATGAGGTGCGCGCCCTGCTGGCCCGCACCGGCATGCCCGCGGTGACCGAGAAGACGATCACCTCGCCGGATGTGTTCCTCGACGCGCTGCGGCAGGTACGCGAACAGGGCTACGCGGTGGACGACAACGAGCAGGAGATGGGCGTGCGCTGCCTCGCGGTCCCGGTGCCCGACTCCCCCGCACCGGCGGCCATCTCCATCTCGGGCCCGGCGGGCCGGGTGACGGACGAGGCCACGCAGGAGATCGTGCCGATCCTCCAGGAGGTCGCGGCCGAGCTGTCCGGAGCGCTGGCCGCCTGACGGCGGAGGGGACCGCTGAACCGCTCGGCTCGATGAGGTGCGGCCCTCGCGGCGGGCCCGGGGCCGAATGCCCGACCGGAAGCACCGCCGGGCAGCCCGACGTCACGTTCGACGCACGCGGCTCATGGCGCGAGCGCGGGCGGCCCGCGCGGACGCCACAGGCTCGGGCCGGGCCGGCCGCGGGCGTGCGCGGCGCTACCCGGCCTGCCCGGTCAGTCTCTTCCTCTGCCCGCTTGCGGAACGTTTCCGAACTGGTCGATCGCCGCGCGGACGCTCGTCAGGGCGGGGCCCAGGGCGCTGACCGAGCCCAGGGCGCCCGCGATGAGGAGCAGTGAACGGCGCAGTCGGTGCAGCTCGGGGGCGCCGGTGCGGGCCATGGCGTCGAGCGAGGCGAGCTCGTCGTCCGCGATCGCCCGGTCCGGTAATTCCGCCGGGTGGGCGGCCAGATCGCGCCTGAGCCGGGCCACGGCACGGCGCAGCTCGCCCGCCCTCGGATCGTCATCGGTGCCCGCCACTCGCCTGGCTTCCACGACTGCGGCGCCCTCCACTGACAAGGCTCCGGGTTCGCCCCAGAGCCTCGCGCCATCGTTGGCCAACACTGCCCTTCTCCCCCTCGCGCCATCTCGCACGACCCTGCCCCCTCTCCCGCATGGCCGCCCCAACCCTCCACCTCACGTGGATTCGGACACAAGGGGCCGCGGATCAGTTAACGCCACTCAGTGCACGACGCGCTATACGGAGAGCGAAAATCAGACCGGCTGGGATGAAGCCCCCGCTCGGCCCTCAGGTGCGGTATGCAGGGGCCATGGATCGCACTTCGGAGAAGTCCGCGCAGGTCGCCGGGATCGTACTGGCGGCGGGGGGCGGACGGCGGCTGGGCGGGCGGCCCAAGGCACTTTTGACGCATCGGGGGCGGCCGCTGGTGGAACACGCGGCGCACGCGCTGCTGGCGGGCGGCTGCGCCCCGGTGCACATCGTGCTGGGCGCCGGGGCGGAGACCGTACGGGAGCGGGCGAGGCTGCCCGGGTGCGTGCTGGTGGACAACCCCGACTGGGCGGAGGGCATGGGCTCCTCGCTGCGGGCCGGGCTCGGCTCACTGGCCGGTACGGGCGCGGGGGCGGCGCTGGTCGCGCTGGTGGACCAGCCGGGGATCGGCGCCGAGGCCGTGGCGCGGGTGGTGGCCGCGTACCGCTCGCCGTCGACCCTGGCGGCCGCCGCGTACGACGGGGAGCGGGGGCATCCGGTGCTGTTCGGCGCGGACCGGTGGGGAGACATCACGGCGAGTGCGGTGGGCGACCGGGGGGCACGCGCCTATCTACAAGCGCACCAGTCCGCCATCACGCTCGTCGACTGCTCGGATATCGCCCGTACGGACGACATCGACACTCCCGAGGACTTGACGCTGTTGGAGTGAGGGTCACCGGCGGACGAGGCGGATCACCACGGGGCGGTTCAACGAAAGATTGAACTTCCACTATGAGAAACTTACTATCCACAGCACAGAAGCATTGCGAGCGTCCAGCCGAGACTCGCCTAAGGAGTGAGCGTCCAATGTCCGAACCAGCGCCGTCCCCGCTGACCATCGTCGACGCCGAGCCGCTGGAGCGTCAGGGAGAGGTGCTGACCGAGGCGGCCCTGGCCTTCCTGGCCGAGCTGCACCATCGCTTCACCCCGCGCCGGGACGAGCTGCTCGCGCGCCGCGCGGAGCGCCGTGCCGAGATCGCCCGCACCAGCAGCCTGGACTTCCTCCCGGAGACCGCCCACATCCGCGACGACCCCGACTGGCGCGTCGCGCCCGCGCCGCCAGCCCTCGAGGACCGCCGGGTGGAGATCACCGGTCCCACCGACCGCAAGATGACCATCAACGCCCTCAACTCGGGCGCCAAGGTCTGGCTCGCCGACTTCGAGGACGCCTCCGCACCCACCTGGGCGAATGTGATCGGCGGCCAGCTGAATCTGATCGACGCCTATGAGCGCCGGATCGACTTCACCTCCCCCGAGGGCAAGAGCTACACACTGCTGCCCGACGACCTACTGGCCACCGTCGTGACCCGGCCGCGCGGCTGGCACCTCGACGAGCGCCATCTGCGGGCCGCCGACGGCAGCCCCGTCCCCGGCGCCCTCGTCGACTTCGGGCTGTACTTCTTCCACAACGCCCGCCGTCTGCTCGCCAAGGGCAAGGGGCCGTACTTCTACCTCCCCAAGACCGAGTCGTATCTCGAGGCCCGCCTGTGGAACGACGTCTTCGTCTTCGCACAGGACCACCTCTCCCTTCCGCAAGGGACGATCCGCGCCACCGTTCTGATCGAGACGATCACGGCGGCGTACGAGATGGACGAGATCCTCTACGAGCTCCGCGACCACGCCTCCGGGCTCAACGCGGGCCGCTGGGACTATCTCTTCTCCATCGTCAAGAACTTCCGCGACGGCGGCCCCGGTTTCGTCCTCCCGGACCGCAACGCGGTCACCATGACCGCCCCGTTCATGCGCGCCTACACCGAACTGCTCGTCCGCACCTGCCACAAGCGCGGCGCGCACGCGATCGGCGGCATGGCGGCCTTCATCCCCTCGCGCCGCGACCCCGAGGTCAACGCCGTGGCGTTCGACAAGGTCAAGGCCGACAAGGACCGTGAGGCGAACGACGGCTTCGACGGCTCCTGGGTCGCCCATCCGGATCTGGTCCCGGTCGCCCGCGCCTCCTTCGACGCGGTCCTCGGCGACCGGCCGCACCAGAAGGACCGGCTGCGCGAGGACGTCCGGGTCACCGCGGCCCAGCTGATCGACATCGCCTCGCTCGACGCCAGGCCCACGCACAACGGCCTGCGCAACGCCGTACAGGTCGGCATCCGCTATATCGAGGCGTGGCTGGGCGGCCTCGGCGCCGCCGCGATCTTCAACCTGATGGAGGACGCGGCCACCGCCGAGATCTCCCGCTCCCAGATCTGGCAGTGGGTCAACGCGGGGATCGTCTTCGAGAACGGCGAGAAGGCGACGGCCGATCTCGTCCGTGAGGTCGCCGCCGAGGAGCTGGCCGCGATCCGCGAGGAGGTCGGCGAGGACGCCTTCGCGGCGGGCAGGTGGAACCAGGCGCACGATCTGCTGCTGAGGGTCGCGCTGGACGAGAACTACACCGAGTTCCTGACGCTGCCCGCGTACGAACTGCTGGGCTGAGCCGCCGTCCCCGTACACGCGTCCCGTACGCGGAAGGGCCCGGACCGTAGGAGCGTACGGTCCGGGCCCTGATCGTCACGGGGTGTGGAGGCGGGAGCGCGGCACGATCCGCCGCCGTCAGCCGCCTTCCGCGATACGGGCCAGGCGTCGGGCCTCGGCGCGCGCCTCCCGTGCGATCTCGTCCTCGTCCACGGTGAGCAGCCGGCCCGACTCCACCACCGGGGCGCCGTTCACCAGCGACAGGGTCACCGGGGCGGGGGCACCGAGGACGAGGGCCGCGACCGGGTCGGCGATCGACGAGTGGCCGAGCCCGTCCAGCTTCCACAGCACCAGGTCGGCCAGTTTGCCCGGCTCCAGCGAGCCGATCTGGTCCTGGCGGCCGAGCACCCGGGCACCGCCGTAGGTGCCCAGGCGCAGCGCCTGACGGACGGTCAGGCTCTTCTCGCGGTGGCTGCCGAGCCGGTTGACCAGCAGCGCGTTGCGCAGTTCGGTGTGGAGTTCACCGGATTCGTTGGAGGCGGTGCCGTCCACGCCCAGGCCCACCGGTACGCCCGCGGCGAGCAGATCGGGGACGCGGGCGATCCCGGCGGCGAGCCGGGCGTTGGACGAGGGGCAGTGGGCCACCCCGGTGCCGGTACGGCCGAACGCCTCGATATCGGTGTCGCTCATATGGACGCAGTGGGCCATCCACACGTCCTCGCCCAGCCAGCCGGTGGACTCGAAGTAGTCGGTCGGCCCCATCCCGAACCGCTCATGGCAGAACTTCTCCTCCTCCACCGTCTCCGAGCCGTGGGTGTGCAGCCGTACACCCCTGCGGCGGGCCAGCGCGGCGGACTCGCGGAGCAGTTCGGTGGAGACGGAGAAGGGCGAGCAGGGCGCGACCGCGATCCGCAGCATGGCGTCGAACCCCGGGTCGTGGTGGGTGTCGATCGCCTTCTCGGTGGCGGCCAGGGCCTCCTCGGTGGACTCCACGGCGAAGTCCGGCGGCAGTCCGCCGTCGGAGGCGCCGAGGTCCATGGAGCCGCGGGCGGCGGTGAACCGCACCCCCAGCTCGCGCGCCGCCCGGATCTCGGCGCCCAGCAGATCGCCGCTGTCACGCGGAAAGACGTAGTGGTGGTCCATGGCGGTGGTGACCCCGCCGCGCACCATCATGGCGAGCGAGCCGCGGGCCGCCGCGTGGACCATCGGCTCGTCGATCCGCGCCCAGACGGGGTAGAGCGCGACCAGCCAGTCGAAGAGGTTGCTGTCCTGGGCGAGGCCGCGGGTGAGCCACTGGTAGAAGTGGTGATGGGTGTTGACCAGGCCCGGGGTCACCAGATGCCCCGTACCGTCCACCCGGCGGACGACGCCCGCGGGCCCCTCCGGCGCGCGCCCCTCGCCCACCGACTCGATGCGGTTGCCCGCGACGACGACATGGCCGGACGCGTACTCGGTGTCCTGGGCGTCCACGGTGGCGACGGCGCAGTTCTCGATGACGATGCGGTTCACGGAGCGTGGCCTTCCGTCGGGTCGGTGTCGGGGGTCGCGGTCGGTCGGCGCGGTCGCGTCAGTCGGTGGGGATCCTGGCCTCGACGCCGTCCCGCAGCACGGTGGCCTCGATGAGCCCGTACGGCCGGTCGGCGGCGAAGTAGACCTCGTTGTCGTTGGTGAGGCCGAAGGGTTCCAGATCGACCAGGAAGTGGTGGTTGTTGGGCAGCGAGAGCCGTATCTCGTCGATCTCGGGCCGGCGCTCGATCACCCGCGTGCCCATCTGGTAGAGCGTCTGCTGGAGCGAGAGGGAGTAGGTCTCGGCGAACGCGCTCAGCAGATGGCCGCGCGCCTCGGCGTGGGCGTGGTCCCAGTCCGGCATCGGCCGGGTGTCATCGCTCCAGCCGTAGCGCCAGCGGGCGTGCACATCGGTGGCGAGGATGCGGTCGTGGGCCTCCTGGAGCGTGGTGTACCTGTCCTTGACATAGCCCCAGAACTCGGAGTCCGTGGTGTTCAGGACGGTGAGGCCGGTGAGCCCGGAGATCACCTCCCAGCGCTCGCCGTCATAGCCGATCTGGGCGGTGCGGACCTCCTGGCCGCGGCGGACGAAGGAGTGCTGGGCGCTCCCGGACGTCTCGATCCGCTCCCATCCGTACTCCTCGACGCGGACGCGGGCGCGGTGGATGGACTCCTGGCCGGTGACGAAGTGGCGGGCCAGCCGGACGCCGAACTCCTCGGCCGTGTCGATGCCGTGCTCCTTGGCGAAGGCGTACACGGTGTTCTTGGTGGTGTCGGTCGTCAGGACATTGGCATTGCTGCCGGAGAGGTGGACCGCCGCCATCTCCCCGGACAGCGCCACCGAGACGCTGAGGTCCTTGATGTGGTGCACGGCGCCGTCGCGCACCACCCGGACGACGCGGGTTTCGGCTTTGCCGTACTGGTTCTGGCCGAGCGTGGGCATCGGTGCTAGCTCCCTCGGTAGACGGAGTAGCCGAACGGGGTGAGCAGCAGCGGTACGTGGTAGTGCTCACCCGGCTCGACGGCGAAGGCGACCGCGACCTCCGGGAAGAAGGCGTGGGTCAGATACGGCCCGGTCTCGAAGCGCAGCCGTGCGTGGGTGGTGCCCTCGGGGAGGGCGGGCAGATCCGTGCAGCGCCCGTCGGCGTCGGTGAGGGAGTCGGCGTGCGCCGCCCACTCCGCACCGGGCCCCGAGCGGACGGCCAGCTCGACGACCACGCCCACGGCGGGGCGGCCGATGCTGGTGTCCAGGATGTGGGTGGACACGGATGTGGCGCCGCTCGCCATCGCCGCTCTCCTTCCGCCGGGGCCCGCGGGGCCTGAAAGGGTTTCCACCAGCCGGGTCAGCCGGATGCGATTGATCTTTCCCAGTTCGGTGCGGACGATCTCGCGCTCGGTGTCGGCGTCATGGTGGATCCGCTCGCGCAGCGCGGCCAGCATCTCCTCGCCGGTGCGGCCGGTGGCGCAGATCAGGAAGACATGGCCATGGCGCTCCTGGTAGGCGAGGTTCAGCTCCAGCAGCTCCGCGCGCTCCGCGTCCCGTACGCCGCTCTGCTCCCGTGCCGAGGCGGCGTCGCCCGAAGTCGGCCGCCCTATGGGCGGATGCGCGGCCATCGCCTCGGCCAGGTCGGCGGCGGTGAGCCCGGTCATGGCCGCGTCGGAGGCGTCGAGCAGCTCCCCGACCGTGGCGTACGGCCGCCCGCCCGCCACGGCCGCGCCCCAGGTCCGGCCGGCGCACACCGTACGCAGCATCGCGGCGGCGTCCGGGTCGTCCACCGCGTTGAACCGGGCCAGCCCCGGCGGAGCACTGGAAGTCACTCTCGCAAGCTAGGAGGCTCCCTCGCCGGGCGTCAACACTTTGTTGAAAAATCCGCGTAACGGGAGCCCCGCCGGTCGCTCCGTAGCGGGGGTACGCAGATGGGGTACGCAGATGGAGGTACGCGAGGGGCGCGTACCGGCTCAGGTCACTCCCCGCTCTTCTCGCGGTTGAGGTAGTTGTAAACGGTGAAGCGGCTCACCCCGAGGGCCCCGGCGACCGTTTCGACGCCGTGGCGCACGGAGAAGGCGCCGCGCTGTTCGAGGTGGCGGACGACGGACTGCTTGGTCTTGCGGTCGAGGGCCGAGAGCGGCACACCGTGGCGGCGCTGGAGGTCGGCGAGGATGTGGTCGAGCGAGTCCGAGAGATGCGGCAGCCTTACGGCCACCACCGGGCGGCCCTCCCAGGAGAGCACCACATCGTCCCCCCGGGCCCGGTCCGGGGCGATCAGCTCACCGCCCATGGCGTCCACGAGCGGTTTCACCGCGGCGGCGAAGGGGTGGTCGGCCGGTACGCTCACGCCTCGGCCTCCCCGATGACATTGACCTGGAGCGAGATCCGGGTGGCACCGGCTTCGAGGGAGCTGCGCAGCAGCCGGTCCACGGCCTCCAGCACCGCCTCCGCCCCGCCCTCGGCGGTGTTGCCGAAGGGGCCGACGTCGACGGTGTCCAGCGCGGCGGCCTGAACGGTCTCGCGGGCCGCCACCGCATGCGGCGGCACCTCGTCGAGGTCGAACGGTTCGGTGGTGAACTCAACCCTCAATCTCACGCCGCCAACCTACTGCGTCACGCCGTAACACGGCGCCCCCACTACGGGGGACCAAACGCCCAAGTCCCTCCCGGCGGCGGCCCGCTTCGGGGAGCATGGACGGATACCCTGTCCGCCCTTCCTCCACGGAGCGCCCCGATGACAGACAACGTGCCGGTGCGTTGTCCCGCGTGCCGTCGCGAGCAGTCGTTCACACCGCCCACCTTCCCCTGTGCGTGCGGTGCGCCGGTCACCCTGCCCGTCCTCCGCGACGGCACCCCGGAGGAGCTCGGCCACCGCACCTGGGAGAACCTCTGGGTGGCGGTGAACTGCCCGTCCTGCGGCCGCCAGGGTCACTGGCCGCAGCCGGAGCTGGGCTGCGACTGCGGCGCGGTGGTCCGCGTGCCCGTGGCCGTCGCGCCGCCCCTGGCCGGCCTGGGTGCGGCGGCCGGACTCGGCGGCGCGGCGGTGCGGCGCCCGGCGTTCCGGCCGGTGACGATCCGTACGGCGCGGGACGCGGTCACCGCCGCCGCGCAGTATCTGAAGTGGCTCGGCTTCCGCGGTCTGCGGCCCTCGGACGACCGGGCCGCCTCCGGGGTGGATCTCTACGGGACGGGCGTGGTCGCCCAGGTCGATCCGACCACCCGCCCCACCGGGCTGCGGGACATCGAGTGCCTGTGGCTGAACGGGCTCCAGAAGTCGGCCATGAGCGTCTTCTTCTCGCTCGCGGGCTACGCGCGGGAGGCGCGGGCGCGCGCCGACGCGCTGCATCTGCCGCTGTTCATCATGGATCTGACCGGCACCCCGCAGCCCGTCAACGACCCGGCGGACGCGCTGATCCGGATGGGGCCGCCGGACGGCTGACCCCGTCGGCACTTGTGCTCATGACCGGGGAACGCTTCCGTTGAGGGGCCACTGAGGGACCGCTGAGAGGCCGCTGAGGGGCCGCCCTCCACCGTTCACCCGTCCCATCCGCTCGACCGGCCGGAGGCCGAACGATGGCTGTTCCGTGGTACCCGAGGTCATGGGCCGCGCTCATCGCCGCACTGACCCTCCTTCTGGTGACCGGCTGCGCAGGCGGCGACGAGCCGCCGCCCACGGTGGAGAGCTCCTCGGCCGCCCCCGGGCCCCCGTCCGGCACACCCGCCCCGCCCACGAGCGCCACTGGCGGCGACGGCACCGGAGGCGACGGTGGAAAGAGCGTGGAGGGCGACATCGACGCGGCGGTCTCCGTCACCAACACCTACTGGCAGACCCATTGGCCGCAGCTGTTCACCGGCGGCTACAACCCGCCCCGGCTGCTGGGGGCCTACGACGGCGGCACCCCCGGCTCCCCGGTGTGCGGCAGCGAGCCCCTCCCCGACGACAACGCCGTCTACTGCCCGGACGGCGACTACATAGCGTGGGACATGGATCTGATGCGCTGGGGCCATGCGCGGGGTGACGCCTGGGTCTATCTGGTGATCGCCCATGAGTGGGGCCACGCCGTCCAGAACCGTCTGGACGCGGGCCTGGTCGACCTGGCCCGTGAGCTCCAGGCCGACTGCCTGGCCGGGGCGGTCCTCTTCGGCGCCGCGCAGGACGGGACGCTCACGTTCGAGGAGGGCGACACCGAGGAGCTGGCGGACGCCCTGACCGCACTCGCCGACAGAACCCCGTGGACCGATATCGCCGACCACGGCGACGCCTCCCAGCGGGTCTCCTACTTCAGCCGTGGCGCGCGCTCGGGGGTGAAGTCCTGCCTGCCGAACGCCATCGAGTGACGGGCAGCGGCGTGGGGCGGCCGGTGACAGGGTCCGGTGACGGGCAGGGTGTGACAGCGGCCCGGTGACGGGCGGCGGTTCCCGGGCGCGGGTGATGGGCGGCGGTTCCCGGCGCGGGGTTGTGGGCCCCTGCTGTGACAGAGGGGCCCGCATCTCATCAGTGGTGCGCGGCCTGGGGTTCGGCCCGCTCGACCGGTGTTTCCGATCTGGCCGGATCGGCCTCGGACCGGGTTTCGGGCAGCAGCTCCCGGGCGGCCGCCTCGCGCAGCTCGACCTTGCGGACCTTGCCGCTGACCGTCATCGGGAAGGCGTCCATGAGCCGCAGATAGCGGGGGACCTTGTAGTGGGCGAGGCGGCCCCGGCAGAAGCGGGAGAGCTCATCGCGGGTGAGGGTCCTGGCGCCCTCGCGCAGGATCACGCAGGCCAGGATCTCCTCGCCGTACTTCTCGTCCGGTACGCCGACCACCTGCACATCCGCGATCTTGGGGTGGGTGTGCAGAAACTCCTCGATCTCCCGCGGATAGACGTTCTCCCCACCACGGACGATCATGTCCTTGATCCGGCCGACGATCTGGACGTATCCCTCTCCGTCCATCACCGCGAGGTCGCCGGTGTGCATCCAGCGCGCCGAGTCGATCGCCTCGTCGGTCCGCTCGGGCTCCTGCCAGTAGCCGAGCATCACCGAGTAGCCGCGGGTGCACAGCTCGCCACGGGTGCCTCGGGGCACGGTCGCCCCGGTCGCCGGGTCGACGATCTTGACCTCGACATGCGGCATCACCTGGCCGACGGTCGAGGTACGGCGTACGAGCTCGTCATCGGGCCTGGTCTGGGTGGAGACCGGTGAGGTCTCGGTCATGCCGTAGCAGATGGACACCTCCTCCATGTGCATCTCGGCGACCACCCGCCGCATCACCTCCACCGGACAGGGCGATCCGGCCATGATCCCGGTGCGCAGCGAGCTGAGGTCGAAGGTGGCGAAGTCCGGCAGGGCCAGCTCGGCGATGAACATGGTGGGGACGCCGTACAGCGCGGTGCAGCGCTCCCGTTCGACGGCGGCCAGGGTGGCGACGGGGTCGAAGCCGGGGGCGGGGATGACCACGCAGGCGCCGTGGGTGGCGGCCGCGAGGTTGCCCATCACCATGCCGAAGCAGTGGTAGAAGGGCACCGGCACACAGATCCGGTCCGCGGAGGTGTAGCGGACGGTCTCCCCCACGAAGAAGCCGTTGTTGAGGATGTTGTGGTGGGAGAGGGTGGCGCCCTTGGGGAAGCCGGTGGTGCCGGAGGTGTACTGGATGTTGACCGCGTCGTCGCAGCCGATCCGGGCCTCCCGCTCGGCCAGCCGCCCGGGGGCCACATCGGCTCCGGCGCGCACCAGACCGTCCCAGGTCCGGTCGCCGATGTAGATGACATCGCGTAGCGCGGGGCAGGCCGACCGCACCTGCTCGACCATCCGGCGGTAGTCGCTGGTCTTGTGTGCGGTGGAGGAGACCAGGACCGAGATTCCGGCCTGCTGGAGTACGTACCGCAGCTCATGGACGCGGTACGCGGGGTTGATATTGACCATGATGGCGCCGATGCGGGCGGTGGCGTACTGCAACAGCACCCATTCGGGGCAGTTGATGGCCCAGATACCGACCCGGTCGCCCTTGGCGACCCCCTTGGCCATCAGCCCGAGCGCGACCTCCTCGACCGACCGGCCGAACTCGGCGTAGGTCCATCGTCGGCCGGAGGGGATGTCGACGAGCGCCTCGCGCTCGCCGTACAGCTCGACGGCGCGGCCCAGGGCGGTGCCGATGGTCTCGCCGAGCAGCGGGAGGTCACTGGGGCCGCTGGCGTAGGAGAGCCCGGCTGAGCTCGGTGGGTCGGAGGTCAGGTCGGTCATGGGAGCTCCTTGTGTTCACGTTCACGTACGCCTTCACGTTCGTGAGGGTGGGTCATCATATGAGCGTCAGTCATCAGATCTCCTCATGAAACTCGATACCGCCCCCCTGTGCCGTACGTTCACGCAGCTCGATCCGGCGAATCTTCCCGGAAACCGTCTTGGGGAGGTCGGCGAACTCCAATCGGCGGATCCGCTTGTACGGCGCGAGCACCGCGCGGGAGTGCGCGAACAGCGTCTTCGCGGTGTCCGGGCCGGGCTCCCAGCCCTCCGCGAGCACGATGTACGCCTTCGGCACGGCGAGCCGCACCGGATCGGGGGCCGGGACGACGGCGGCCTCCGCGACCGCCTCGTGCTCCAGCAGCGCGCTCTCCAGCTCGAACGGTGAGATCTTGTAGTCGGACGCCTTGAAGACGTCGTCGGCGCGGCCGATGTAGGTGATGTAGCCGTCGGCGTCGCGCGAACCGATGTCCCCGGTGCGGTAGTAGCCGCCCGCGGTGGCCTCGGCGGTGCGCTCCTCATCGCCCTCGTAGCCGGTCATCAGGCCGACGGGGCGGCCCTCGGGGCCGGTGAGGTCGAGGCAGATCTCGCCCTCCTCGCCGGGCCGCCCGGTGACCGGATCGAGCAGGGCGACCCGGAACCCGGGGGTCGGCCGCCCCATCGAACCGGGCTTGAGCGGCTGTCCGGGGCTGTTGGCCACCTGAACGGCGGTCTCGGTCTGGCCGAAACCGTCCCGGATGGTCACCCCCCAGGCGCGCCGCACATGCTCGATGACCTCGGGGTTGAGCGGCTCGCCCGCGGCGACGGCCTCACGGGGCGGGGTGCGCAGCAAGGTGAGATCGGCCTGGATGAGCATCCGCCAGACGGTGGGCGGGGCACAGAAGGTGGTGATGCCGCAGCGGTCCATCTCGGCCATCAGACGGGTGGCGTCGAAGCGCGTGTAGTTGTGGACGAAGACAGTGGCCTCGGCGTTCCACGGGGCGAAGAGATTCGACCAGGCGTGCTTGGCCCATCCGGGGGAGGAGATGTTGAGGTGGACGTCGCCCGGCCGGACCCCGATCCAGTACATCGTCGACAGATGTCCGATCGGGTACGAGATATGAGTGTGCTCGACCAGCTTGGGGCGGGCGGTGGTGCCGGAGGTGAAGTACAGCATCAGGGGGTCGGTGGCGAGGGTGGGGCCGTCGGGGACGAAGGGGTCGTCGGTGTCGGTGGCATCCGCTGTGGTGGCCGCCGGGCCGTTCGCGGTGATGTCCGCCGGGACGGCCGAGGTTCCGGCGTCCTCGTAGGCGAGCCAGCCCGCGGACGCGCCGCCGACCGCGATCCGGGTGTAGTCGCCCGCCACGTCCGCGAACTTGCCGGTGTCCCCGGCCCGGACGATCACATGCCCCGCCCGGCCGCGCTCGATGCGGTCGGCGAGGTCGAGCGGGCCGAGCAGCGGCGTGGCGGGGATGACCACGGCGCGCAACTTCATCGCGGCCAGCGCGGTCTCCCACAGCTCGACCTGGTTGCCGAGCATGACCACGATGCGGTCACCGGCCCGGACGCCCCGGTCGCGCAGCCAGTTCGCGGCCCGGTTGGAGCGGCGGCGCAGCGCCTCGAACGTCAGGCGGATCTCGCTCCCGTCCTCCTCGACGATGTGCAGTGCGGCGCGGTCGCCGCTCCGCGCGGCGATCCCGTCGAACCAGTCCAGGGCCCAGTTGAACCGCTCCGGGCGTGGCCAGCCGAACCCCTCGTACGCCGCCGTGTAGTCCTCGCGGTGGCCGAGCAGGAAGTCCCGTGCCGCGCGGAAGTCGTGGGACGGATTGATTGCTGTCACTTGTCCTCCTGAATGGCGTACCGCTCGCTAGCATCGTGCGACGGGTGATCTGAGTCTCACTACCCCCGGACGGGGGTGGCGCTGGATGCGGGAGGTGGCCGTGGCGGGATCGGACGGGGTCGTCGACGTACGGAGCACACTTCAGCGGATGCGCCGACGCGGTGGGCTGCCCGTCGCGTTCGGCGGACTGTCCTCCGGCTCGCGGCAGTTCCGGATCTCGGAACTCACCGGCACCACGACCAACTCCCTACGGGACCTGGCCATCACACCCGGCAACGGCCTGGGCGGCAAGGTCCTCACCATGTCCCGGCCGATCTCAGTGGCGGACTACCCCACCTCGCGGGCGATCAGCCATGAGTACGACGCGGCGGTGGGTGCGGAAGGGCTGCGCTCGATGCTCGCGGTGCCGGTGGTGGTGCGCGGGCAGGTGCGCGGAGTGCTGTACGGCGCGCTGCGCCAGCCGCTGCTGCTCGGCGACCGCGCGCTGAGCGCGGCGGTGGAGGCGGCCCGCGAGCTGGAGCGGGCGCTGGAGCGCGAACTGGCGCAGGAGCTGGCGGCGCGGGACGAGGCGCGGCGGCTGCTGGCGGAGGCGCGGCAGCGGCGGCAGCGGGCGCGGTGGGCGCCGACGGCGGAATCGGTGGAGTCGTTGGCGTCGGTGGAATCGCTGGAGTCGGTGGCGGGGACCGATCCGGCGGTGTGGGAGGAGGTGCGCGAGGCCCATGGCGATCTGCGGGCCCTGGCGCACCGGGTGCCCGACCCCCAGCTGCGGGCGGAGATTCTCACCGCGTGCGGGCGGCTGGCCAGGGCCACGTCGGGGCGCGGCCGGGAGCGGGACCGACCGCACGGGGTGGATCTGTCGCCGCGCGAGGTGGATGTGCTGGCGTGTGTGGCGTCGGGGGCGACGAATTCGGCGGCGGCGGAGCGGTTGGGGTTGCGGCCGGAGACGGTCAAGAGCTATTTGCGGTCGTCCATGCGGAAGTTGGGGGCCCGCACCCGTCTCCACGCGGTGGTCGAGGCCCGCCGCGCGGGGCTGCTGCCTTAGCGCGCGTTCTCGGGTCGGTTGGGTGCGGCGTCGTTTCGCGCCTTCGGCGCGTTTGAGCAGCGGAGCAGGGGGTGGGAGGCGCGGCAGCGTCGCCGGGCGCCGGGTCGGCGGGGGTGGGCGGCGGTTGCGGCTTCCGCGGCCCGGGAGCGAGGTCTCTCCGGACTGCGGGCCTGCGGGGCCTTGGCCTCTCCGGGCCACGGGCCCTCTGGGTACCCCTTCGGAAATTGCTTGATCTGGAGCAACTATCGCATCAAGTGGTTGCTTCCCCTGGTCCGCCGCTCCCCCGGGGCGCACCACGGTCATATGGGGCGATATCCTGCACTGAGGTCAGTGCTCACGACACGGGAGGTGAGGTCCATGGACGGTGAACCTCCCAGTCGTATGCCGCGAGGTGCCGCCCCGGCCCGTACGCGCTGAGCACGACGCCCGGCTCGGCTCGGAGGTGGCGCCGCTCCGAGCCCGCTATCCGTAAAGGACCCGCCATGTCCGAGCGCCGCCGCACCCCGCGTCCCACGAAGCGGTACCCCTGGCAGCGTCCCGCCGGGGCCGACGCCACACCGCGCCCCGCGCCGGGGCCGCGGCGCGGCGAGCCGCCGGCCGCGTCGGCCGATGGGGCCCCGCCGGAGATCGACGAGCGCAGTGTGGTGGACGCGGCCGTGTACCGCGGCGGCCGCCGGGTCGGCACTCCCGATTCCCTCGCCGCCACCTATCGGCGGCTGCGCGAGGAGACGGGTGCCATGGCGTGGATCGGGCTGTACCGGCCGAGCGAGGCCGAGCTGCTCTCGCTGGCCGAGGAGTTCGATCTGCACAAGCTGGCCATCGAGGACGCTCTGGAGGCCCATCAGCGGCCCAAGCTGGAGCGCTACGGCGAGACGCTCTTCGTAGTGCTGCGAGCCGCGCGCTATCTCGACGCGCCCGAGGAGGTGGACTTCGGCGAGTTGCACGTCTTCGTGGGCCCCGACTTCGTCATCACCGTCCGGCACGGCGCCGCCCCGGACCTGTCCGCGGTGCGGGCCCGGATGGAGTCCACCCCCGAGCTGCTGGCGCTGGGCCCCGAGGCCGTGCTGTACGCGATTCTCGACGCGGCCGTGGACGGCTACGCCCCGGTGGTGGCGGGGGTGCAGAACGATATCGACGAGATCGAGACCGAGGTCTTCCGCGGCGACCCCGAGGTGTCGCGGCGCATCTATGAGCTCTCCCGCGAAATGGTGGAGTTCCAGCGCGCCACCCGCCCGCTGGTCGGGATGTTGCACGGACTGATGGCGGGGTTCGACAAATACGGCACCGACGAGGAGCTCCAGCGCTATTTGCGGGACGTCGCCGACCACGTCACCCACACCAGCGAGCGCGTGGACGGCTTCCGCTCCGCCCTCACCGACATCCTCGCGGTCAACGCCACCCTGGTGACCCAGCAGCAGAACGCCGAGATGCGGGCGCTGGCCGAGGCGGGTTTCGAGCAGAACGAGGAGGTCAAGAAGATCTCCGCATGGGCGGCGATCCTCTTCGCGCCCACTTTGGTCGGCACCATCTACGGGATGAACTTCACCCATATGCCGGAGCTGAAGTGGGTGTGGGGATACCCGTTCGCGATCCTGCTGATGGCGGTGGTCTGCGTCAGCCTGTACATCATCTTCAAACGCCGCGACTGGCTCTGACGGCGCCCCAACTCAACCGGCTGGATCGGCGGTTCTAGGGAATCCCTCGATGAACCGCTGATTCAGCCGTTTTCCGTAGCCCCTCCCATCCGTTTGTGCTTCGATGCCGTGCGGCACGGGCAGGCGAGCGAGGGAGTGGGCGTATGGACCGGCGAGGGTTCCTCATGGGCGCGGCCGCGCTCTCCACCGCGGGGCTGGTCACCGCCATCGGCGGTGCCACGACGGCCACCGCCGCGCCGCCCAGGCTGACGGCCGCCCAGGACTGGCTGTCGGCCATCGCCGACGCCACCCCGGTCCAGCGGCTGACCCTGCCCGGAAGCCATGACTCCGGCGCCCGCTTCGGCGGTCCGTGGACGGAGTGTCAGAACACCACCATCGCCGACCAGCTGAACAGCGGCATCCGCTTCCTGGACATCCGCTGCCGCGCCTTCGAGAACGCCTTCCCCATCCACCACGGCGCCTTCTACCAGAACCTCAACTTCGACGATGTGCTCGGCGCCTGCCGCTCCTTCCTCTCCGCGCATCCGTCGGAGACCGTGCTGATGCGGGTCAAGCAGGAGTACTCGGAGGAGAGCGCCGCGGAGTTCCGCCGGATCTTCGACACCTATCTGGACGACAAGGGCTGGCGCTCGCTGTTCCGCCTGGACAACACCCTCCCCACCCTGGGCCAGGCCCGGGGCAGGGTGGTGCTGCTCGCCGACTCGGACAACATGCCGGGGGTGCGGTACGGCGACGGGTCGCTCTTCGACATCCAGGACGACTACATGGCGGAGCCCATCGGCAAGTACCCCAAGATCGAGGCGCAGTTCCGCAAGGCGGCGGCCGAGCCCGGCAAGCTGTTCATCAACTATGTGTCCACCGCCGCCCTGCTGCCGCCCCGCTCCAACTCGGACCGGCTCAACCCCCGGGTGAAGTCGTTCCTGGAGGGCGCCGAGACACAGGGCTGGACCGGGCTCGGGATCGTTCCGATGGACTTCCCGAACACCACGTCCGGCCTGGTCGACGCCCTCGTCCGGCACAATCCGGCGGGCTGACCGCGACGGTCAGCGGCCGGCGGTCCGGCGGAAGACCTTGACCGCGGGGTCCGCGTAGCGCACGAGCTCCAGCGCCTGGTCGGGGAACCACTCCCCGGCCTCGGGGTTGACCGTGCCGCGCACCGGGTCCAGGGGCCCGTCCGTGCCGCGCAGGCACCGCCCGTCCGACTCGCCCGGCGTCTTCACCCACAGCGCGGCGTCCATCAGGGCGTCGCCGGTGTGGGTGGTGGGGCGCCTGCCCAGGCCCCGCCCCGGCGGGTTGCACCACGACTGCGCGTCGATGTGCCTGTCCCTGGGGGTCCAGGGGCCCTGGCCGTTGCGGCTGGTGTCGGTGACGTAGTGCTTCATACCGGCCGGGTCGTCGGGTGCGTGGGCGCGCAGCCAGCGGCGGGCGTGCCGCCGCGACCAGCTCTGGTCGGCGCACTTCTCGGGGTCCCCGCCCTCGTCCGCGTAGGCGAGGCAGGAGGAGATCAGCCGACCGTACCAGGTGCTGTCCGGGTCGGTCTGGTAGTGGGAGACATTGAGGGCGAAGCCGGTGGCGCGGTCGATCCCGGCCTTGATCAGACGGGGCACGATGCTGCTGACGGAGTGCCAGCCGGCGTGGCCCGCGTCCAGGTACACCGATGTCTGGCCGAGCGCGGTGAGGACGTCCACCGCGTAGTTGATTTCGGAGTAGCGGGCGGCGGTCTCCGGGTCCTCGACCACCGGGGTGTCCAGCTCGTCAGGGTCGACGGAGTTCCCGGGCTCCGGGGTCACCGGGTCGGGCGTGGGGAGCGGGGGCAGCTCGGGGAGAGTGCCGGGCTGCTCGGTGGAGGGCTCGGGGGCGGGGGTCTGGGACGCGGAGGGCTCGAGGGCGGCGGGCTCCTGGACTTCCGGGGGCTTGGGCGCCGGGGTCTCGGAGGTGGCGGGCAGCGCGTCCGGGAGCTGCTGCCCCGGGGTCTGCGCTGCCTCCTGGCCGGTGCCGGGGGCGGCCGTTCCGGTGGGCGGGGCCGTGGACGCGCCGGGGTCGGGCAGCGGCGGAAGTTCGGTGGGCGACTCCTCCGCGGCCGGCTGCTCCTGGGCAGCCGGTTGCCCGTCAGCGGCCGGTTGCCCATCGGCAGCTGATTGCCCATCGGCAGCTGTCTGCTCGTCCGCAGTTGTCTGCCCGTCGGCGGTTGTCTGCTCCTCGATGACGGTCTGCTGCTCGACGGCGGTCTGAGCGGCGTTCGAGGCGTCGGCGCAGTCGGAGGGCAGCAGCGCCAGCGAATCGGGTTCGAGGATGATCAGCACCTCGCGGTCGCCGATGCCCGCCGCGACGGCGTCGATCCACGCCTCGTACTCGGCGAGGCTGTCCGCTCCCCCGCTCGAATAGCTGCCGCAGTCACGGCCCGGGACGTTGTAGAGGGCGAGGACCGGCAGCCTCCCCTGCCAGTCGGCGCTCCGCGTCGTCCTGCGGACCAGCCGCTCGACCTGCTCCGGGGTCTCGTCCCCGTACCAGACCGCCTGCGGCGTCCGCACCATGGAGAGGAGCCCGGCGGAGTCGCGGAAGTCGCCCCGCCAGGCGAGCCGGGCCACCTGGCGGTAGGAGTCCCGGTCCGGAGGCGGGGCGTAGAGGCGGGTCATGCGCGAGGACTCGTCGTCGTCCTCCAGCACGGCCGCGCTCACCACGGGGCTCATCAGCAGGGGCAGGGTGGCAGCGGCCGCGACGGCCGTCGACACGGTGATGATCTTGCGTCTCTTACGCACGTGCGCACTCCAGGGGGCGGCAGGACCAAGGTCGGTTTCTGACTCTCACTCAGGAACCGGCACCCGGCAAATGAACCTTCCGCCAGCTGGCGGAGGGTTTTTCCCGCTCAGGAGTGGCCTTATGTCAGAAGATCCTTCTGTGATCTGATCTGTTTTTGGGTGACGAGGCGATCAGGCTCAGGCGACCGAGCCGATCCGCTCCGCGGGCTCCCGCGCGTCGTGGTGGATCGGGGTCCCGGAACCCGTCAGCGGCATTCCGCTGCCGCCCCGCCGGTGTGCCACGATCTCGCCCGCGATGGACAGTGCCGTCTCCTCGGGCGTACGGGCGCCGAGGTCGAGCCCGATCGGGGCGCGCAGCCGGGCCAGCTCCGGCTCGTCCACCCCGGCCTCGCGCAGCCGCCGCAGCCGGTCCCGGTGGGTGCGGGCGGAGCCCATGGCGCCGACGTACGCCACCGGCAGCCGCAGCGCCCGCTCCAGCAGCGGCACATCGAACTTCGCGTCGTGGGTGAGCACGCACAGCACCGTGCGGGCGTCCACCTCGGTCCCGTCGAGATAGCGGTGCGGCCAGTCGACGACCACCTCGTCGGCGTCCGGGAAGCGGAGCGCGGTCGCGAAGACCGGACGGGCGTCGCAGACCGTGACGTGGTAGTTCAGGAACTTCCCGATCCGCACCAGCGCGCTCGCGAAGTCGACCGCCCCGAAGACGATCATGCGCGGCGGCGGCACGCTGGACTCGGCGAGCAGGGTGACCGGCCGCCCGCAGCGGCTCCCCTCGGCGCCGATGACCACGGTCGCGGTGCGCCCGGCGTCCAGCAGGGCGCGGGCCTCCGCGGCCGCCGTACGGTCCAACTCGGGGTGGCCGCCCAGGGTGCCGTCCCAGCCGCCGTCCGGGTGGACGAGCAGGGCGCCGCCCAGCAGCTCGGGCGGGCCGTCCACGATCCGGGCCAGCGCCGTCGTCCGGCCCTCGGCGGCGGCGGACGCCGCGGCGGCGAGCACCGGGCGCACCCGGCGGTCGGCCGCCGGGGCCGGGGTGACCAGGACATCGATGACCCCGCCGCAGGTCAGGCCGACCGCGAAGGCGTCCTCGTCGGAGTAGCCGAAGGTCTCGCGGACGGTCTCGCCGGTTTGCAGCGCCTCCTGGCACAGCTCGTACACCGCGCCCTCGACACAGCCGCCGGACACACTGCCGATCGCCGTGCCGTCGGCGTCCACGGCGAGGGCGGCGCCGGGCTGCCGGGGCGCGCTGCCGCCCACGGAGACCACGGTGGCGACGGCGAAGTCCCGGCCCTCCTCGCACCAACGGTGCAGCTCGGCGGCGATGTCCAGCATGGTGATCAGCTCCTTGAGGGCGGGTCTATAACCGGAACAACACATCTACCTTCCGATATCTGCCCCGGCCCGGGAGGGCGGCGGCGATGCCCTGGTCAGCGCCCGTCGATCAGATGCTCCGGACGGACCGGCACGCGCTTCAGGGGCAGGCCCGTGGCGGCGCGGATCGCGGCGACGACGGCCGGGGTCGAGGAGAGCGTGGGCGCCTCGCCGACACCGCGCAGCCCGTACGGGGCGTTGTCGTCGGCCAGCTCCAGCACCTCCACCGGCATGGCCGGGGTGTCCAGGATGGTGGGGATCAGATAGTCCGTGAACGACGGGTTGCGCACCCGCGCCCCGTCCGGCGAGACGACGATCTCCTCCATCACGGCGAGCCCCAGCCCCTGCGCCGAACCGCCGTGGATCTGCCCGACGACCGACAGCGGGTTGAGCGCCTTGCCCACGTCCTGCGCGGCCGCCAGCTCGACCACCTTGACCAGACCCAGCTCGGTGTCCACCTCGACGACCGCGCGATGGGCGCAGAAGGAGTACTGCACATGGCCGAACCCCTGTCCGGTGCGCGGATCGAACGGCTCGGTCGGCCGGTGCCGGAACTCCCGCTCCAGCTCGATCGCCCCGTCGCCGAGGATCTCGGCGAGGTCACCGATCACCTCGCCGCCGTCGGTGACCACCTTGCCGTCCGCCAGCCGCGGCGCCTCGGCCGCGGCCCACGCCGGGTGGGCGGCGCCGAACCGCTCACGGCCGCGCCGCAGCACCTCCTCCCGGACCGCCTCGCAGGTGTGTTTGATGGCGCCGCCCGTCATATACGTCTGGCGGGAGGCGGAGGTGGAGCCGGCCGAGCCGACCCGGGTGTCGGCCGGGTGGAGGGTGACCCGGTCCACGCCCAGCTCGGTGCGGGCGATCTGGGCGTGCACGGTGACACCGCCCTGGCCGACCTCGGCCATCGCGGTGTGCACCAGGGCCACCGGCTCGCCGCCGATCACCTCCAGCCGGATCCGGGCCGTGGAGTAGTCGTCGAAACCCTCGGAGAAGCCGACGTTCTTGATGCCGACCGCATAGCCCACTCCGCGCACCACGGACTCGCCGTGGGTGGTGTTGGACAGCCCGCCCGGCAGGGCCCGTACGTCCACCGGGCCGCCCGCCGCCTCCCAGGCGCGCTCGGGCGGCATCGGCCGCGCCTTGACCCGGCGCAGCAGCTCGGCGACCGGGGCCGGGGAGTCGACCAGTTGCCCCGTGGGCATGGTGGCGCCCTGGGACATGGCGTTGCGCTGCCGGAACTCCACCGGGTCGAGGCCGAGCTCGGCCGCCACCGCGTCCATCTGCGCCTCGTAGGCGAAGCACGCCTGGACGGCGCCGAAGCCGCGCATCGCACCGCAGGGCGGGTTGTTGGAGTAGAGGGCGATGGCCTCGGCATCGACGTTCTCGACGACATAGGGGCCGATCGACAGGGAGGCGGCGTTGCCGACCACCGCCGGGGAGGAGGAGGCGTACGCACCGCCGTCCAGGACGATCCGGCACTGGACGTAGAGCAGGGTGCCGTCGCGGGTCGCGCCATGTTCGTAGGTGAGCTTGGCGGGGTGGCGGTGGACATGGCCGAAGAAGGACTCGTACCGGTTGTAGACGATCTTGACGGGCCGTCCGGTGCGCAGCGCCAGCAGACATGCGTGGGCCTGCATGGACATGTCCTCGCGCGCGCCGAACGCCCCGCCCACCCCCGAAAGCGTCAGCCGCACCTTGTCCGCGGGCAGCCCGAGGACCGGGGCGAGCTGATCGCGGTCCACATGCAGCCACTGGGTGGCGATGTAGAGGTCCACACCGCCGTCCTCGGCGGGCACCGCGAGCCCCGACTCCGGGCCGAGGAACGCCTGGTCCTGCATGCCCACCTCGTAGTCCCGGCGGACCACCACATCGGCGCGGGCCCTGGCGGCGGCCACATCGCCGCGCCGGACCGGCTGCCGGTGCACGATGTTCGGATGCGGGACGTGGGCGGCGTGGTGGTCCCGGCGGCCGGGGTGGAGCAGCGGGGCGTCGGGTGCGGTGGCGGTGGCCTCGTCGACGACCAGCGGCAGCTCCTCGTACTCCACCGCGATCCGGGCGGCGGCGCGGCGGGCGGTCTCGGGGTGGTCGGCGGCGACGATCGCGACGGGCTCGCCGTGGTAGCGGACCCGGTCCTTCGCGAGCACCGGCTGGTCGCGGATCTCCAGGCCGTAGTGGGTCTCGGCGGGCAGGTCGGCGTGAGTCATCACGGCGTACACCCCGGGCAGGGCGAGCGCCTCGCCGGTGTCGATGGATCTGATCGCGGCGTGGGCGTGCGGGCTGCGCAGGGTGAAGCCCCACAGCATGTCCTCGTGCCACAGATCCGAGGAGTACGCGAACTCGCCGGTCACCTTGAGGGTGCCGTCGGGGCGCAGGGTGGACTCGCCGACGGTCCCCCTGGCGGCTCCGGTGGCCTGGGTGAGGGTGGTGGGGGCACTGGTGGTGCGGTCGGCCGCCATGGTCAGACCGCCTCCCCGGTGCGTGCGGCCGCCAGGCGGACCGCGTCCAGGATCTTCTCGTAGCCGGTGCAGCGGCAGAGGTTGCCGGAGAGCGCCTCGCGGATATCGGCGTCGGAGGGGTCGGGGTTGCGCTCCAGCAGCTCATCGGCGGCCACCAGCAGCCCCGGGGTGCAGAAGCCGCACTGGACGGCGCCCGCGTCGATGAACGCCTGCTGCACCGGGGCCAGCGGGGCGGCCTGCCCGGGGCGGGATGGCCCGGGCCGCCGGGGACGGACGGCCTCGGGCGCTACGGGGTGGCCCGCGTCGGGCCCCGCGTGACGGGCCGCATCAGGCTCGCCGGGGCGGCCCGTCCCGGGCCCCACGGGGCCGCCGACCCCGGACTTCCCCGGGCGGGCAGCCTCAGGCCCCACAGGGCGGCCGCCCCCGGGCTCCACGGGACGCGCCATATCAGGCTCTACGGGGCGGGCCTCGGGTGCCACGGATCGGGCCGCATCAGGCCCCACGGGGCGGGTCGCCCCAGGCGCCCCAGGATGGCCCGCCTCGGGCTGCTCGTCGGCGCGGCCGACCCCGGGCCCCCCGGGGCGGGCCTCGGGCTCCACGGGGCGGGCCTCGGGCTCCACGGGGCGGGCCTCGGGCTCCACGGGGCGGGCCTCGGGCTCCACGGGGCGGGCCTCGGGCTCCACGGGGCGGGCCACG
>NZ_JBEZNG010000004.1:397632-547067 GCF_040653035.1 Streptomyces malaysiensis subsp. malaysiensis
TCGGGCTCCACGGGGCGGGTCGCCCCAGGCGCCCCCGGGTGACCCTCCTCGGGCTCACCGGGGCAGACGGCTCCAGCCGCTTGCGCGGACCGCTGCCGGGCGTGGTCGGCGAGCCCCTCGACGGTGACCACCTCGCGGCCCTCGGCCTGCCCCGCCGCCACCAGGCACGCACATACCGGCACCCCGTCGAGGCGGACCGTGCAGGAACCGCATTCGCCCTGCTCACAGGCGTTCTTCGAACCGGGAAGCCCCATCCGCTCGCGCAGCACGTACAGCAGGGACTCGCCCTCCCAGACGTCATCGGCCGCATACGGCCGCCCGTTGACCGTCATGTTCACGCGCACTGTGCGGTCCTCCCGTCTCCCTCGCGATACGCCTCCCAGGTCCAGCCGAGCGTGCGGCGCGCCATGACCCCCACCGCGTGGCGGCGGTAGGCGGCGGTGCCGCGTACGTCGTCGATCGGACGGCACGCCCCGGCGCACAGCTCGGCGAACCGCCGGGCGACCGACGGGGCGAGGGGCGCGCCGCTGTCCCAGAAGCCGCCCTCCTCGAGCGCCCCGCCCAGGAACTCCTCGGCCTCCCGGGCCCGTACGGGCGTGGGCGCGGCCGATCCGATGCCGGTGCGCACGGTGCGGGTGCGCGGATGGAGCGCGACGGCGAAGGCGCAGACCGCGATCACCATCGCGTTGCGGGTGCCGACCTTGGAGAACTGCTGCGGACCGTCCGCCTTCCGGATGTGCACCGCCCGGATCAGCTCATCGGGCGCCAGGGCATGCCGCTTGACCCCGGTGAAGAACTCCTCCACCGGGATGAGCCGGGTGCCGCGCACCGACGCCGCCTCCACCTCGGCCCCGGCCGCGAGCAGCGCGGGATGGGCGTCCCCGGCGGGCGAGGCGGCGCCGAGGTTGCCGCCGACGGTGCCGCGGTTGCGGATCTGCGGTGAGCCGACGGTGTGCGCGGCGAGCGCCAGCCCCGGCAGCTCGGCCCGGAGCTCCTCGATGATCCGGGTGTACGGCACCCCGGCGCCCAGCCGGACCGTACGGTCGGTGACCTCCCATTCGGCCAGTTCGGCGACGCGGGTCAGATCGAGCAGGTACTCGGGCCGCCGATGATCGAAGTTGATCTCGACCATCACATCGGTGCCGCCCGCGATGGGCACGGCGGTGGGGTGCTCGGCCTTCGCGGCGAGCGCCTCCTCCCAGCCGGCGGGGCGCAGGAAGTCCATGGGTCTCTCTTCTCGAATCGTCGGCGTGGCGTGGGCGGGAGGGAGCGCCCTCCCAGAACTCTGCACACGGCTCACCGCCAGTAGACCGAGGTGTGGGCCACCTGGTGCAGTCACCGAAGACATGAAGCAATTGGCTGGCCAGGCGGCGGGTCTTGTAGATTCGAACGAACGGCGGGGACCGGAAACCTCGCGGTATTCGACCGGCAACACGGAACAAGATCGGCTGGCATCACATGCGGCTGCGCGCACTGCTGGAGAACGACAGCCTGGGACTGCGGCTGCTCGGCGGCGAGGACGAGCTGGACCGCACCGTACGCGGCGTGATGACCACCGATCTGCGCGACCCCAGCCGCTATCTCTCCGGCGGTGAGCTCGTGCTGACCGGGCTCGCCTGGCGACGTGAACCGGAGGACTCCGAGCGGTTCGTCCGCATCCTCGCGGCGGCCGGGGTGGCGGGGCTGGCGGCGGGCGAGGCCGAGCTGGGCGCCGTGCCCGAGGATCTGGTGCTGGCCTGCGGACGGCATCGGCTGCCGCTGTTCTCCGTGGTCGAGGATGTCGCGTTCGCCACGATCACCGAGCATGTGGTGCGCCAGGTCTCCGGTGAGCGGGCCGGGGATCTGGCGGCGGTCGTCGACCGGCACCGCCGGCTGATGACGTCCGGGCCCGCGGGCGGCGGCCCCGAGGTGGTCCTGGATCTGCTCCGCTCGGACCTGGACCTGGCCGCGTGGGTGCTCTCCTCCACCGGCCGCCGGATCGCCGGGCCCACCGCCGCCGGAGCGGCCCCCGAGCCGCCCGCGGAGGTCCGCGCCCAGCTGGCGGGCGAGCAGCTGGCCGCCCTGCGCGAGGGGCGGCGCGGCCCGCACCGGATGACCGGCGCGGACGGCGTCACGTACTCCCTCTTCCCCATCCGCAGCGGCGACACCGGCGACGATGTGCGCGAGACCGTGCTGTCCGACTGGCTGCTGGTGGTCGGCGCGGACGCCGACGAATGGCCGGAGGAGCGGCTGGATCTGCTCCATGGGGTCACCCAGCTGATCGCGGTCGAGCGCGACCGGCGGAACGCGTCCCGCACGGTGCGGCGCAGACTCGCCCAGGAGGTGCTGGAGCTGGTCCAGACGGGCGCGCCGCCCGCCGAGGTGGCGGCCAGGCTGCGGGTGGCCGCCCCGGTGCTGCTGCCGGGGCTCGGCACGGCGCCGCACTGGCAGGTGGTGGTGGCCCGGGTGCAGTGGGGCGTCACCGCGGCGGAGGACGGGGGCGGCGGGGCGCGGGAGGGTGTGGCACGGGAGAGCGGGGCGCGGCAGAGCGGCGTACGCGAGGGCGGCAGGACGGGCTCGGCGCCGGGCGGCGGGGGCGCCCCCGGCGGCCGGGTCGCCCAGTCGCTGCTGGAGGAGATCCTGGTCGACCCGTATGCGTCCGGGCCCGAGCCCTCGGACCGGATCGCCGTGGCGTACACCGGCGACGAGGCGGTGGCGCTGGTCCCGCTCCCGGCACTCGCCGACGGCCCGTACGACGGCGGCGTGGACGCCGAGGGGCTGCACGCCGACGCGCTGCTGGCCGCCGTCCGGGAGCCGCTCTCCCGTGGCCTGGACGGCGACGGCCGGCTGACCCTCGGCGTGAGCGCCGCCGTCCACTCCGCCGACGGGCTGCGCGGCGCCCTGGAGGAGGCCCGGCACGCCCGGCGCGTCGCCGCCGCGCGCCCCGGGCGGGTGTGCGCGGCCGGCCACCAGGAGCTGGCCTCGCACGTTCTGCTGCTCCCCTTCGTCCCGGACGATGTGCGGCGCGCCTTCACCGCCCGGCTGCTGGATCCGCTGCGCGAGTACGACCGGCGCCATCGGGCCGAGCTGATCCCGACCCTGGAGGCGTTCCTGGACTGCGACGGCTCCTGGACGCGCTGCGCCGCCCGGCTGCATCTGCACGTCAACACCTTGCGCTACCGGGTCGGCCGGATCGAGCAGCTCACCGGGCGCGACCTGTCACGCCTCGAGGACAAACTGGACTTCTTCCTCGCGCTGCGCATGAGCTGACGCGCCGCGAAAGCGCCCCGAGAACACCCCATCTGCCCCCAGTGCGGCGTCACCCTTGCCAGGGGTTTGTGAATTCATTCACACCAACCTCTTGGCCGGGCGCTCGCATTCATGCTGAGATTCGCCCACAGCTTCCGGCTCGATGGCGCGCTTGGGGAGGGCAATGTGGCGGACACCGCCATGTCACCACCTGGATCGTCAGATCCCCATTCCGAGGTACGAACGGGGCGCGGGCTCGACCCGCTCGTGGACGACCCACTCGACACGGCGGTATGGCGGCTGCGTTCGCGCGGCTGTTGGAAGGACGCCGCCGAGCTGCTGACACCACACGCGGTGGACGACGCCTCGGCGGCGCTCAAGCGCAGTGCCGTCCTGATCGAACGGTGCATGTACACCTCCACGGGCTGGGACGCGGCCGAGGACGCCCTGCGGGCGGCCGAGGCGCTCGCGCTCACCGACACCGAGCGGGGCGCGACCGCGTGCGAGCGGGGCTATCTGGCGTACGCGTCCACGCTGCTCGGGGTGCGGGACCGGGCCGACGAGGCGCGGACCGCGCTGGGCCGCGCCGCCGCGCTGCTCTCACCGGGTTCCGCGATCCGGCCGCTGCTGGACTTCCGGCGCGGGCTGATCTCCCAGCACCTCGCCCACAATCCGACCGGCGCGACGGCCGCCTTCCAGCGCGCCCACGCGGGCGCGGCGGCCCACGGCGACACCTTGCTCCGCTCGTTCACCTGGCGCCATCTGGCCGCCATGGCGGAGGCCGACGGCGATCTGCCGGACGCCCGGCACGGCTTCGCCGAGTCGCTGCGGATCCGGGAGGAGCTGGGCTATCTGGTCGGCATCGCCCCGGCCCTGGCCGCCCTGGCCGATGTCGAACCCGACCCGGAGGAGGCCACCCGGCTGCGCACCGAGGCGGGCCGTCTGGTCCGCCTCCTGGGCGGCGTCCCGGTCTGGCTCGCGGAACAGCTGGCCCCGGCGGACACCGTCGACTGACCCGGCCCGGCCCCGGGGCGAGCACACCGCGCCCCGGGGCGCTCCGGCTCAGGCCGAAGAGGTGGCCGAGGGAGGTCGCTCGGGTGGGGTCGAGGTGGTGCTGAGATGGCCCGGGGCCGTACGCGGGGCTCGTACGCCGTCACCGCACCCCTCGGACGGCCGGGGCCCGGCGGCCCTCAGACCGTCGGGGCGAAGTGGGCGCGGGTGAGGTACTCGACCGTGTCGAGGTCGCGGGCGACGAGGGCGTCGAGCAGGGCCATATGCTCCTCCGCGTCGGCGACCAGGTCGGCGGTGCGGGTGGTCCGGCCGCAGGCCAGGGGCCACTGGGCGCGGCGGTGCAGATCGTCGGTGACGATCACGAGCTGCTGGTTTCCGGCCAAACCGAGCACGGTCTGGTGGAAGGTGCGGTCCGACTCCAGGTAGGCGGCGCGGTCGCCCCTCACCGCGGCCGCGGCCGTGGCCTCGGCGAAGGGCCGCAGCCCGGCCCAGCGCTCGGGCGCGACCACCTCGGCCAGGCTGAGCAACACCGGGACCTCGAGCAGCGCCCGCACCTCGGCCAGCTCGGCCAGCTCGCGCTCGCTGCGGCGGGCGACCCGGAAGCCCCGGTTGGGCACGACCTCGACGGCGCCCTCGCCCGCGAGCTGCTGCATGGCCTCCCGTACGGGGGTGGGGGAGACGCCGAAGCGCTCGGCGAGGACCGGGGCGGAGTACACCTCGCCCGGGATCAGCTCACCGCCGGCCAGCGCGTCCCGCAGGGCGTCCAGGATCTGGCCGCGCACCGAGTGGCGGCGCGGGGACCTGCGTGCCGAGGGCGCGCCGCAGGAGGGCGGCCGCTCCATCGCCACGTGTGCTTCGGACTGCTCCACTCCGGTCCTCCTGACATCCCATCGAACGATATGCGGAGGCCGCCCCGGGGCAAAGCCCGTAAACATCATTTAAGGTCGCAGTAACGTTGCTCCGTGTGCACGGACAGTATGCCGACCGCCATGCCGATCGGTCGGATTACCCGCGATCGGGTTCCGTGAATAGAATCAAGCCGCTTGCACAGCGCGAGTGTTCGGATCGCATCGCACCTATACGCGTGTCCCCCCGCCTACTTGGCGGCCTCTTGTCCCAAAACCGCTCGAGGCCCGGCAGGATTCCGCCAGGATGTCGCGCGCGGTAGGCCGCACTGCGGCCGGAACTTCATGGAAGCCAATCAAGGGGCACCGGATGAGACTGACCGACATATCGCTGGTCCTGCCAGTCGTCGTAGCGCTCGCCGGCGTCGTGGGGGCGGCGGTTGTCCTCGCGCGCGGCCGACGGAAGAAGGACGAGAGCGTCACGACCGACTCATGGGAGCGCAGCGAGGAGCGTCGGCGCCGTAAGGAGGCCATCTATGGGATGGCCGCCTATGTTCTGCTGTTCTGCTGCGCCGGGGTGGCCGCAGCGCTCTCCTTCCAGGGCCTGGTGGGCTTCGGACGGGAGAACCTGGCGCTGACCAACGGCTGGGAGTACCTGGTGCCGTTCGGTCTCGACGGCGCGGCGATGTTCTGCTCGGTGCTGGCGGTGCGGGAGGCCAGCCACGGTGACGCGGCGCTGGGCTCGCGCATGCTGGTGTGGCTGTTCGCGGGCGCGGCGGCCTGGTTCAACTGGGTGCACGCACCGCGCGGCATGGGCCACGCGGGCGCCCCGCAGTTCTTCGCGGGCATGTCGCTCTCGGCGGCGGTCCTCTTCGACCGGGCCCTGAAGCAGACCCGCCGGGCGGCGCTGCGCGAGCAGGGCCTGGTGCCGCGGCCGCTGCCGCAGATCCGCGTCGTCCGCTGGCTGCGCGCTCCGCGCGAGACCTTCGCCGCATGGTCGCTGATGCTGCTGGAGAACGTGCGGACGCTGGACGAGGCGGTCGAGGAGGTCCGCGAGGACCGGCGCGAGAAGGAAGACAACCGCGCCCGCCGGCGCGATCAGGAGAAGCTGGACCGGGCCCGGATCCGGGCGATCAACCGGCAGCACCGGATATGGGGCCGTCGCGGCGGCCGTCAGGTGGAGGTCACCGCCGCCACCCCGCCGCCCGCGCAGCTCGGTTCGGAGCCTGCCATGGGCGAGAACATGCTGGAGACCGCCGGGGTCCCGGAGCAGGCCCAGCTGGCCGGGGCCTCCGCCCGGCCCGCTCTGCGGTCCGCGCGCGGCGCCGAGTCCGCCACCGGCGACCTGGGCCATGACCGGGACAAGGGCCGCGAACGGGATTTCAGCTTCGGCTTCGGTGAGAAGGACAAGGACGCCGAGGCCGACAGTCCCCGTACCATCGATCTCACCGCCGAGGACGACACCCTCACCATCCCGCGGCTGGACTCCCTCGAGGAGAAGCTGGCGCAGATCGAGCGCGCCTTCGGCTGAGCGGGCCGAGCGGGTGGCCGGGGCGGGGGCACATGTCCCCGCCCGCCGCCCGGCGGATCCGTGAACGCGCCATCGCACCGCACCTCCGCGGGGCGCGGCTACGGAACGCCTTCGGCTTCGAGTTCGAACCACAGGACCTTGCCCACCCCGTGCGCCCGCACGCCCCAGGCGTCCGCGAGCGTATGCACCAACAGCAGTCCCCGCCCGGATGTGCTGTCCTCGGCGGGCCGGTCGCGCAGCGTCGGGTGCCGGGACACGAAGTCCCGCACCTCCACCCGTAATCGCCCGGTGACGCGCGCGCCCGGCCCGTCCCCCAGCGCGGCCGTGATCCGCGCACCCCGGTCGGTGTGCACCAGCGCGTTGGTCACCAGCTCGCTGGTGAGCAGCTCGGCCAGATCGGCGCGGCCGGGCCCGCCCCAGTGCCGCAGCATCTCGCGCAGCTCCGCGCGGACCCGCGCCACCGCCGCGAGGTCGCCGCGCGCCAATCGCTTGGTCAGCGCCGGGCCACGCTCCGCCGGAACGGCCCCCGCGGTCTCCGGGGCGACCCCCGCTGCTTGCCGAACGGCGTCCGCGGATCCGGGAACAGCCCCCGCGGCCTTCGGTCTCGCATCCGGTCTGCCGCTCCCCCGGCCCGACCGTACAGGCTGACGCTTCATCCTCCCCCGCCCCGGCCGCCCCGAGGTGACGGCCAGCGTCGAATGTCGTCGAACACGCTCACGGAAATGCATGCCCGCGTGTTGCCCCCTACACACCGAGGGAAATGTTCGATGTGATCCGCTGAGTGATCCATCGAGCGCGAGCCGAGGAGCCGTGATGCACGACGACCGACCACTGGTGGAGGGGCGCCTGGACCGCGCGCTGCGCCAGTTCATCAGGCCCGCCCAGTACACGGCCCGGGTGCCGCTGACCCTCTCCGCATGGCGCACCCCCGGTGAGCCGGTGCCGGTCGCGGAGGCGCTGGCGGGCACGTACGAGCCGTTCACCACCGGCACGGACTGGGGCAGTCCGTGGTCGACCTGGTGGTTCCGGCTGGAGGGCGCGGTGCCCGAGGAGTGGGCGGGGCGGCGGGTGGAGGCCGTCATCGACCCGGGCTTCACCGACGACGGCCCGGGGTTCCAGGCCGAGGGGCTGGTGTACGACGCGGAGGGGGTGCCGATCAAGGGCATCCATCCGCGCAACCGCCATATCCCGGTCGCGGCCCCGGCGGCCGGTGGCGAGCCCGTACGGCTGCTGCTGGAGGCCGCCGCCAATCCGTCCGTGCTGCGCGACGGCTTCACCCCGACCCGGCTCGGCGATGTGCTGACCGCCGGGGACGAGCCGCTGTACCGCTTCGCCTCGGCCGAGCTGGCCGTCCTCGACGAGACCGTCTGGCATCTGGTCCTGGACATCGAGGTGCTGTCGGAGCTGATGCGCGAGCTGCCGCGGGACCGGCCGCGCCGCCATGAGGTCCTGCGCGCCCTGGAGAACGCGCTGGACGCGCTCGATCTGCACGATGTCCCCGCCACCGCGGCCGCCGCCCGCGCCGAGCTGACCGAGGTGCTGAGCCGTCCCGCGCACGCGAGCGCGCACCGGGTCTCGGCGGCCGGGCACGCCCATATCGACTCGGCGTGGCTGTGGCCGCTGCGCGAGACTGTGCGCAAGGCGTCCCGCACCTTCGCCAATGTCACCGCGCTCGCGGGCGAGTACCCGGAGCTGGTCTTCGCCTGCTCACAGGCGCAGCAGTACGCCTGGGTGAAGGAGAACCAGCCGCATATCTGGGAGCGGATCAAGAAGGCGGTGGCGGACGGCAACTGGGCACCGGTGGGCTCGATGTGGGTCGAGTCGGACGCCAATATGCCCGGCGGTGAGGCGCTGGCCCGGCAGATCGTGCACGGCAAGCGGTTCTTCCTGGAGGAGCTGGGGGTGGACACCGAGGAGATCTGGCTGCCGGACTCCTTCGGCTACACCGCCGCCTTCCCGCAGCTCGCCAAGTTGGCGGGGGTGAGGTGGTTCCTCACCCAGAAGCTGTCGTGGAACCAGTCCAACAAGATGCCGCACCACAGCTTCTGGTGGGAGGGCATCGACGGCACCCGGGTCTTCACCCACTTCCCGCCGGTGGACACCTACAACGCCCAGTTCAGCGCCGCCGAACTCGCCCACGCCGAGCGGAACTTCGCCGACAAGGGGCTGGCCACGCGCTCGCTGGTGCCCTTCGGCTACGGCGACGGCGGTGGCGGCCCGACCCGCGAGATGATGGAGAAGGCGCGGCGGCTCGCCTCCCTGGAGGGCTCGCCGACCGTCGAGATCCAGCCGCCTTCGGCGTTCTTCACGGAGGCCGAGCGGGAGTACGGGGCCAAGGCGCCGGTGTGGTCGGGCGAGCTGTATCTGGAGCTGCACCGGGCCACGTACACCACCCAGGCCAAGACCAAACAGGGCAACCGGCGCAGCGAGCATCTGCTGCGGGAGGCCGAGCTGTGGGCCACCGCCGCCGCGCTGCACACACCCGGCTACGCCTATCCGTACGACGCCCTGGACCGGATCTGGAAGACGGTGCTGCTGCACCAGTTCCACGACATCCTGCCCGGCTCGTCGATCGCCTGGGTGCACCGCGAGGCGCGGGACACCTACGAGATGGTCTTCGCCGAGCTGGAGGGGATCGTCGCGGAGGCGGTGGCGGCGCTGGGCGGCGCCGGACCGACCGTGCTCAACGCCTCGCCGTACGAGCGCGAGGAGATCGCCGTCCTGGACGCGGAGACCGCGGCCGCCCTGCCCTCCGGGGCCCCGGTCCAGCCGCTGGACGAGGGCCGTACGGCGGTCGCGGTGCGGGTCGCCGGGCTGGGCGCGGCACCCCTGGGCGCCGCCCCGCGGGCCGCGGCCGCCACCAGTGGCGCACCCCATGGGGCACCGCCGGTGACCGCCCTGAGCGACGGCCAGTCCATCGTCCTGGACAACGACCGGCTGCGGGTGACCATCGACGCCGAGGGGCTGCTGACCTCGGTACTGGACCTGGACGCGAGCCGTGAGGTGCTGGCCCCGGGCTCCCGCGGCAACCTCCTCCAGCTTCACCCCGACCACCCCAACCACTGGGACGCCTGGGACATCGACCGGCACTACCGCCGCTCCCACACCGATCTGACCGGCGCCGAGTCCGTCGAGCTGATCGAGTCCGGCCCGCTGCGCGCCACGGTCCGGGTCATACGGTCCTTCGGCGCCTCCCGCATCACCCAGGAGCTGACGCTGGCCGCGGGCGACCGGCGTCTCGACATCGCCACGGAGGTGGACTGGCAGGAGTCGGAGAAGGTCCTCAAGGCGGCGTTCCCGCTGGACATCCACGCCAAGGTGTCCACCGCGGAGATCCAGTTCGGCCATGTGGACCGCGCCACCCACACCAACACCAGCTGGGACGCGGCCCGGTTCGAGATCTGCGCACACCGCTGGCTGCGGGTCGCCGAGCCCGGGTACGGGACGGCGGTGCTCAACGACTCCACGTACGGCCACGATGTGACCCGTACGGCGCATGACACGGACGACGGCACGGGCGAGGGCACCGACGGCGCGGGCGAGGTGCTGGGCACCACCGTGCGGCTCACCCTGCTGCGCGCCCCGCACAGCCCCGACCCGGAGACCGACCTGGGCGTCCACCGCTTCCGCTACGCCCTGCTGCCGGGCGCGGGCGTCGCCGAGGCGGTGGCCGAGGGGCTCGCCCTCAACCTGCCGCTGCGCACCGTACCCGCCGGACCGGCCGAGCGGGCGCCGGTGGTGTCGGTGGACAACCCCGCGATCACGATCGAGTCGGTCAAGCTGGCCGAGGACCGCAGCGGCGATGTGGTGGTGCGGCTGTACGAGTCCCAGGGCGGCCGGGCGGCGGGCACGCTGGTCACCGGCTTCCCGGTGCTCGGGGCTGATGTGACGGACCTACTGGAGCGGCCACTCCACGAGGCGGCCACGGGCCCGGGCGGGCTGACCCTGGCCCTGCGCCCGCACCAGATCCTCACGCTGCGGCTGCGGCCGGTGCGCTGAGGGACTGACGGCCGGGGCTTCCCGGCCGGCCGGGGCTCGGAAGTCGAGCCCCGGCCGACCGGGGGCCCGGAGACTGCTCATGTTCAGGGACGCGGCACGTTGCGGAGGTTCGAGCGGGCCATCTGGACCATCTTGCCGACGCCCCCTTCCAGCACCATCCTGCTGGCCGAGAGCGCGAAGCCGGTCACCATCTCCGCCTTGATCTTCGGCGGGATGGACAGCGCGTTGGGGTCCGTGACGATGTCCAGGAGCGCGGGCCCCTTGTGGTGCAACGCGGCGCGCAGCGCGGACCGCAGCCGCTTGGGCTTCTCCACCCGCTCGCCGTACACCCCGGCGGCGCGGGCGATCTGGGCGAAGTCGGGGTTGCGGTAGGCCGTGCCGTGCGGGGGCAGGCCCGAGACCAGCATCTCCAGCTCGACCATGCTCAGCGCGGAGTTGTTGAAGAGGATCACCTTCACCGGCAGGTCGTACTGGACGAGGGTGAGGAAGTCGCCCATCAGCATGGTGAATCCGCCGTCGCCTGACATCGAGATCACCTGGCGGCGGCGGTCCATGAACTGGGCGCCGATCGCCTGCGGCAGCGCGTTGGCCATCGAACCGTGGGTGAAGGAGCCGATCACCCGGCGGCGGCCGTTGGGGGACAGATAGCGCGCGGCCCACACATTGCACATCCCGGTGTCCACGGTGAAGATCGCGTCGTCGGCGGCCTCCTCGTCCAGCACCGAGGCCACGTACTCCGGGTGGATCGGGATATGCCGGTCGACCCTGCGGGTGTACGCCTTGACCACGCCCTCCAGCGCGTCGGCGTGCTTCTTCAGCATGCGGTCGAGGAAGCGGCGGTCGGCCTTGGGGTGCACCTTCGGCGTCAGACAGCCCAGCGTCTCCCGGACATCGCCCCAGACGGCCAGGTCCAGCTTGGAGCGGCGGCCCAGGTGTTCGGCGCGTACGTCCACCTGCACGGTCCGCACATCGGCGGGCAGGAAGGCGCCGTACGGGAAGTCGGTGCCCAGCAGGATCAGCAGATCGCACTCATGGGTGGCCTCGTAGGCCGCGCCGTAGCCGAGCAGACCGCTCATGCCGACGTCGTACGGGTTGTCGTACTGGATCCACTCCTTGCCGCGCAGGGCGTGCCCCACCGGCGCCTTCACCAGCTCGGCGAAGGCCATCACCTCATCGTGTGCCCCGGCGCAGCCCCTGCCGCAGAAGAGGGTCACCCGCTCCGCCCGGTTGACCATGGCGGCCAGCCGGTCGATCTCCGCGTCGCCCGGGCGCACGGTGGGCCGGGAGGTCACCAGGGCGTGCTCCTCGGCACGCTCGGGCGCCGGGCGGGCGGCGATATCGCCGGGGAGGGCCACCACGCTGACCCCGCTGCGGCCGATCGCGTGCTGAACGGCGGTCTGCACGACGCGGGGCATCTGCTGGGGGTGGGAGATCAGCTCGCAGTAGTGGCTGCACTCCTGGAACAGCCGCTCGGGGTGGGTCTCCTGGAAGTAGCTGGTGCCGATCTCGCTGCTGGGGATGTGCGAGGCGAGGGCGAGGACCGGGGCCATGGAGCGGTGGGCGTCGTAGAGCCCGTTGATCAGATGGACATGCCCGGGGCCGCAGGAGCCCGCGCAGGCGGCGAGGGACCCGGTGAGCTGCGCCTCCGCACCGGCGGCGAACGCGGCGGTCTCCTCGTGCCGCACCTGGATCCACTCGATCGCGGCGTTGCGGCGGATCGCGTCCACCACGGGGTTGAGACTGTCGCCCACCACCCCGTACATCCGCCGCACCCCGGCGCGCACCAGGATGTCCACGTATTGCTCCGCCACGGTCTGCTTGGCCATCGCGCGCCCTCATCCTTTTCGTCCCGGGTGGATGGGGTGGGTGACGTTTGCCCGTCACCCACCTTTTGTCCATCAACCCATGGACGGCACGCTTACGCCTCCCAGACGGCGGCCGCCGTACGGTCGTCGGCGTATCCCTTCACCCCGGTCTGGGCGTCGGCGAGGAACGCGGCGAGGCCCGGCGGCTCCGCCGTGCCCCAGCGTTCGGCCAAGCGGCCGGCGAGGGCCGCCTCGCCGCGCAGGGGGTCGGCGAGGCCCGCGCTGCACAGCAGAAGCGTGTCGCCCGGTCGGGCGACGGAGGCGCGGAAACGGAAGGGCCCGTGGGCGGGGGCGGGGTCGGGGTCAGGATCGGGGTTCGGTTCCCGGCTCGGATTGGGGTCGTGGGACGGCCGCTGGACGGGCGGGCGGCCGCCGTAGCCGAGGACGGGGCCGCCCACGGTGTCCCGCTCGCCCCCTTCGGGTTCCAGGTCCTGCCAGACGCCGTCACGCAGCCGGAACAGCCCGCCGTCACCGACGCCGAAGAACACCCGGGTACGGCAGGCCGGATGCGCCGGGAGCAGCAGACAGCGCAACGACGCGGTGTGGTCGGCGGGCGCGAGGCCGCGTACGGTCGCGCCCGCGCGCAGCCGCCCGTAGGCACGGCCGGTGAGCCGATTCAGCCCGGAGCTGAGCGCGCCGCGGTTGGCGGTGTGGATGTCCTCGGTCAGCCGTTGCTGATTGCTGCCGACCGCCCCGGCGATCCACTCGCACAGCTCGCGGGCCACCCGGTGCGCCCCCGGAACCGCCCGCTGCCCGGTCGCCACGGCGATCAGGATGAGCGCGCTGTCCCCGGTCCCGAACCGCACCGCGAGCAACGCGTCCCGCCGCGGCTCGCCCCGATAGCGTGCCGCATCGCCACGCAGCGAGACGGCCCGGAGCGTCAGCGTGCCGTAGCGGGCCCCTTCCAGCACGGTGTCGGGCACCAGATCCCGAAGATCCTCGGGATCGGCGACGGGCAGTGTGGTCGGCTCGGCCTCGTACGTGGGCGGCTCGTCCCCCACATACGAAGCCGCCGCGGCCCGCCAGGGCCGAGAGGGATCGGGGCCGACGCCCCCGGCGAAACGAGGCGGAACGGACGGCCCGGGGCTGCGAGATGGCGACGAGGACGGCACCGCCGAGCCCCCGACGCGGCTGGGCGCATCACCGGGACCGGCGCGCCCGGCCACGCTCTCCGGGCCGGTGCGGCCGGGGGCGCGCTCTGGGCCGGAGCGTCCAGGGGAGCCATCGGGACCCGTGCGCCCGAAGGCACCCTCGAAGCCGCTGCGCCCGGGGGCGCTGTCCGGGCCGGTGCGGCCAGGCACACTCCCGGGACCGGTACGTCCAGGGTCACCTTCCGGGCCCGTGCGGCCGGGGGCGCTTCCCGGGCCAGTACGGCCGGAGGCACCCTCCGGGCCAGTACGCCCAGGGGCACCCTCCGAGCCCGTGGGGCCAGGCATGCTCCCCGGGCCACTACGCCCAGGGGCACCCTCCGGACCGGTGCGCCTGGGCTCGTTCTCCGGGCCCAGGCGCCCCGGGGCGTTCCCAGGGCCGGAGCGTCCGGGAGCATCCCATGAACCCGCAGGCCCAGGAGCGTCCCCTGACCCCGCTGAACCCGCGCCGCGCTCTGCGGCACCGCCTCCCGTGCGGCCCTCCGCCGGGCCGGATCCAGCGTTGTCACGCTGGCGCTGGGAGGGCGGTGTGGCGCCGAACCCCGCGTAGCCACCCTGCCGGGCGCCGGAACCCGCGCCGCCCTGTGTGGGCGAGGCGGCCCCGGGGGTCTCGTCGCCCGGCCCGGCCCCCGAGTCCGCTTCGCCCCATCCGGCGCCCGGCCCCGAGGAACCAGAGCGTCCTGACCCGGCATCGGAACCCGCATAACCCCCCTGGGCGGCACCGGAACCCGCAATGCCACCCTGCGGGATGCCGGAACCTGTTATGCCACCCTGGGCGGCACCGGAGCCTCCGGTGCCGCCCTCTGCGGCATCGGCTCCCGTGCCGCCCTGTGAGGGCAGTGCGGCGCCGGGCCCCTCGCCGGCGGGAGATCGCCACCCCTGCGGGCCACCTTCCGCATCGGCGCCGGAGCCCGGGGCGCCACCGCCCGACTCCCCCGTCCGCGGGCCCCAGGGGGCGCCCGCGGCCGGTCTCTGGTTACCGGCGTCCCCGCCGCCGGCGAGCGTGCGGGAGGCCGAATCGAACCGGTCGTCCACGGAGTCCGAGGCCGACGCGGGCCCCGCGTCGGCACGCCGCGGGTCGTACAACTCGCCCCACCAGTCGTCCTCATGACGGCGTCGGTCGCCCTGCTGGCTCATCCCCACATTGTCCACAGGGAGGCTCTACGGGAACACCACGCGATGACCGGCACGAGGCCCGCCCAAGATCCGCTCAAGCCAGCCCGAGCGCGCCAGGCGTTGCGCTCCAGGCGCCAGGCCCCGCAGTCCGCCCCTGAGCCCAGATGGGAGCGCCGGACGACGAGCCACCCGTGCCGCGGCGCATTCCCTGTCCCCCGGGAGCCGAGTACCGGGGGCCGGGGCGGGCCGGGGCCAAGACCGGGCCAGGGCCGGGCCAGGCCCGAAGCCTGGGCCAGGCCCCTCAGCCCAAGCCGGGGCTTGGGCCCGAGCCATGCCCCGAGCCCAAGCCGGAGCCAAGCCCGGAGCTATGGCGGAGCCAGGGGCAGCCCCGCGGCGTCAGCCGCGGTATGTCTCCAGTAGCCGGAGCCATACCTCGCTGATCGTGGGGAACGACGGGACCGCGTGCCACAGGCGTTCGATGGGGATCTCGCCCGCCACCGCGACCGTCGCCGAGTGGAGCAGTTCGCTGACCCCCGGGCCCACGAAGGTGACGCCGATCGGATGGCCGCGGTCCAGGTCGACGACCATCCGGGCCCGGCCGCGGTAGCCGTCCGCGTACAGCACTGCGCCCTCGACATGGCCCATGTCGTAGTCGACGACGCGGATGTTGCGGCCTTCGGCCTCGGCCTGCTCGGCGGTCAGCCCGACCGCGGCGACCTCCGGGTCGGTGAAGACGACCTGCGGTACGGCCGCCTCGTCCGCGGTGGTCGCGTATTCGCCCCAGCGGCCGGTGTCCAGCCGCCCGGCGCCCCGCGCGCGTGCGCCGATCGCCGCGCCCGCGATCCGAGCCTGGTATTTGCCCTGGTGGGTGAGGAGCGCCTTGCGGTTGACGTCGCCCGCCGCGTACAGCCAGCCGTCCGTTACGTCCCGCACCCGGCAGGTCTCGTCGACCGTCAGCCAGCCGCCCGGTTCGAGCCCCACCGTCTCCAGGCCCAGGTCCGCGGTGTGCGGGGTGCGCCCGGTGGCGAAGAGCACCTCGTCCGCCTCGAGCCGTTCCCCGCTCTCGAGGGTCACCGTGACCGGGCCCTCGGCTCCGCCCGGCCGGGCGAGGCCCTTCACCGACGTACCGGTACGGATCTCGACCCCCGCCTCCTTCAACGTCTCGGCCACCAGCTCGCCCGCGAACGGCTCGATCCGGCCCAGCAGCCCGGAGCCGCGCACCAGCACGGTGACGCGTGAGCCGAGTCCGTTCCAGGCCGTGGCCATCTCGGAGGCCACCACACCACCGCCGATGATGATCAGCCGCTTCGGCACCGTGCCGGAGCTGGTGGCCTCCCGGCTGGTCCAGGGGCGGACCTCGGCGATCCCGGGCAGATCGGGCAGCGCGGCGCCGGTTCCGGTGCAGACGGCCACGGCGTGCCGGGCGGTGAGGATCCGCTCCTCACCACCGGATGCGTCCGCCCCGTCCGCCCCGTCCGGTCCGACCGCAGGCGTCACCGCGACCCGCCGCGGCCCGACCAGCCGCCCATGGCCGCGCACCAGGTCGATCCCGACCGACTCCAGCCAGGAGATCTGGCCGTCGTCCTTCCAGTCGCCGACCTCCTCATCGCGGTGGGCGAGGACATCGGCCGCCACCAGCGGCCCGTCGACCGCCTGCCGCAGCCCCGGCACATGGCGTGCCTCGGCCCGCGCGAGCACCGGCCGCAGCAGTGCCTTACTGGGGATACAGGCCCAGTACGAGCATTCACCGCCGACCAGCTCATGCTCCACGATCACCGTGGAAAGCCCGGCGGCCCGGGTCCGATCGGCCAGATTCTCGCCGACCGGGCCCGCGCCCAGCACGATGACGTCGTACTCGTCCGTGGCCTGGTTCATCGCAACCCGCTCTCTCGCTCCGTGTCCATCACCGTCTCAGGGTCATCGTGGCGTCGAGTTACCGCGCGCAGCCACCCCAATCGGCGTTTCGGCCGACCGCTCCCGGCGCGGGCGGTGCCGGTTCCGTCGTCTCATGCGCACGGGGCGCGGCAGCGCGACAGTGAACGCATGACTGTTTTCACGGAACCCGAGACCGGATATCTCGGATCGCAGCGGATCGGCCGGCTGGCCACCGTGGACGAGCACGGCCAGCCGCAGGCCAACCCGGTGGCGTTCTTCCTCAACGAGGACGGCACGGTCGACATCGGCGGCTTCGCCATGGGCAGGACGAAGAAGTGGCGCAACACGGAGACGAATCCGAAGGTGGCGCTGGTCGTGGACAGCCTGGTGAGCGAGCAGCCGTGGCTGGTGTGCGGGGTGGAGATCCGCGGGGAGGCGGAGCGGCGCACGGGGCCGCATACCCTGGGCGCCCATTTGAGCCAGGAGGTCATCCGGATCCATCCGCGCTGGGTGTACAGCTGGGGCCTGGAGGACGTCCCCCGTGCGATGAGCCGGACCGTGGACTGACCAGCACCGATGAATCGATAAGCCGATGCCGGGAAGGGCCGGGCCGAATGGGGCAGCCGCCCGGCTGCCCCGAGGGCGGGAGTTCAGTCCGCGAACGCGGCCACGTACGACGCCACGCACCGCCCCGGTGTCGTCAGCGATGTAATGACATGGCCGTCCACGGTCATCGGCGGGTCGAGCGGCACCTGGAGCAGTCGCTCGGAATGGGCCCCGGTGAGCTGCTCGGCCGGTATCAGTGTCCAGCCCTCGGGGTCCCGGCCCACCTCGAACAGCACATTGAGCAGATCCCCTGCGGGCGGCCGCACCGGAGCCACGGGCAGGACGGCGAGGATCGCGTCGTGCAGCGGCGGGTCACTGTCACGGGCGGGGAGCCGCAGCCCGCGCGGGTCGAGGTCGTCCAGGCCGACCGCGGGCTTCCCGGCGGCGTGGTGGGTGCGCGCGACCACCGCGTGCAGCGGCTCGGACCACGCGCGCGCCACGGTCACGGCCGCGGCCGTCACCGCGCCCCGTACCAGCGCCAGGTCCAGCACGCCGTCGCGGACGGCGTCGAGGCGCGCGGTCACCGGCAGGTCGATCAGCTCCGGCTCGGCGGGGCGTTCGCTGTCGCGCAGGCGGTCCAGCGCCCGGTCGAGCCGTTGGGTGACGCAGGACGCCACTCCGATCCGCAGAGCGGCCGCGGGTTCTCCGGCGACCACCCGTACCCGGGCCGCCGCGGCGAGGGTCTCACGGGCCGCGGTGAGCACCCGTTCACCGGCCGGGGTGAGCCGTACCCGACGTGAGGTGCGTTCGAGCAGGACCACGCCGAGCTCACGCTCGAGCCGGGAGATCTGCTGGCTCACCGCCGGCTGCACGATACGCAGCCGCTGCGCCGCGCGCCCGAAGTGCAGCTCCTCGGCGACGGTCACGAAATAGTGCAGCGCTCTCAGTTCCATCTCTCAGATCTATCACAGGATGTGATCGATGCTGAGCGTATGTGGTCATTGTTCGCCCAGGTCAGCCCGGCTGTGATGAGTACGGGCCCGCCGAAGCGGCCTTGCCCCGCCGCCGCCCCGGCGCGGGGAAGGACGCGGGAAGACCGCGGGGACATCCGAACGGAGAACAGAAGTGACCACGACAACTCTCGGCATCATCGGCACCGGCATGGTCGGCGCCGGGGTCGCCCGTCGCGCCGTCGACGCCGGTCTGAACGTCGTCCTGAGCAATTCACGCGGCCCGGAAACACTGGCCGATCTCGTCGCCGGGCTCGGCGGACGGGCGCGCGCGGCCACCCCGGCGGAAGCGGCGAGCGCCGGTGACCTGGTCATCGCATCCGTCCCGCTGGCCACCCACGAGCGGCTGCCCCGGGCGGAGCTCATCGGAAAGACCGTGATCGACCCGATGAACTACGCGCCGAATCCCGACTGGAGCCTCCCGGAGCTCGACAGCGACGAGCTGACCTCCAGCGAACTGGTGCAGCGGCATCTCACCGGCGCCCGGGTGGTGAAGGCGCTGCACTCCATCGGGCCCAAGCAGTTGCTGGACCTGTACCGCCCGGCCGGAGCCCCCGACCGCACCGCGCTGCCGCTGTCCGGCGACGACCCGGACGCCAAGAAGGAGGTGGTCGACCTCCTGAACGTGCTGGGCTTCGACGCGGTGGACCTCGGCTCGCTGGCCGACAGCTGGCTCAGCGAGCCCAACACACCGCTGTACGCCTTCCCGTACGTGGGCCGGCCGCCATCCGGCCTGGCCCCGAAGGACCTGGTGGCCTGGGTCCAGCAGGCGCCCGGCGTGCCCGTATCCGCCGCCCGGGTCCGGGAGCTCGCCGCCGCCACGGTGCGCGGACCCGCGGGCTTCCGGATGTAACGGCCGGGCCCCCGCCCGCCGCAACCCGGCCACCCGGTCGGCGGCCGTGTTCCGGCGGGCGTCGAAGGCTCTGCCGCGTACCGCTACGGCTTGCGCATCGGCCCCCGCTTGCGCTCCATCATGTGGCGGCCGAGCGCCTGCCGCTGTTTCCAGTCCCGCCGCATCTCGGCGCGCAGCCGAGCGTCCGTACGGGCCGCGAGCCGCTCGTTCTCGCGCAGCAGTTTGCGGTAGCTCTCCAGCCGCCGCTCCGGGAGCGAGCCGTCGTCGATCGCGGCGAGCACCGCGCACCCCGGTTCGGCCCGGTGTGCGCAGTCGGGGAAACGGCAGCGTTCGGCGAGCTCCTCGATCTCGGCGAACGCCTGGGCGACACCGCCCTCCGCGTCCCACAGCCCCACCCCGCGCAGCCCCGGGGTGTCGATCAGCACCCCGCCCGTGGGCAGGGGGAGCAGATCGCGGGTGGTCGTGGTGTGCCGTCCCTTGCCGTCGCTGTCGCGGATCGCGTGTACGTCCTGGACGGCCCGGCCCACCAGCGCGTTCGTCAGCGTGGACTTGCCCGCGCCGGACTGGCCGAGCAGCACCGAGGTGCCGGAGGCGAGCAGGGCGCGGAGCTCGTCCAGGCCCTCCCCCGTCGCGGAGCTGACCGGCAGCACCCGCACACCGGGCGCCGCCGTCCCGGTGTCGGACACCAGATGGGCCAGGGCAGCCGGATCGGACACCAGATCGGCCTTGGTGAGGACGAGCAGCGGCTGGGCGCCGCTCTCCCAGGCCAGTGCGGTGAACCGCTCCACCCGGCCCAGGTCGAGCTCGGCGGCGAGGGACACGGCGATGACCGCGTGGTCGGCGTTGGCCGCCAGCACCTGGCCGTCCGAGCGCTTGGACGAGGTGGACCGTACGAGGGCGGTACGGCGCGGCAGCAGCGTACGGACGTAGGCCGGATCGCCCTCGGCGTCCACGGCGGCCCAGTCGCCGGTGCACACGATCCGCATCGGATCGCGCGGCGTCACCAGCTCGGTGTCGGCCCGTACCGTGCCGCTCGGCGTGACCACGTCGCACAGGCCACGGTCCACGCGGACCACCCGGCCGGGCACCAGGCCCTGTGCCGCGTACGGGGCGAACGCGTCCGCCCAGCCGTCGTCCCAGCCATAGGCGGTGAGGGCGTGCGGAGACCCGGAGCCAGAAGAGTCGGAGGACTCGATGGAAGTGTTGAACACGGAGGAAACCCTTCGAGGGGCGGCCTCCGAAGAGGTGTCAGCCGGAGGCCGCGGGGATGGAAATGAGGAACTCCTGAACGCGAGCGGCGCTCGCCACCGTGACCGTCATCAATGTCCTCACCTCCTGCTTTCCTCAACGCGTAGCAACACGGGCCGACGCGGAACGGGGAAACCGTAGCCCATCCCCGTCCGAGGCGCCATCCATTTTCTTTCGTCGAAAACGGAGGGCCGCAATCAACGCCCTTGTGACCAGCGGAACATGACCCCGAGCGGCGGTCCCCGAACATGCTTGCGCCGCTGTCGGACGCTGAGGTACCTTCGCGACAGTTGATCTTTGTTTTCGCGATGCGATAAATGGGTCAGGTCACCAGGTCACGGGGGAGTGTACCTAGTTGTCCACAGTCGCCGATTCGCCATGGCAGCACGCTGTCCATGATTCGATAGCGGTCATCGGTTTCTCTTGTCGTTTACCGAGGGCCGCGACGCCCGGTGAATTCTGGCGTCTGCTCAGCGACGGCGAGGACGCCATCACTTCCGTACCGGAAGATCGATGGACTCCGCGTCAATCCGGTGGCCGGTCAGGGGCCGGAGCCGAAGCGGGGATGGAATTCGGCGCCTTCCTGGACCGGGTCGACCACTTCGACGCCGACTTCTTCGGCATATCGCCGCGCGAGGCCGGCGCCATGGACCCCCAGCAGCGGCTGATGCTCGAACTGGGCTGGGAAACCCTGGAGGACGCGGGCCTCACACCGGCCCGGATCGCCCAAGGGCGTACGGGGGTGTTCGTCGGCGCCATCAACGACGACTACGCCACTTTGCTGCGGCGGCACGACGACTCCGCGGTCACCCACCACACCCTGACCGGTCTCCAGCGCGGCATGATCGCCAACCGGCTCTCGTATCTGCTGGGCACCCGCGGCCCCAGCATGGTGGTGGACTCGGGCCAGTCGTCCTCGCTGGTCGCGGTGCACACGGCCGCCCAGAGCCTGCGCAGCGGCGAATGCGACACCGCGCTCGCGGGCGGTGTCCACCTCAATCTCGCGTACGACGGCGCGCTCAGCGCCGCACGCTTCGGCGGGCTCTCGCCCGACGGCAGGTGCTTCGCCTTCGACGCACGGGCCAACGGCTTCGTCCGGGGCGAGGGCGGCGGTCTCGTACTGCTCAAACCCCTCGCCCGCGCGCTCGCCGACGGCGACCGGATCCATGGGGTGCTGCGCGGCGGCGCGGTCAACAACGACGGCGGCGGGGACACCCTCACCACCCCCAGCCGGACCGCCCAGGCGGAGGTGCTCCGCCAGGCGTACGCGGCGGCCGGGGTCGGCCCCGACGAGGTGCAGTACGTCGAACTGCACGGCACCGGCACGGCCGTCGGCGACCCCATCGAGGCGGCGGCGCTGGCCGAGGTGATCGGCGCCGCGCGTACGAAGGACCATCCGCTGCTGGTGGGGTCCGCCAAGACGAACGTGGGCCATCTGGAAGGGGCCGCCGGGATCACCGGCCTGATCAAGGTCCTGCTCTCCCTCGAGGCGGCGCACCTCCCGCCCAGCCTCAACTTCCGCTCCCCCAACCCCGCGATTCCGCTGGAGGAGTGGCATCTGCGGGTGCAGACCGGGCTCTCGACGTGGCCACGCCCGGATGCGCCGCTGATCGCCGGGGTGTCGTCCTTCGGCGTGGGCGGGACCAACGCCCATGTGGTCGTGGAGCAGGCGCCGGTGGCGCGCCCCGCGAAGGGCGCTGTCGATGTGCCCCAGGGCATGGGCCGGGACACGGGCCGGGACGTTGCCCAAGACATCGGCCAGGACGTCGGCCGGGACGTGGCCGAAGGCGTTGCGGTCGCGGGTGCGCGTGGCGATGAGGTGCGGGTACCGCTGCCGTGGGTGGTCTCGGGCCGGTCCGCGGCCGGGGTGCGAGCGCAGGCGGCGCGGTTGCGGGAGTTCGCGGCGGACGGTCAGAGCTCCCCGGCCGACATCGGATGGTCGCTCGCCGAGCACCGGACGGCCCTGGAGCACCGCGCCGTGGTGGTGGCCGGGGACCGCGAGGGGTTCCTGGCCGGGCTGGACGCGCTGGCCTCCGGTGAGCCCTTTGCCCATGTGATCGACGGTGTGGCCGCCGAGCCGGTCCCGGGTCCGGTGTTCGTCTTCCCGGGGCAGGGGTCGCAGTGGGTGGGCATGGCCGCCGAACTGCTCGATGCCTCACCCGTGTTCGCCGAATCCATCGACCGGTGCGCCCGGGCCCTGGCCCCGCACACCGACTGGGATCTCCTCGACGTGCTGCGGGAGACCGAGGACGGCGCCGCGCTGGAGCGCGCGGAGGTGTTGCAGCCCGCGCTCTGGGCCGTGATGGTGTCGCTGACGCGGGTGTGGCGTTCGCTCGGCGTCGTCCCGTCGGCCGTGGTGGGCCACTCCCAGGGCGAGATCGCGGCCGCCTGCGCGGCCGGAGCGCTGTCGCTGGAGGACGGTGCCCGGCTGATCGCCGTACGGAGCCGGCTCGCCGAGGCGCTGATCGGCCGGGGCGGTCTGGTGTCCATCGGCGCGTCGGCGGAACGGACGGCCGAGCTGTTCGCGGACCGGGACGACGTATGGCTCGCGGCCGTCAACGGCCCCGGCGCGACCGTGGTCGGGGGCGATCTGGAAGGGCTGGCCGAGGTCACGGCCGGGGCGGAGGCCGCAGGGCTGCGCCACCGCACGGTGGCCACCGCGTATGCCTCGCACACCCCGCATGTCGAGGCGATCCGCGAGGAGTTCCTGCGGCTCGCGGCGCCGATCGCCCCGCGCACCGGGGATGTGCCGATGTACTCCACCGTCACGACCGCGCCCATCGCGGGCGAGGCGCTCGACGCCGAGTACTGGTACCGCAACCTCCGCGAACAGGTCCGCTTCCACGACACCGTCCAGAACCTGATCGCGGACGGCAACTCCCTCTTCCTGGAGAGCAGTTCGCACCCCGTGCTCACCGCCGCCGTCCAGGAGACGGGCGGCCTCGCCGTCGGCACCCTGCGCCGGGGCGAGGGCGGCACCCGGCGGCTGCTCCTCTCCCTGGCCCAGCTGTGGGTGCACGGAGCGGCCCCCGACTGGGCGAAGGTGTTCGCCGGGACCGGCGCCCGCCGGACCGAACTGCCCGGCCGTGCCTTCCAGCGGCGGCGCCACTGGTTCGACACCATGGCCACCGGGGCGGCCGCGGACGCCGCACCGGGAGCCACGGGAGGTAGGGAAGCCCCGGGAGCCCCGGGCACTCCCGGCGCTTCTGGCCTCGATGTGGCCCATCAGGTCCGGGCCCAGGCCGCCGCCGTCCTCGGACATACGACGGCGGCCGAACTCGACACCGGACGTACCTTCAAGGACCTCGGCTTCGACTCGATCTCGCTGAGCGATCTGTGCAGCCGCGTCAACACCGCGCTGGGCACCCGCCTCTCCCCCGCCGCGCTCTTCAGCCATCCGACCCCGGCCAGGCTCGCGGAGCACCTCGCCGCCGCCGGGCCCGCGGCGTTCGACAGGCCCTCAGAACCGGCCACGGCCACCACCACCGACGAGCCGATCGCCATCATCGCGATGAGCTGCCGTCTCCCCGGTGGTGTGGGGTCCCCGGAGGACCTGTGGCGGCTGGTGGCGGACGGACGGGACGCCATCTCGCCGTTCCCGGACGACCGCGGCTGGGACCTCGAACGGCTGCACGGCACCGAGGGCGCGGGCAGCAGCTTCGCCCAGGGCGGTGGATTCATCGACGGGGCCACGGACTTCGACGCCCGCTTCTTCGGCATCTCCCCGCGCGAGGCCCTGGCGATGGACCCACAGCAGCGGCTGCTGCTGGAGACCTCCTGGGAGCTGCTGGAGCGTGCGGGCATCGACCCCGGCGCGCTGCGCGCCACCCGGACCGGTGTGTTCGTCGGCACGATGGACCAGGAGTACGGGCCACGGCTGCACGAGGCGCCGGAGGCGGTGGACGGCTATCTCCTCACCGGCAAGACCGCGAGTGTGGCCTCCGGCCGTATCGCCTATCTGCTCGGGCTCACCGGGCCCGCCATCACCCTGGACACCGCCTGCTCGTCATCGCTGGTGGCGCTGCACCTGGCGGTGCAGTCGCTGCGGCGGGGCGAGTCCTCGCTGGCCCTCGTCGGCGGCGTGACCGTCCTCAACACCCCGGGGATCTTCACCGAGTTCAGCCGCCAGGGCGGGCTGGCCCGGGACGGCCGGTGCAAGGCGTTCGCGGCCGGGGCCGATGGCACCGGAATGGCGGAGGGCGTCGGCATGCTGCTGGTGGAGCGGCTGTCCGACGCGCATCGCAACGGCCACCGGGTGCTCGGCGTGATCCGTGGCACGGCGGTCAACCAGGACGGCGCCTCCAACGGCCTCACCGCGCCCAATGGCCTCTCCCAGGAGCAGGTGGTACGGCAGGCGCTGGCGGACGCGGGGGTGGGGGCCTCCGACGTGGATGTGGTCGAGGCACACGGCACGGGCACGGCGCTCGGCGATCCGATCGAGGCGCAGGCGCTGCTCGCCACGTACGGCCGGAACCGGCCCGCCGACCGGCCCGCGCTGCTGGGGTCGGTGAAGTCCAACATCGGCCATACCCAGGCGGCGGCCGGAGTCGCGGGCGTCATCAAAACCATCATGGCGATGCGGCACGGGGTCGTGCCCGCCACGCTGCACGTGGACGAGCCGACCCCACACGTCGACTGGGCCCGCGGCGGTGTGGAACTGGTGACGGAGGGGCGTCCGTGGCCGGAGGCCGGACGGGCGCGGCGGGCCGGAGTCTCGTCGTTCGGCATCAGCGGGACCAATGCGCATGTGGTCCTGGAAGAGGCCCCACCGGCCGCCGTCCCCTCCGTTGGAGTCCGTCCCGCCACTTCGGCCATACGCGTGGAGGGGGTGCTGCCGTGGGTGGTGTCGGGCCGGTCGCCCGCCGCGCTGCGGGCGCAGGCGGCCCGGCTGCGTGCGTTCGCCGGCGTCTGCGATGCCACTCCGTCGGACATCGGATGGGCGCTGGCGACGCGGCGGGCCGCCCTGGAGCACCGTGCGGTGGTGGTGGCCGGGGACCGGGACGAGTTCCTGGCCGGGCTGGACGCCCTCGCCTCCGGTGAGCCCGCGGACCAGGTGATCGGCGGCGCGGTGCGGGGTGCGCCGGGCACCGGTCCGGTGTTCGTCTTTCCGGGGCAGGGGTCGCAGTGGGTCGGCATGGCCGCCGAACTCCTCGACTCCGCCCCGGTGTTCGCCGAATCCATCGACCGATGCGCCCAGGCGCTGGCCCCGCATATCGACTGGGATCTGCTCGATGTGCTCCGGGCGACCGGGGATGACACGGCGCTGGAACGGGTGGATGTGGTCCAGCCCGCCCTCTGGGCCGTGATGGTGTCCTTGGCGCGGGTCTGGCGTGCGTGGGGCGTTGAACCCTCGGCTGTTGTCGGCCACTCCCAGGGCGAGATCGCGGCCGCGTGTGTGGCCGGTGTGCTCTCCCTGGAGGACGGCGCACGGCTGGTGGCGCTGCGCAGCCGCGTCATCGCGCGCGAACTGGCCGGACACGGCGGCATGGTCTCCCTCGCCACCTCCGCCGACCGGACACACGAGCTGCTCACCGGCCGCGATGACATCTGGATCGCCGCCGTCAACGGGCCCGCCGCCACCGTCATCGCCGGGTCCCCCAGCGGGCTCGCCGAGATCACGGCACACGCCGAGGCCATGGGCGTCCGGGCCCGTACGATCCCTGTCGACTACGCCTCGCACACGCCGCACGTCGAACGCGTCCGGGAGCGGCTCCTCCAGCTCGCCGCGCCCATCACGCCCCGAGCCGGGGAGGTGCCGATGTACTCGACCGTCACCGCCGCACCCATCGCGGGCGAGGCGCTGGACGCCGAGTACTGGTATCGCAACCTGCGCGAACAGGTCCGCTTCCAGGACACCCTCCAGACGCTCCTGGCCGACGGCCACGCCCTCTTCCTGGAATCCAGCGCGCATCCGGTCCTGACCACCGCAGTCGAGGAGACCGGCCACGTCACCGATCAGCGCATCCTCGCCACCGGCACCCTGCGCCGTGACCACGGTGGCGTCCGTCAGCTTCTCGGCGCCCTCGCCACCCTGTGGGCCCATGGGGTGGACCCGGACTGGACGGCGGTGTTCACGCCCGGCGGCGCCACAGCCGTCGATCTGCCCACCTACGCCTTCCAGCGCGAGCGCTACTGGCTCGCGCCCGTCGGCCCCGCCTCCGCCGTACGGGTCGATCTGCCGTCCGTCGTAACGACGGAGGCGCTCGACGGCTTCGCACGCCGGGTGGCCGACACGGCCGAGGGCGCGCCGCGGCTGCGGGTGGCGCTGGACGAGGTGCGCCGCCACGCGGCCGCGGTGCTGGGGCTGTCCTCGGTGGACGAGGTGGAGACGCGCAAGGTCTTCCGGGACCTCGGCTTCGACTCGCTGACCGCCGTGGAGCTACGGAACCGGCTGGCCGTGGCGACGGGCGCGGCGCTCGCGCCGTCCGCCGTCTTCGACTATCCGACGCCGCTGGCGCTGGCCGGGCATCTGCTGGACCGGATCACGGGCGGGGACACCGCCGGAGTGGGCCCGTACGCGACCGGTGCCGTCGTTGCGGATGTGGCGGCCGCTTTGGACGAGCCGATCGCGATCGTGGCGACGAGCTGCCGTTTCCCCGCGGGCGTACGGTCGCCCGAGGAGCTGTGGCGGCTGCTGCTGTCCGAGCAGGACACGCTCTCCGCGTTCCCGGCGGACCGCGGCTGGGATCTCGACGCGCTGTACCACCCCGATCCGGAACGCTCCGGCAGCAGCTATGTCCACCAGGGCGGATTCCTCCAAGACGCCGCCGACTTCGACGCCGCCTTCTTCGGCATCTCGCCACGCGAGGCGATGGCGATGGACCCACAGCAGCGGCTGCTGCTGGAGACCTCCTGGGAGGCCCTGGAGCACGCGGGCATCGACCCGCTGTCGCTGCACGGCAGCCGCACCGGGGTGTTCATCGGCCTCGTACCGCACGGCTACGGCGGTGAGGGCCCCGACACCACGGGCGCCGAGGGCTATCTCTTCACCGGGGCCGCGGGAAGCGTGGCATCCGGCCGGGTCGCCTACAGCCTCGGGCTGACCGGCCCGGCCGTCACCGTGGACACGGCGTGTTCGTCCTCGCTGGTGGCGCTGCATCTGGCCGTACAGGCGCTGCGCAACGGCGAATGCGGGATGGCGCTCGTGGGCGGCGTCTCGGTGATGTCCACACCGGGTGTGTTCACCGAGTTCAGCCATCAGCGCGGGCTGGCCCCCGACGGCTACTGCAAGCCCTTCGCGGCGGCGGCGGACGGCACCGCGTGGGCGGAGGGCGTGGGCGTGCTGCTGGTCGAACGGCTGTCGGCGGCCCGCCGCAACGGCCACCAGGTGCTGGCCGTCATCCGCGGCTCGGCGATCAACCAGGACGGCGCCTCCAACGGCCTCACCGCACCCAATGGCCCCTCCCAACAGGCGGTCATCCGGCAGGCGTTGGCGAACGCGCGGCTCACCCCGTCCGATGTGGATGTGATCGAGGCGCACGGGACCGGTACGGCGCTGGGCGACCCCATCGAGGCACAGGCCCTGCTCGCCACCTACGGTCAGGGCCGGTCCACCGAACACCCCGCACTGCTCGGGTCGATGAAGGCCCATATCGGCCACACCGGCGCGGCGGCCGGGGTCGCGGGCGTCATCAAGATGGTGCTGGCCCTGCGCCACGGTGTCGTTCCCCGCACCCTGCATGTGGACGAGCCGACCCCGCATGTGGACTGGGCCTCGGGTGCGGTGCGGCTGGTGACGGAGAACGCGCCCTGGCCCGAGGCCGAACGGGCCCGCCGGGCAGCGGTGTCCTCATTCGGAGTCAGCGGCACGAATGTCCATGTGATCCTCGAAGCGGCACCACCGGCTGAGACCGTGTCGGAAGCCACGCCCACGGAGGGTGTGCTGCCGTGGGTGATCTCCGGGCGTACCGAGGCGGCGCTACGGGCCCAGGCTGCGCAGCTGCGTACGTACGCCGCCACGGGCGACCGGCATCTCGCCGACATCGGCTGGACGCTCGCACGGCACCGGGCCGCGCTGGAACACCGAGCGGTGGTCATCGCCACCGACCGCGACACCTTCCTGACCGGGCTGGACGCCATCGCCTCCGGCGAACCCGCCACCCACGTGATCAGCGGGACAGCCCCCGGAGAGCCGCCTTCCGGCGCGGTGTTCGTCTTTCCGGGACAGGGGTCGCAATGGGTCGGCATGGCCGCCGAACTCCTCGCCACCTCCCCCGTATTCGCCGAATCCATCGACCGATGCGCCCAAGCCCTCGCCCCGCATATCGAGTGGAATCTCCTCGATGTGCTGCGGGCGACCGGGGATGACGCGCTGGAGCGGGTGGATGTGGTCCAGCCCGCGCTCTGGGCCGTGATGGTGTCCTTGGCACGGGTCTGGCGTGCGTTCGGCATCGAGCCCGCCGCCGTCATCGGCCACTCCCAGGGCGAGATCGCGGCCGCATGCGTAGCCGGTGTGCTCTCCCTCGAAGACGGCGCACGACTCATCGCCCTGCGCAGCCGCCTCATCGCGGAGGAACTGGCCGGACACGGCGGCATGGTCTCCCTCGCCACCTCCGCCGACCAGACACACGAGCTGCTCACCGGCCGCGATGACATCTGGATCGCCACCGTCAACGGGCCCACCACCACCGTCATCGCCGGAGATCCCGCCGCACTCACCGACGTCATGGCACAAGCGGAAGCCACCGGGATCAGGGCCCGAGCGATCGCCGTCGACTACGCGTCCCACACGCCCCATGTCGAACGCATCAGGGAACAGCTCCGCCAACTCGCCGCACCCATCACCCCCCGCGCCGGGGATGTGCCGATGTACTCCACCGTCACCGCGGCCCCCATCGACGGCGAGGCCCTCGACGCCGAGTACTGGTACCGCAACCTCCGCGAACGGGTCCGCTTCCACGACACCATCCGCACGCTCGTCACCGACGGCCACACCCTCTTCCTCGAAGCCAGCCCCCACCCCGTCCTCACCACCGCCATCGAGGAAACCGGCGCTCACGCCACCGGCACCCTCCGCCGCGAGAACGGTGGCATCAGGCAACTCCTCACCTCCCTCGCCACCCTCTGGACCCACGGCCTCACCCCCGACTGGTCAGCTCTCCTCACCCCGAACACCCCCGCCCCCGCCGACCTCCCCACCTACCCCTTCCAACGCCACCGCTACTGGCTGAACACCGCGGCCCCGGGCCGCCACCGCGCCACGGCAGGCCCGGACGCGCACACCGGTTTCTGGGAGGTCGTGGAGCGCGAGGATGTGGAGGGGCTGGCGCGCACGCTGCGGCTGGAGGAGTCACAGGCGGAGCTGACGACGCTGCTTCCCGCGCTGTCGGCGTGGCATCGACGGCAGAGCGCGGCGGCCACGATGGACGCGTGGCGGTATCGCGAGGGCTGGAGGCCACTGCCGGAGACCACCGCGCCCGCGTTGTCCGGCATCTGGCTCGTGGTCCTGGCGCCCGACCAGAGGGGCGGTGCGCCGCATGAGGCGATCGCCACGGCCCTTGTCCGGCACGGGGCCACGGTGGAGACGGTGGTCGTGGCGCCCGACGATCCGCGCCACTGGGCCGACTCCCTGACGGCTCACGCCACGGCGCCCGTCACCGGCGTGCTCTCGCTGCTCGCCCGCGACGAGGCGGCCGGGCTGCACCACACCGTGCGGCTGATCCAGGGCCTGGAGGCGGCGGGTGTGTCCGCGCCGCTGTGGTGTGTCACCCAGGGCGCGGTGTCCGTCGGCGACCACGATCCGCTGACCGGCCCGGCGCAGGCGCTGGTATGGGGTCTGGGCCGGGTGGCGGCGCAGGAACTCGCCACCCGCTGGGGCGGGTTGGTGGATCTGCCGCGGGAGCTGGACGAACGGACGACGACCCGGCTGTGTGCCGTGCTGGCCGCCGATGGCCATGAGGACGAGGGCACGGTCCACGAGGACCAGGCCACGGGCCACGAGGGCCAAGTCGCGGCCCATGAGGACCAGGTCGCGGTCCGCGCCGCCGGGGTGCTCGGACGCCGTATCGTCAGGGCGCCACGCCTCGCTGAGGTGCCCGACGACGGCTGGACCCCCGGCCCCGGCACGGTCCTGATCACCGGTGGCACCGGGGCCCTCGGCAGCCAGGTGGCCCGTCGGCTCGCGGCCCGTGGCGCCGAGCATCTGCTGCTCGTCAGCCGCCGGGGCGACACCGCGCCGGGAGCGGCCGAGCTGGTGGCGGAGCTGACCGCCTCGGGGGCCAAGGCCACGGTGGCGGCTTGCGACGTCGGAGACCCCGACGCGATACGCGCGCTGCTGGGGTCGATTCCGTCCGCGTACCCGCTGACCTCGGTGTTCCACACGGCGGCCGTTCTGGACGACGCCGCCATCGGCTCGGTCGCCCCCGAGCAGGTGGACCGCGTGCTGCGGGTCAAGGCCGACGCGGCGTGGCGGCTGCATGAGCTGACCCAGGGCCTGGAGCTGTCGGCCTTCGTGCTGTTCTCCTCGCTGGCGGGCACCGTGGGCATGGTGGGCCAGGGCAACTACGCGCCCGCCAACGCCTATATGGACGCCCTGGCCCGTCACCGCCGCGCACGGGGGCTGGTGGCCACCTCCGTGGCCTGGGGTTCCTGGGCGCAGGGCGGTATGGCCGAACGGGACGCGGTGACGGAGCTGCGGCTGCGCCATGGCGTACCGCTGCTGCCGCCGGAGTCGGCGATCCTCGCGCTGGAGGCGGCGCTGGCCGACGACGAGACCGCCCTGGTGATCGCCGATATCGACTGGGACCGCTTCGCCCACGCCTACACCGCAGCCCGCCCCAGCCCGCTGCTCGATGAGATCCCCGAGGCCCGGCGGGCGCTCGGCACGGTCGACGGTGCGGGGGCCGGGGCCCCGGGCGGCGGTATGAGCGGTACGGGCGGTACAGGCGGTGCGGGCGGTGCGGTGGCGAATCTGCGCGCCCGGCTCGTCGACGCGAAGCCCGAGGAGCGCGAACGGCGGCTCCTCGATGCCGTACGCGGCCAGGTGGCCGCCGTCCTCGGCCATGACTCGGCCGACGACGTGGGCACCAGGCGGCAGTTCCTGGAGCTGGGCCTGGACTCGGTCACCGCCGTGGAGCTGCGCAACCGGCTGGGAAACATCACGGGGCTCCGGCTGCCCGCCACCCTGATCTTCGACTTCCCGACCGTGACCGAACTCGTCGGCTATCTGAGCACACAGCTCTTCACCGGCATCGGCGACGGACCGGACGGCAGTGGCCCGCACGGCAGTGGCCCGCACGGCAACGCCCCAGCGGCCACGGGCGATGGCAAGGCCGAACTCGACCGCCTGGAAGGGCTGTTGGGCATGCTGCCGAGCGATGCCCCCGCCCGTTCCGAGATCGCCGACCGGCTACGCCGACTGCTCCGGTCCGCCGTGGACAGCACGGACGCCATGGACACCGCCGACGAGCCGGCGACGTCCGAGGATCTCGAAGCCGCCACCAACGACGAGCTCTTCGACTACATCGAGAAGGAATTCGGGATCTCCTGACCCCGCTCCGCCCGGCCCGCTCACCAGCCGCGCCGTTCCGGCGTACCCACCTCGCACCGCCGACTCTTCGCATGGAGCCCCTACATGGACGATGTGCACAAGCTCCGCCACTATCTGACCCGGGTCACCGCGGAGCTCAAGGAGACACGGACGCGGCTGCGGGTCGCGGAGGCGGCGGCCGCCGAGCCGGTGGCGATCGTCGGGATGAGCTGCCGCTACCCCGGCGGAGTGGCCTCGCCCGAGGCGCTGTGGGAGCTTGTCGCCGCAGGTGGGGACGCGATTTCCGGGTTCCCGGCCGACCGTGGCTGGGATCTGGCGGGGCTGGTCGATCCGGACGGCGAACGGCCGGGCACCTCGTACACCGGCGAGGGTGGATTCCTGTATGACGCGGGCGAGTTCGACGCCGACTTCTTCGGCATCTCACCACGTGAGGCGCTGGCGATGGACCCCCAGCAGCGGTTGCTGCTGGAGACCTCCTGGGAGCTGTTCGAGCGCTCGGGCATCGATCCGGCGTCGCTGCGCTCCAGCCGGACCGGGGTGTTCATCGGCGCCAGCTTCCATGACTACGGCAGCAGGCTGCCCGCGGTCCCGGAGGAGGTCGCGGGCCATGCCATGACCGGTGTCGCGGGAAGCGTGGTCTCGGGCCGTATCGCCTACACCTTCGGGCTGACCGGCCCGGCCCTCACCGTGGACACCGCGTGTTCGTCCTCGCTGGTGGCGCTGCATCTGGGGGTGCGGGCGCTGCGCAACGGCGAATGCGGGATGGCGGTCGTCGGCGGTGTCGCCGTGATGTCCACACCCGATCTGTTCACCGAGTTCAGCAGGCAGCGGGGGCTGGCCGGGGACGGCCGGTGCAAGGCGTTCGCCGCCGCCGCGGACGGCATGGGCGCGGCGGAGGGCGTGGGGCTGCTGCTGGTGGAACGGCTCTCCGACGCCCGCCGCAACGGCCATCAGGTGCTCGGCGTGATCCGTGGCACGGCGGTCAACCAGGACGGCGCCTCCAACGGCCTCACCGCGCCCAACGGCCCCGCCCAGCGACGGGTGATCCGGGAGGCGCTGGCCGACGCGGGCGTGGCCTCGTCCGAGGTCGACGCGATCGAGGCACACGGGACCGGTACGGCGCTGGGCGACCCCATCGAGGCACAGGCCCTGCTCGCCACGTACGGCCAGAACCGGCCCGCCGACCGCCCCGCGCTGCTGGGCTCGGTGAAGTCCAACATCGGCCATACGCAGGCCGCGGCGGGCGTGGCCGGTGTGATCAAGATGGTCATGGCGATGCGCCATGACATGGTGCCGCGCACCCTGCATGTGGACGAGCCGACCCCGCATGTGGACTGGGCCTCGGGTGCGGTGCGGCTGGTGACGGAGAACGCACAGTGGCCGGAAGCCGAACGGGCCCGCCGCGCGGCGGTGTCCTCATTCGGAGTCAGCGGCACGAACGCCCATGTGATCCTCGAAGCGGCACCACCGACTGAGACCGTGTCGGAGGAATCCGCACCCACGGAGGGTGTGCTGCCGTGGGTGATCTCCGCGCGCTCCGAAGCCGCGCTACGGGCCCAGGCAGCGCAATTGCGTACGTACGCCGCCACGGGCGACCAGCCTCTCGCCGACATCGGCTGGACGCTCGCACGGCACCGGGCCGCACTCGAACACCGAGCGGTGGTCATCGCCACCGACCGCGACACCTTCCTGACCGGGCTGGACGCCATCGCATCCGGCGAACCCGCCACCCACGTGATCAGCGGAACAGCCCCTGAAGAGCCGCCTTCCGGCGCGGTGTTCGTCTTTCCAGGGCAGGGGTCGCAGTGGGTCGGCATGGCCGCCGAACTCCTCGCCACCTCCCCCGTATTCGCCGAATCCATCGGCCAATGCGCCCAAACCCTCGCCCCGCATATCGACTGGGACCTCCTGGACGTTCTGCGCGAGACCTCGGACGAGACCGCACTGGAAAGGGTGGATGTCGTCCAGCCCGCCCTCTGGGCCGTGATGGTGTCCCTCGCCCAGGTGTGGCGTTCGCTCGGCATCGAGCCCGCCGCCGTCATCGGCCACTCACAGGGCGAGATCGCGGCCGCGTGCGTAGCCGGTGTGCTCTCCCTCGAAGACGGCGCACAGCTCGTCGCCCTGCGCAGCCGCCTCATCGCGGAGGAACTGGCCGGACACGGCGGCATGGTCTCCCTCGCCACCTCAGCCGAGCGGACACACGAGCTGCTCACCGGCCACGACGAGGTGTGGATCGCCGCCGTCAACGGCCCCACCACCACCGTCATCGCCGGAACCCCCACCGGGCTCGCCGAGGTGACCGCCGCGGCCGAGACCGCCGGACTGCGCCCCCGCACCATCCCGGTCGACTACGCATCGCACACGCCCCACGTAGAACGGATCCGGGAACAGCTCCGCCAACTCGCCGCACCCATCACCCCCCGCGCCGGCGACATCCCCCTGTACTCCACCGTCACCGCGGCCCCCATCGACGGCGAGGCCCTCGACGCCGAGTACTGGTACCGCAACCTCCGCGAACACGTCCGCTTCCACCACACCCTCCAGGCCCTCCAGGCCGACGGCCACGCCCTCTTCCTGGAAACCAGCCCTCACCCCGTCCTCACCACCGCCATCGAGGAAACCGGCGCCCACGCCACCGGCACCCTCCGCCGCGACCACGGCGGCAACCGGCAACTGCTCACCTCCCTCGCCACCCTCTGGACCCACGGCCTCACCCCCGACTGGTCGGCCCTCCTCACCCCGAACACCCCCGCCCCCGCCGACCTCCCCACCTACCCCTTCCAACGCCGCCACTACTGGCTTTCGGCTGCCGACCGGGTCGGGGATCTCGCGGGGGCGGGGCTGTCCGTGGTGGGTCATCCGCTGGTGGCGGCCGGGGTGAGCATGGCCGAGGGCGGCGGGTTCGTGTGCACCGGCCGGATCTCCACGCGTACGCACCCCTGGCTGGCCGACCACACGGTCCTGGACCGGGTGCTGGTGCCGGGCGCGGCCCTGCTGGAGCTCGTACTGGGGGCCGGGCAGCACATGGGCGCCGAACGGCTCGACGAGCTCGTCCTGCACACCCCGCTGACCGTGCCGTCCGATGACACCGCCCTCGACATCCAGGTGGGCATCGACGCGGCGGACGAGCGGGGCACGTATGCCGTCCGGCTGCACTCCCGGCCGCACCGGCCGGAGCGGGACGACGACCCGGCGGACTGGGTGTGTCATGCCACGGGAACGCTGACGGCGTCCGCGGCGCCGGGCGATGAGCTCATGGACGCCGCGCCGGAGGCCCAGTGGCCGCCCACCGGCGCGGTGCCGGTGGACATCGACGCGTTCTACGAGCGGCTGGCGGACCACGGCTATGGCTACGGCCCGGTGTTCCGGGGCGTGCGCGCGGTGTGGCGCCGGGGCGAGGAGATGTTCGCCGAGGTGCGGCTGCCGGAGTCGGCCGCCGGTGACGCGGGGCGGTTCGGTGTGCATCCGGCGCTGGTGGACGCGGCGCTTCAGACGCGGCTGGTGGCGCTGCTGGACGGCGATTCGGAGCGGATGATGCCGCTGTCGTTCTCCGGGGCACGGCTGCATGCCACGGGCGCGACCGTCGCCCGGGTCCGAACGTCGCCGACGTCGCCAACTGGCCCAGCGGGGCCGGGTGGAATCTCGCTGCGGATGACGGACCTCGCCGGTCTGCCGATCCTCACCGTCGATGAGGTGGTCTCACGTCCCCTGGCGGCCGGCGCGCTGACGGCGGCCGCCGGGGCCGTCCCGGACGGCCTCTTCGAGGTCGTGTGGACACCGCTGAACCTCCGCCCTTCCGAGGCCACCGAGGACACGGCGGTGCTCGGCGCCGCCCTGCCCGGTGTGGATGCCCCTGTCCATCCGGACGTGGCCGCGCTCCTCGCCGCCGTGCGCTCGGGCGCACCGCTCCCACCGCTGGTCGTACTGCCCGCTCCCCCGGCGCCGGACGGCGTCACCGATGTGCCCGCCGCGAGCCGGGAGCGGCTGGCGGCCGTGCTGGGGACGGTGCGGGAGTGGCTGAACCATCCCGAACTCGACGCCGTCCGGCTGGCGTTGGTGACGCACGGCGCGGTGGCGGCGTTTCCCGGTGAGCGGGCGGATCTGGTGTCGGCCGGGGTGCGGGGGCTGTGGCGTTCGGTGTGTTCGGAGCACCCGGGCCGGTTCGCGCAGGTGGATCTGGACGGTGCGCCCGAGTCCGCCGCGACGCTGCCCGCCGCTCTCGCCACCGGTGAGCCCGAACTCGTGGTGCGCGCCGGAGCGGTGTCCGTGCCACGGCTGGGCCGGGTCGCGCCGTCGGACGCCGGGGTGCTGGCCGTCCCCGAGGGGACCCGGGCCTGGAGTCTGGACCTGGACACCGGGGGCACCGTGGAGGGGCTGCGGCTGGTGCCCGCCCCGGCTGTCGAGGGGCCCCTGGCCCCGGGCCAGGTGCGGATCGCGGTACGTGCCACGGGCGTCAACTTCCGTGATGTGCTCGCCTCGTTGGGCGTGGTGCCCGGCGGTGAGGGGCTCTTCGCGGCCGAGGGCGCCGGTGTGGTGCTGGAGGTCGGCCCCGGTGTCGACGGCCTCGCGGTGGGCGACCGGGTGATGGGGCTGGTGTCGGGCGCGTATGCCGGCCCCGTGGCGGTGGCCGATGCCCGGATGGTCGTACGGATGCCCGGCGGCTGGACGTATTCGCAGGCGGCGTCGGTGCCCGCCGCGTTTCTGACCGCGTACTACGCCCTGGTGGAGCTGGCCCGGGTGCGCGCGAGCGAGTCGCTGCTGGTGCACGCCGCCGCGGGTGGTGTGGGGATGGCGGCGGTGCGGCTGGCGCGCCATCTCGGGGTCGAGGTGTACGCGACGGCCAGCGAGCCGAAGTGGCCCGTGGTGCACGGCATGGGGATTCCGGCCGGGCGGGTGGCGTCGTCACGCACCCTGGAGTTCGCCGACCGCTTCCTGACGGCGACCGATGGCCGGGGCGTCGATGTGGTTCTGAACTGTCTGGCCGGGGAGTTCGTGGACGCATCGCTGGCGCTACTGCCGCGCGGCGGCCGGTTCATCGAGATGGGCAAGACGGATGTGCGGGACGCCGATGAGGTGGCGGCGGGGTGGCCGGGCGTGGACTATCGGGCGTTCGACCTCGGCGAGGCCGGGGCGGAGCGGCTGGGTGCGATGCTGGCCCATCTCGCCGAGCTGTTCGAGGCGGGTGTGCTGTCGCCGCTGCCGGTGACGGCGTGGGACACCCGTCGGGCGCGGGAGGCGTTCCGCCACATCGGCCAGGCGCGCCACACCGGAAAGGTGGTGCTCACCCCTCCCCGGGAGACGATCGACGGCACCGTGCTGATCACCGGTGGTACGGGGGTCATCGGCTCGGCGGTGGCGCGGCGTCTGGTCATCGGCCATGGCGTCACCGATCTCGTCCTCGCCGGCCGCCGGGGTCCGGACGCTCCCGGTGCGCCCGAACTCATCGCCGAGCTGGCCGAGTTGGGCGCCACGGCCCGGGTGGTGGCATGTGATGTGTCCGACCGTGCGGCGCTGGCCACGCTGCTGGACGGCCTGCCGCGGCTGCGCGGTGTGGTGCACGCGGCCGGGGCGCTGGACGACGGGGTGGTCTCCGCGCTGACCCCCGAGCGGCTGAACACCGTGCTGCGCCCCAAGGCGGACGCGGCCTGGTATCTGCATGAGCTGACCTGGGACCGGGATCTGGCGCTGTTCGTTCTCTTCTCGTCCGCCGCCGGGGTGCTGGGCTCCGCCGGCCAGGGCAACTACGCGGCCGCCAACGCGTTTCTGGACGCCCTCGCCCGACACCGCCGTGACCAGGGCCTGCCCGCACACGCGCTCGCCTGGGGGCTGTGGGGCGAACGCGGCGGGATGACCGGTGGCCTGGGCGCCATCGACCTCGACCGGATGCGCCGTCTCGGTGTGCGGCCGCTCACGGCCGAGCAGGGCCTCGCGCTCTTCGACGCGGCCATACGGGCGCCCCGCGCGCTCAGCGTCCCGGTACGGCTGGATATGGCAGCCCTGCGCCGCCACGGCGAGCCCGCGCCACTGCTGCGCGGGCTGGTCCGTACGACGGTCCGGCGCGCCGCCGCCAACACCGCCACGGGCGGGGGCGGTCTGCGGGATCGGCTGGCCACGCTGCCCCCGGCGGACCGCGAGCGCACGCTGAGCGACCTCGTACGGACCCAGGCCGCCGTGGTGCTGGGGCACGCGGACGGCGACCCGGTGGCCGGGGACCGCTCCTTCCGGGACCTGGGCTTCGACTCGCTGACGGCCGTGGAGCTGCGCAACCGGCTCGGCACGGCCACCGGGCTGCGGCTTCCGGTGACCACCGTCTTCGACCATCCGACCGTGGCCGCGCTGGTGGCCGAGTTGCTGCGACTGCTCGTACCGGACGGAGAGGCCACCGCGGCCCGACCCGCCGTCCCGGACCGCGTGGCCACTGCCGCCCATGACGACGACCCGATCGCGATCGTCGGGATGAGCTGCCGTTTCCCCGGCGGGGTGCGCTCGCCCGAGGAGCTGTGGCGGCTGCTCGCCGAGGGGCGGGACGCCATCGGGCCCTTCCCCGACGACCGCGGCTGGCACGCCGAGCTGGGCCGCCCCGGCGGCTCCGACGGCTCCGGCGGCTCCGGCGGCTCCGGCGGCTCCGGCGGCTCCGGCGGCTCCGGGGACTACACACCGGCCGGTGGTTTTCTGTACGACGCGGCCGACTTCGACGCCGAGTTCTTCGGTATCTCGCCCCGAGAGGCGCTGGCCACGGACCCGCAGCAGCGGCTGCTGCTGGAGACCACATGGGAGGCGTTCGAACACGCGGGCATCGACCCGACCGCGCTGCGTACCACCCCGACCGGGATCTTCGCCGGGCTGATCTACCACGACTACGCCACCCGCTTCCCCGAGCAGCTGGCCGACGGCTTCGAGGGCTATCTCGGCAACGGCAGCGCGGGCAGCGTGGCCACCGGCCGGGTCGCCTACGCCCTCGGGCTCGAAGGCCCGGCCATCACCGTGGACACCGCGTGCTCCTCGTCCCTGGTGGCGCTGCACCTGGCCGCGCGGGCGGTCCGGCAGGGCGAATGCAGCCTCGCGGTGGCCGGTGGCGTGACGGTCATGTCGACCCCGCGGCCGATCGTCGAGTTCAGCAGGGTCGGCGGGCTCGCCCCCGACGGCCGCTCCAAGGCGTTCGCCGCCGAGGCCGACGGGATGGGCTTCGCCGAGGGCGTCGGCATGCTGGTGGTCGAGCGGCTGTCCGACGCCCGCCGCCACGGCCACCGGGTGCTGGCACTGCTCCGGGGCTCCGCGCTCAACCAGGACGGCGCGTCCAACGGCCTCACCGCGCCCAGCGGCCCCGCCCAACAGCGCGTCATCCGGCAGGCGTTGAGCAACGCGGGCCTCACGGCGGCCGATGTGGACGTGGTCGAGGCACACGGCACCGGGACACCGCTGGGCGACCCGATCGAGGCGCAGGCCCTGCTCGCCACGTACGGCCGGGACCGGCCCGCCGACCGGCCGGTGGTGCTGGGCTCGGTGAAGTCCAACATCGGCCACACCCAGGCCGCCGCCGGGGTCGCGGGCGTCATCAAGATGGTGCTGGCCCTGCGCCACGGCGTCGTGCCCCGCACCCTGCACACCGAACACCCCACCGAGCAGGTGGACTGGACGGCCGGGGCGCTACGGCTGGCCGCCGAGAGCGAGCCCTGGCCCACGGCCGGTGGGCCGCGCCGCGGTGCGGTGTCGTCGTTCGGCATCAGCGGCACCAACGCCCATGTGATCCTGGAGGAGGCACCGGACAACGGCACTCCCGACGAACCGACGCCGGTGGCGGTGACGGTGCCGTGGACGCTCTCGGCGAAGACCGCCGACAGCCTGCGCGACCAGGCTCGACGGCTGCTGGAGCGGCTGGCCGCCGACCCGGACCTGGCGCCCGTCGATGTGGCCCGCTCGCTGCTGTCCCGGGCCGTCTTCGGCCATCGCGCCGTGGTGATCGGCCGCACCCGGGAGGACTTCCTGGACCGGCTGGCGGCACTCGGCCGTGGCGAACCTGCCACCGGTGTGGTGCGGGGCGTGTCCGCCGACCGGTCGGGGCCGGTGTTCGTCTTCCCAGGACAGGGCTCGCAGTGGGCCGGGATGGCGGCCGAACTCCTCGACGCCTCACCGGTGTTCGCCGAGTCCTTCGCCGCCTGCGCCGAAGCGCTGGCCCCGTATGTCGAGTGGTCGCCGCTCGATGTGGTGCGCGGACGTCCGGGCGCGCCGTCGCTGGACCGGGTCGATGTGGTGCAGCCGGTGCTCTGGGCGGTCATGGTGTCCCTGGCCCGGGTGTGGCGGTCCCATGGTGTCGAACCCGCCGCCGTGGTGGGGCATTCGCAGGGCGAACTGGCGGCGGCGTGTGTCGCGGGGGTGCTCTCGCTGGAGGACGCCGCCCGTCTCGTCGCCCTGCGCAGCCGCCTCATCGGCGGCGAACTGGCCGGGCGGGGCGGCATGGTCTCGCTGCCCCGGCCGGTGGACGAGGCGGAGAGCCTGGTGGCGCCCTGGGGCGAGCGGCTCTGCGTGGCCACCGTGAACGGGTCCGCCTCGACCGTGGTCGCCGGGGACGCGGCGGCGCTGGACGAGCTGATGGCGGCGTGTGAACGGGACGGCGTACGGGCGCGCCGGGTCCCGGTGGACTACGCCTCGCACACTCCGCAGGTCGAACGGATCCGTGCACGGCTGCTCGAACTGGCCGCGCCCATCGCGCCCCGCCCCGGCGGGCTGCCGATGTACTCGACGGTGACCGGCGCCCTCCTCGACGGCGCGAGCACGGACGCCGAGTACTGGTACCGGAACCTCCGTGAGACCGTGCGGTTCGAGCAGGCGACACGTGCCCTGGCCGACGCCGGGCACACGGTGTTCATCGAGGTGAGCCCGCACCCCGTGCTGATCCCGGGGATCGAGCAGACGGTCGAGCGGACACCGCGGAACACCTCGGCGGCCCGCGACGCCGTCGCGGTGGGCACGCTGCGCCGGGACGAGGGCGGCCGGGAGCGGCTGCTCACCGCGCTGGCCGAACTGTTCGTGGCCGGGGGCGCGGTGGAGTGGTCGACCGCGTTGGAGGGCGGGCGGCCGGTGGATCTGCCGACGTACGCCTTCCGCGCGCGGCGGTACTGGCTGGACGCGCCCGAGCACACCGGGGACGCGGGCGGCGCCGGGCTCACGGCGGTGGACCATCCGCTGCTCGCGGGGGCGGTGGCCCCGGCCGGTGGCGACACGGTGCTGTTCACGGCGCGGCTTTCGCAGACCACTCACCGCTGGCTCGCCGACCATGCGGTGCTGGGCGGTGTGGTGCTGCCCGGCAGTGTGTTCCTCGACTGGGCGCTGTACGCGGGCCGTGCCGTCGGCTGCCCGTATCTGCCCGAACTCACCCTCCAGGAGCCGCTGTTCCTGTCCGCCACCGACGCGGCGCAGCTCCAGATCCAGGTGGGCGGGCCCGATGCGGAGGGCCGCCGGGAGCTCACCGCGCACTCCCGCCCCGAGCCGGCGGCCGGGGACACGGCGACGGGCTGGACCTGCCACGTGCGGGCGCTCGTGGCACCGGATCCGGTGGGCTCGGACGGCGGCCCGGCGGGTGTCCCGGTGAATGGCGAGCACGGCTCCGGCGCGGCCGCGTTCGCGGAGCTGGCGGCCGCCTGGCCGCCGCCCGGTGCCCGCGCCGTCGACCTGACGGGCCACTACGACCGGCTGGCGGCCGACGGCTTCGACTACGGCCCGGCCTTCCGGGGGCTGCGGTCGGCGTGGCGACGCGACGGGCACGTCTTCGCGGAAGTGGCCCTGGACGAGCGGCCCGAAGGGACCGGTAGCGGCCCGGTGGACGGTTTCGCGCTGCATCCCGCGCTGCTCGACGCCGCCCTGCACGCGGTCGGCCTCGGCGGGTTCTTCGACCCGGCGGAGTCGGCGGGCGGGCGGATCCGGATGCCGTTCTCCTGGAGTGGTCTCCGGCTGCACTCCACCCCGGGAGTCACCCCGGGAGCCACTCCATCCGCCACCTCGCCCGCCACCGTGCGGGTGCGGCTGTCCGCCGTCGGCCCGGATGCCATCGACGTCCATCTCGCGGGCGTTGACGGCCAACCGCTTGCGCATATCGAAGAGTTGACGCTGCGGCCGGTGTCCGTAGACCGGCTTCAGACGGCCGCGGAGGAGCGTGTGGCCCGCCCCGTACGACGCGGGCGGCCGCGCCCCCGGCCGCAGGACACCGCCGCCGCCCAACGCGTCCTGGACGCCGCGCCCATGGAGCGGGAGCGGCTGCTGGCGGACCTCGTCCGGGAGCAGCTGCGCGCGGTGCTCCACCATGAGGCGGGCGCGGACCTCGGCCCGGACACCGAGTTCCTGGCGCTCGGCATGGACTCGGTGCGCGGGATCGATCTGCGCGACCGGCTCGCCACGCTGCTCGGGCTGCGGCTGTCGGCCACGGCGACGTTCGAGCACTCGACGGTGGACCGGCTCGCCGGGCATCTGGCCACCCTGCTGGACAGCCGGGCCGCCACCCGGCCGAGCGCCCCCGCGGCGGAGGACACCGCGCCCTTGGAGCGAGCCGCGCCGGAGCGGTCCACCCCGGAGACCGCCCCGGGGCCCTCCCCGGATACGGCCCCGGACACCGCGCCCGACGCCTCCGCACCCCCGTCCGCGGTCGAGCTGGAGCTGGCGAAGGCCACCGCGGCCCCGGCGTCGGACCCGTACGACAGCCTCACCACCCTCTACCACCAGGCGTACGCCAGCGGTCGGGCCCAGTCGGTGGGCATGGCGCTCATCCAGGCCGCGGGCCGGCTCCGGCCGTCCTTCACCGCCGAGGACGCCGCTGGGCACGTCCTCCAGCCGGTGAAGATGGCCGGTGGCGACGGCACCCGGGCGACGCTGGTGTGTCTGCCCGCCATCACCGCCACCGCCGGGCCGATCCAGTACGGGATGATGGCGCAGATGTTCGAGGGCAGGCGGGATGTCCTCTCGCTGGTCAACCCCGGTTATCTCGAAGGCGAGTTGGTGGCCGACAGCTTCGACGCCCTGATCGAGCTGCACCTCCACCAGCTGCGCGCGGCCATCGGCACCGAGCGCTATGTCCTGGTCGGCCACTCCATGGGCGGGCTGCTCGCCTACGCCCTGGCGGAGCGCGCCGAGCGGGCGGGGCTGCCGCCCGGCGCGGTCGTGCTGCTCGACACCTTCGAGGCCGCCCACCAGTTCTCCGAGAAGACCCATATCGCGCTGAACGAGGGCCTGGACTCCCGGGAGCAGCTGTTGGGCGACTTCGCGCTGACCGGCGCGAAGCTCTCGGCGAGCGGGCGCTACAACGCCCTGCTGATGGAGGAGTGCGTGCTACGGCCCGTCGAGAGCCCGACGTTCTTCCTGAGCGCGGCAGAACCCATGCCCCACCAGGACGAGGGGTTCGAGGGCGACGCGTGGCGCGCGTCCTGGCCCTTCCCGCACACCGCGAAGGCCACCCCGGGAGACCACTTCACGATCATGGAGCACCACCTCCCCCGGACCAGCGAGGCCATCGAGGGCTGGCTCGCCGAACGCGGTCTGTGACCGACCACGTCCGCGGCGGGCTGTTCCCCGCCCCGCCCCTTCCCACAACTGGGGCTCCGCCCCAGACCCCGGGGGTCCAGGGGCGAAGCCCCTGCCACGCGGCGGAACCGCATATAGGTGCCGCGGGGAGGGGCGGGGAGGGAACAGCCCGCCGGACACCCCGTAAACCCGACGACGAAGGGACCTACGCCGTGACCCTGCCCGCCTTCGAAAGACTCGTCCCGCCCGGTACGGACATCGTCGCCGACCCGTACCAGCTTTACGCCCTGCTGCGGGAGCAGGGCCCCGTGCACCGGGTGCCCAGCCACGGCGCGGACGACGTCTGGCTGATCGTCGGCCATGAGGAGGCGCGCGCCGCGCTGACCGACCCCCGGCTGAGCAATGACATCCGCCACTCCTCGTCCTGGAAGGACGACGGGGGCAATGCCATCGGCCTGAACATGCTCCAGACCGATCCGCCGGACCACACCCGGCTGCGGAAGCTGGTGGCGCGCGAGTTCACCGCCCGCCGCATCGAGGCGCTGCGGCCGCGCATCCGGCAGATCGCGGATGAGCTGCTGGACGCCATGCTGCCGCTCGGCCGGGCCGATCTCGTGGAGTCGTTCGCGATGCCGCTGCCAATGGCGGTGATCTGCGAACTGCTCGGCGTTCCGGCGACCGACCGGGCCGACTTCCGCGGCTGGTCCAGCGAGATCGTCTTCCCCAGCGGCCCGGAGGCCGCGGGCGCCGCCGTGGCCGCCATGACCGGCTATCTGGCCCGGCTCATCGAGGCCAAGCGGGAGGCGGAGGGCGACGATCTGCTGTCCGCCCTGGTGCGCACCATGGACGAGGACGGCGACCGGCTCTCGTCCGAGGAGATGCTCGGCATGGCCTTCCTGCTGCTGGTCGCCGGGCATGAGACAACCGTCAACCTGCTCTCCAACGGCACCTGTGCGCTGCTGCGCGCCCCCGAGCAGCTGGCCGCGCTCCGGGCCGACCAGACGCTGCTGGACGGCGCCGTCGAGGAGATGCTGCGTTACGACGGCCCGTCGCAGTCCACGGCGCACCGCTTCACCACCGAACCCATGGAGATCGCAGGCACCAAGATCCCCGCCGGTGAGCCCGTGCTGGTGCTGCTCGGCTCGGCCAACCGCGACCCGAAGCGCTTCACCGACCCCGACCGCTTCGATATCCACCGGGACGCCCGGGGCCACCTGGGCTTCAGCCACGGTGTCCATCACTGTCTGGGCGCGCCGCTGGCCCGGCTGGAGGCCACCATCGCGCTGCGGGCCCTGCTCGAGCGGTGCCCGGACCTGGCCCTGGACACCGATCCGGACACCCTGGTCTGGCGCCCCAGCATGATGCGCGGCCTGCTGCGGCTGCCGGTGCGGTTCGCCCCGGCGGGGTAGGGCGCGTCAGCGCACCCGGTGGTCGTCGTCCGCCGCGGTGTCGTCCCTGACGGCGGGATCGTCCGGGGCCGCGGTGTCGTCGGCGGCGGTGGCCCCGGTGGCGGTGTCGTCGATGGCGGTGCTGTCCGTGGTGCCGCTCGCGCCGTCCGCCGCGGACCGTACCTCCGGACGCCTCGGCCCCTGCCGGGGCGTCCGGGGCTCCCCGGCACCCTTCCCCGAGGGCCGCGCCTGCCCCGGGGGCTGGGCATTCCCGGAGTTCCCCGCGGGCTGACCAGCGGAGTTCCCTGCCGACGTCCCCGGGGGCCTCCCCTGGCCCCCGTCCGCCGACCGCTCCCCCTGCTTCGCGGAATCCCCCTGCTCCCCCGGCTTCCCGGGCTTCCCCTGCTTCCCCGTGGGCTTCCCGGCGGCCTTCTCCCCGGCCTCGCGCCTCGCGTGCAGCCGGGAGCGTATGTCCCCGTGCGGCAGGAACTGGGCCCAGCGCTCGGGGAACTCCGACGGCGGGGTGATCTCCGCCGCGCCGTCGTCCGCCGTGCGCTGCTCCCTCGCCCGCAGCCGGGCCGCCTCCTCCCGGGCGAGGGCGGCGCGCTCCGCACGCCCGGCGGCCGTGGCCACCGAGGGCCAGACCCGGTCGATCGCCGCGTTGACCGCAGCCCCGACCAGCACCGCGAAGGCGGACACGCCGATCCACAGCAGCACCGCGACGGGCGCGGCAAGCGAGCCGTAGATCGTCGGCCCCTCGACCGTATGGACCAGGTAGATCCGGAGCAGAAAGCTGCCCAGCACCCATATGGCGAGGGCCACCAGCGCCCCGGGGATGTCCTCCCGCCACGGCGAGCGCACCGGCACGGACACGTGGTAGAGCGTGGTGAGGAAGGCGATGGACAGCACGATCACCACGGGCCAGTACAGCACCCGTACGAGGTCGCCGCTGGACGGCAGCAGGCCCACCACGGCCTCCGGACCGACCACCATCAGCGGCAGCGCCACCGCCCCGACCAGGAGCGCCACCAGATAGAGCAGGAAGGACAGCAGCCGGGTCCTGACGATCCCGCGCCGCCCCTCCAGTCCGTACATGATCGTGATGGTGTCCACGAACACGTTCACCGCGCGGGAGCCGGACCACAGGGCGATGGCGAAGCCCAGCGAGATCACATCGGGGCGGCCGCCCTTGATGACGTCGTCCAGCAGGGGCCGGGCGATCTCCTTGACGCCCCGGTCGGACAGCACGGTCGCGGAGGCGTCGAGGATGTTCTGCCGGATGGTGGCCACCGTGTCCGTGCTGGTCCAGGCGTCGAAGTAGCCGAGCAGCCCGATCAGGCCGAGCAGCAGCGGCGGCAGCGACAGCAGGGTGAAGAAGGCCGCTTCGGCGGCGAGCCCGGTGACCCGGTACTCCATACAGGAATTGACCGTGTCCTTGAGCAGCAGCCAGGCCGTCCTGCGCTTGGACACATTGCGGTACAGGGCGCGGGCTTTGCGGAGCCGGCCGGGCGGCTTCGGTGTTTCATTTGCTGGCTGCACCTTCTCACCGTATCGGGGGTTTTCACCGCCGCTCACCCGGTGACCAGGCCGAATCGCCGCAAAAGGCGTTGGCGGAGGGGATGCCGCGCCGACTCGGCACCACCCTCCGCCCGCCGGGCCCACTGTCCGTGCCGGATACAGCCATGCGCAAAGGTTGCGCCGCGTTGCAGTGGCGTCGCGGCCGTCCGGACGGTCGGCGGGAACGTTGGGGCCGCTGGGGCCGCGGGGCCGTGGGGCCGTGGGTCAGCAGCCTCCGCAGTTGTAGTAGGTCACGTCCCAGTGGTTGCTCTCACGGGCGTAGACGTTGCCCGAGCCGGACTTGTACTGCTGGGCGCCGTCACCCGGGCGCGGGCCGATGTTGGTGAAGGTGCCGGTGATGTAGTTGCTGAGGCAACTGGTGGGGCTGAAGTCCAGCTTGTAGCCGTTCCAGTGGCTGTACGTACCGGAGGCGTGCCCGGTCTCCGTACCGCCGGTGATGGTGAGCGCGCAGCCGGTGGCCCCCTTCAGGGTGATGGCACCCTGCACGGTGGTCAGGTTGATCTGCTCGAACGACGTACAGGTGGGGGTGTTGCGGTCCGAGCAGCCCCCGCTGGAGGTCCAGGAGACCCCGGCGCCGCGCAGCCGGTTCGCCGCGTCGGAGTGGCTGAGCTTGGTCACCGCGGCGGCGGAAGGGGCCTCGGCGGCCGTGGGGGCGCTGGGGGCGGCCGCCGCGCTCTGGGCGGTGAGAACGCCGGTGGTCGCGAGGACCGCGCCGCCCAGCAGGGCGCCGAGTCTGATCCGGGTGCTGGTCACAGCCATGGTCGTCTTCGTCTCCTTCGTCTGCGGATCGGTGGACCGTCCGTCTGCGGATCGGTGGACCGTCCGTCTGCGGATCGGTGGACCGTCGAGGACGGCGGCAGCACGATCCCAGCCCTCCGTGCCGGGCGGGCGACCCACCGGGGAAATCGGGACAGCGGGATCGGAAACCGCCTTTGAGCTGCGCGGACGGCGGGCGCTGGGACGCCAGGTGGGATGCTGGGCGGTGCGCGGGGGTGGTGGTCAGCTCCCCTTATCCCCCTTCGAACCGGCGCGGTAGGCGCGGTCGCAGGCTTGCCAGGCGCTGAAGTCATGGGTGAGCGCCCACAGCCGATGGGCCGCCCGGATGTTCCAGTCCGGGTCCAGCGCCTGCTCGCGGGTGCCGCCCAGCTTGCGCAGCGTGCCGTCGTACAGCTGGAAGACGCCCCAGTTCCGGGTGGCGTTGGAATTGGGCAGGGTATAGAGGGGATCGAGCAGTGAGGCGCAGTCCGCGATGCCGACCGCGCGCTCGGGGTCCTCGGTGAAGACCTCGCGGATACGCCGGGTGACCCGCTCGGGCGTCCAGGTGCCGAGCGGCTTCCCCGCGTTCTCGTACAGCGCCCGTTTGGTGCGCTCGTCCACCGATCCGTTCGGCGTCAGCCCGCTGCGGAGCTGGAAGACCACGACACGCATCTGGGTGACGGGTCCGAAGGCCCCGTCGATGTCCAGCTTGCCGCCCGCGCGGGCGAGCAGCGACTGGAGCTCATGCACACACGCGTCCGACTGCCCCATGCTCACCACGACCGGGCAGCGGGAGGAGAGCAGCAGCCGATCGTCCGAGGAGCCGCCCGAGCCGCCCGAGGACGTGAACACCTTCCCCAACAGCGCGGCCGCCACCCCGGCCGCGGCGACCACGGCCAGCGCGAGCACGGCGATCAGCGGCCGACGGTGCGGCGGTGGCACGGCGGCCCCGGGCCCCTGGGCGGGCGCCGAGCGCAAGGGCCCCGGCTCCGCCGCCACACCGGGCACCGCCTCCGGCTCCGCCTCCACATCGGGCCCTGCCTCTGCCTCCGCCACCACATCGGGCCCCGTCCCCACCGCCGTCTCGCCATCCGGCCCACCCTCCGTCTCATCCCGTGAGACGTCCGGAGTGGCAGGCGAGCCGGGCCCACCGGACCCGGTGGCCGACACCGCGGCCGGGGCCCGCGAGACGGCCCGCTTCCGCTCCGCGTCCGCCAGCACCCACCGCCGGTGCAGCTCCAGCAGCTCCTCGCTGCCGGCCCCGCACACCTTGCCGAACCGCCCGATCACCTCGTAGTCGCCGGGCACGCTCGTCCCCGAGCAGTAGCGGTGCAGTGCCGAGCCGCTCACCCCGCTGCGGGCGGCCAGCGCCGCGTAGCTGCGGTTCGTCCGCCCCTTGAGCTCGCGCAACAGCTCGGCGAGCTCCTCCACATCCCGGTTCCCGCCCATATCCCGGTTCCCGTCCCCATCCCCGTTCCCGGACACCCCGACCCCCGCCCTCCCCGCTTGAGCGATACCCGTCAAGGCGAGTCAACGGCGTCCATGGTTATCTGTCCACCATGGGCATCACCGTGACCACCTGGCACCTGGAGCAGACCGCTCCGTCGGATCTGAGCCCGGCGGAGGAGCCGCCCGCCGCGGCGGAGGTGAGGATCGTCCGGGCCGAGGTGCCGAGCCCCGAGTTCAGCCACTTCCTCTATACGGCGGTGGGCTCGGACGTGGAGTGGACCGACCGGCTGGTGTGGTCACGGGAGGCGTGGGAGGGGTACCTGCACCGGCCCGGTGTGGAGACGTGGGTGGCGTACGAGCGCGGCACCCCGGCCGGGTATATCGAGCTGGAGGGCCAGGACGGGGGCGTGGTGGAGATCGCGTACTTCGGGCTGGTGCCCGCCTTCCGGGGCCGCCGTATCGGCGGGCATCTGCTGACCTGGGGGACCGCCCGCGCCTGGGACATGGCCGACCGCTGGCCGGACCGTATGCCGACCAAGCGGGTGTGGGTGCACACATGCAGCAAGGACGAGCCGTACGCGCTGGGGAACTACCGCCGCCGGGGCTTTCGGGTCTTTGACGTCAAGACGTCGGACGAGGGGTGACCAACACCACAGCGTCTTGCGCTGCGAGACAGATCAGTCCGCATAGTGGATAAAGGTGGACTCGCCAGAGACCCCCATGCGACGCTTCCGTCATGTCTCGAGCTGGAATCGCCTTGGTGAGTCGACGCCACGTCGACCTCGGCCGCATGTCCAGCGCGATCTGTCCGGCGGGCTGACCCGCACCTCGACAGGGCCCTGACGGCCCCGGGCAGCACCACCAACACATCTTCCGTCGCCCCCGACGACGTGGGCGAGCGCGCATGCCTCGACACTCCCCGCCGCATTTCGCACCGGTCACCGCCGCACAACTCTGCCCACCTGCCCATGCGCAGGTCAGACGGTGTGCGCAAGCTATCAACCGCCGCACCAGAGCCGCTCAGAAGGACATACACCCCATGGCTGCCACCCCGGAACGCGCAAGCGCAACGCCCCGCCGCAAGGCCGGACGCCACCGCGGCGAAGGCCAGTGGGCCGCGGGGCACTTCACCCCTCTCAACGGCAATGAGCAGACCAAGAAGGACGATGACGGTCTCAATGTGCGGACACGCATTGAGACGATCTACGCCCATCGCGGCTTCGACTCCATCGACGGCGCCGATCTGCGCGGCCGGATGCGCTGGTGGGGTCTGTACACCCAGCGCAAGCCCGGGATCGACGGCGGCAAGACCGCGATCCTGGAGCCGGAGGAGCTGGACGACGAGTACTTCATGATGCGGGTCCGGGTGGACGGCGGCCGGCTGACCACCGAGCAACTGCGGGTCGTCGGCGAGATCTCGGAGGAGTTCGCGCGCGGCACCGCGGACATCACCGACCGGCAGAACATCCAGTACCACTGGATCCGGATCGAGGACGTACCGGAGATCTGGCGTCGGCTGGAGGCCGTCGGGCTGTCCACCACCGAGGCGTGCGGTGACACCCCGCGCGTGATCATCGGTTCGCCGGTGGCCGGGATCGCCGAGGACGAGATCATCGACGGCACCTCCGCCATCGACGAGATCCACCGCCGCTACATCGGCAGCAAGGAGTTCTCCAACCTGCCGCGCAAGTTCAAGACCGCGGTCTCCGGATCCCCGGTGCTCGATGTCGTCCACGAGATCAACGACATCGCGTTCGTCGGCGTCCGCCACCCCGAGCACGGCCCCGGTTTCGATCTGTGGGTCGGCGGCGGGCTGTCCACCAACCCCAAGATCGGCGTCCGGCTCGGCGCCTGGGTCCCGCTGGAGGAGGTCCCGGACGTCTGGGCCGGGGTCGCCTCCATCTTCCGCGACTACGGCTACCGGCGGCTGCGCACCCGCGCCCGGCTGAAGTTCCTGGTCGCCGACTGGGGCCCGGCGAAGTTCCGCCAGGTGCTGGAGGACGAGTACCTTCGGCGCCCGCTGATCGACGGCCCGGCGCCCGAGCAGCCGGTCCAGCGGTGGCGGGACCATGTGGGTGTCCACCGCCAGCAGGACGGCCGCTACTACGTGGGCTTCGCACCGCGTGTCGGCCGGGTGGACGGCACGACCCTCACCAAGATCGCCAATCTGGCGGAGGCGCATGGCTCCGGGCGGCTGACCACCACCGTCGAGCAGAAGATGATCGTGCTCGATGTGACCGAGGACCAGGTGGAGTCGCTGGTCGCGGGGCTGGAGGCGCTGGACCTCCAGGTCAAGCCGTCCCCGTTCCGGCGCGGCACGATGGCCTGCACCGGTATCGAGTTCTGCAAGCTGGCGATCGTCGAGACCAAGGGGCGCGGCTCCTCGCTCATCGACGAACTGGAGCGCCGGCTGCCCGAGTTCGACGAGCCGATCACCATCAACCTCAACGGCTGCCCGAACGCCTGCGCCCGTATCCAGGTCGCGGACATCGGTCTCAAGGGCCAGCTGGTCATGGACGACAACGGCCGGCAGGTCGAGGGCTACCAGGTGCACCTGGGCGGCGCCCTGGGCCTCGAGCCCGGTTTCGGCCGCAAGGTGCGCGGGCTGAAGGTCACCGCCGCCGAGCTCCCCGACTATGTGGAGCGGCTGCTGCGCCGCTTCCAGGAGGAGCGCGAGGACGGCGAGCGCTTCGCCACCTGGGCGGCGCGGGCCGAGGAAGAGGCCCTCACATGAGCGAGCGCTTCGGGAGACGGAGGGGGGCCTTCACATGAGCGAGCGTGCGGCGCCGTTCTACTGCCCCTACTGCGGCGACGAGGATCTGCGTCCTTCGGAGGAGGGCCATGGCGCGTGGGAATGCGCGTCCTGCAATCGCGCGTTCCGCCTGTCGTTCCTCGGGCTGCTGGCCAAGGGCCTGCGGCACGACTCGGTCGATGAAGGGGGCACGGCGATATGACGACACGGCTTGAGGACACCGATCTCGAAGGGCTCGCCGAAAAGGCGGGCCATGAACTCGAGGACGCCCCGGCGCTGGAGATCCTGCGCTGGGCGGCGGACACATTCGGATCGCGCTTCTGCGTCACCTCCTCGATGGAGGACGCGGTGGTGGCGCACCTGGCCTCCCGCGCCTTCCCCGGTGTCGATGTGGTCTTCCTCGACACCGGCTACCACTTCCCGGAGACCATCGGCACCCGTGACGCGGTGGCCGCCGTGATGGACGTCAATGTCATCACCCTGACCCCGCGCCAGACGGTCGCCGAGCAGGACGCCGAGTACGGTCCCAAACTGCATGACCGCGACCCCGATCTGTGCTGCGCCCTGCGCAAGGTGCGGCCGCTCGAGGAGGGGTTGCGGGAGTATGACGCCTGGGCCACCGGACTGCGTCGGGACGAATCGCCAACTCGCGCCGATACCCCGGTCGTTGGCTGGGACGCCCGGCGCCGTAAGGTGAAGATCTCCCCGATCGCCCGCTGGACCCAGGCGGATGTCGAAGCCTATGTCGCCGAGCACGGCGTGCTGACCAACCCCCTGCTGATGGACGGCTATCCGTCGATAGGCTGCGCGCCCTGCACCCGTCGGGTACTGGAAGGCGAGGACATACGGTCCGGCCGCTGGGCGGGGAGCAACAAGACCGAATGCGGGCTGCACGGCTGATGGCTGTCGACCAGGAGAACGAGATGAGCGCCCCCACGACCACCGGTGCCACGGTGTGGCTGACCGGGCTGCCGAGCGCGGGAAAGACCACGATCGCCTATGCGCTGGCCGAGCGGCTGCGCGGCGAGGGCCGACGGGTGGAGGTGCTCGACGGGGACGAGATCCGTGAGTTCCTCTCCGCGGGGCTTGGCTTCTCCCGCGAGGACCGGCACACCAACGTCCAGCGGATCGGCTTCGTGGCCGAGGTGCTGGCCTCCCACGGGGTCACGGTGCTGGTGCCGGTCATCGCCCCCTACGAGGACAGCCGCGAGGCGGTGCGCAAGCGCCACCAGCGGGAGGGCACCGCGTATCTGGAGGTGCATGTCGCCACCCCCGTCGACGTGTGCTCGGAGCGGGACGTCAAGGGGCTGTACGCGAAGCAGGCCGCGGGCGAGATTTCGGGTCTGACCGGTGTTGACGACCCCTACGAGGCCCCTGCCGACCCGGATCTGCGCATCGAAACCCACAGGAACAGCGTGCAGGAGTCGGCCGCCGAGGTGCGGTTGCTGTTGAGTGAAAGGGGACTGCTGTGAGTCATGTACGCGCGGCCGCCGCATCGCGGGCCATGGCGCTCCCCGCACCCGGGGGCCGAGTGCCCGGCGGTGCCCACGGCGAGGCCGCCGACAGGACGGGAAGCTACTACCGCAGCCGAGCGAACGAAAGGGGCGCGGCATGACAACCGTGACGGCGATCAACGCGGGCGAGGGCGCGGGCCTGTACGCGCTCGCGCACCTGGACGCGTTGGAGTCCGAGGCGGTGCACATCTTCCGCGAGGTGGCGGGTGAGTTCGAGCGGCCGGTAATCCTGTTCTCCGGCGGCAAGGACTCCATCGTCATGCTGCATCTCGCGCTCAAGGCGTTCGCCCCGGCGCCGGTCCCGTTCGCACTGCTGCACGTGGACACGGGCCATAACTTTCCCGAGGTCCTCACCTACCGGGACAACACCGTCGCCCGCCATGGGCTGCGGCTGCATGTGGCCTCGGTGCAGGAGTTCATCGACGACGGCCGGCTGCGCGAGCGCCCGGACGGCACCCGCAATCCGCTCCAGACCGTGCCGCTGCTGGACGCCATCGACAAGAACCGCTTCGACGCGGTCTTCGGCGGTGGCCGCCGGGACGAGGAGAAGGCCCGCGCCAAGGAGCGGGTGTTCTCCCTGCGGGACGAGTTCGGCGGCTGGGATCCGCGACGGCAGCGCCCCGAGCTGTGGCAGCTCTACAACGGCCGCCACTCCCCCGGTGAGCACGTCCGGGTCTTCCCGCTCTCCAACTGGACCGAGCTGGACGTATGGCAGTACATCGCCCGGGAGAAGATCGACCTGCCGGAGATCTACTACGCGCATGAGCGCGAGGTCTTCCGCCGCGGTGGTATGTGGCTGGCGCCCGGTGAGTGGGGCGGTCCGAAAGACGACGAGACCGTGGAGCGGCGCATGGTGCGCTACCGCACGGTGGGCGACATGTCCTGCACCGGCGCCGTCGAGTCCGACGCGGTGACCATCGAGCAGGTCATCGATGAGATAGCCGCCTCGCGGCTGACCGAGCGGGGGGCGACCCGCGCCGACGACAAGCTGTCGGAGGCCGCGATGGAGGACCGCAAGCGCGAGGGGTACTTCTAACCATGACGAGCAATCTGACGTCCGGGGAGCAGGCCGCGGCGGCCGCCGTGGAGCGGTCCGCGGCCACCTCGCAGCTGCGGTTCGCCACCGCGGGCTCGGTGGACGACGGTAAGTCCACCCTGGTCGGGCGGCTGCTGCACGACTCCAAGTCGGTGCTGGCCGACCAGTTGGAGGCCGTGGCGCACGCCTCGCGCAGCCGTGGCCAGGAGGCCCCGGACCTGGCGCTGCTGACGGACGGGCTGCGTGCGGAGCGGGAGCAGGGCATCACCATCGATGTCGCCTACCGCTACTTCGCCACGCCCAAGCGGCGGTTCATCCTCGCCGACACCCCCGGCCATGTGCAGTACACCCGCAACATGGTCACCGGCGCCTCCACCGCCGAGCTCGCGGTCGTCCTGGTGGACGCGCGCAACGGCGTGGTGGAGCAGACCCGGCGGCATGCCGCGGTCGCGGCCCTGCTGCGGGTTCCGCATGTGGTCCTCGCCGTCAACAAGATGGACCTGGTGGACTACGCGGAGCCGGTCTTCGCGGCCATCGCCGAGGAGTTCACCACGTACGCGGCCTCGCTGGGCGTACCCGCCTGGGGGTCTGGGGGGAACCCCCAGGAAAACTGGTGTACCGCCATCCCGATCTCGGCGCTCGCCGGGGACAATGTGGTGACCCCGTCGGCGAACATGGACTGGTACGGCGGCCCGACCGTGCTGGAGCACCTGGAGACCGTGCCGGTGGGCACCGATCCGTCCCAGGACCCGGCGCGTTTCCCGGTGCAGTACGTGATCCGTCCGCAGACCGCCGAGCACCCCGACTACCGCGGCTACGCGGGCCAGATCGCCTCCGGTGTGCTGCGCACCGGCGATGCCGTGACCGTGCTGCCGTCCGGCCGGACGTCCACCATCACCGGGATCGACGCGCTGGGCACGATGGTGGACGTGGCGTGGGCCCCGCAGTCGGTGACCGTCACCCTCGCCGACGATCTGGACATCTCGCGCGGGGATCTGCTCGCACCGAGCGACCACACCCCGGAGACCACCCAGGACGTCGAGGCCACCGTCTGCCATCTGCACGACCGTCCGCTGCGCGTCGGCGACCGGGTGCTGCTCAAGCACACCACCCGCACGGTGAAGGCGATCATCAAGGACATCCCGTCCCGGCTGACGCTGGCCGATCTGTCGCACCACCCGGCGCCGGGTGAGCTGGCCGCCAATGACATCGGCCGGGTCGTGCTCCGTACCTCGGAGCCGCTGGCGCTTGACGCGTACGACGCCTCGCGCCGCACCGGCTCCTTCCTGCTGATCGACCCGGCCGACGGCACCACGCTCACCGCCGGGATGGCGGGGGACTCCTTCGCGGCGTCGGCCGAGGGTGCCGAGGGCGCGCGGGACGACGAGGGATGGGACTTCTGACCATGGCCGGTGAGGTGTTCTCGACGTTCGCCAAGGAGGGTGGCCGCATTGGCAGCGGCGCGCTCGGCAGCGGTCAGGGCGGGGTCGGGCGATGTGCGGGCTGACACCGCTGTCCGCCCCTGTCCACCACCGCCGAAAACCGTCTGATCTGCCGGGCGTCCTCTGACGCCGCCCCGGCCCGTCGAGAGGAACACCCCGTGTCATCTGCCGTCCGCCGCACCGCCCAGCACCCCCACCGCCGCACCCGGATCCTGGCGGCGGCCGCCGTCCTCCCCCTGCTGATGGGCGCGCTGGGCGCCTGCGGCTACGGCTCGGAGAAGAAGTCCGACGACGAGGGGTCCTCGGCCGTTCCCGCGGCCGGCGGCGACAAGATCGACGGCCTGGACAAGGTGAAGGTCGGCTACTTCGCCAATCTCACCCATGCCACCGCGCTGGTGGGGCTGCGCAAGGGCGGCCAGATCCAGCAGGAGCTGCACGGCACGAAGGTGTCGCCGTTCGTCTTCAACGCCGGGCCTTCGGAGATCGAGGCGCTCAACGCGGGCTCCATCGACATCGGCTGGATCGGCCCGTCACCGGCCATCAACGGCTATGTGAAGTCGCACGGCTCCAGCCTGAGGATCATCTCCGGGTCGGTCTCAGGCGGCGTCAAGCTGGTGGTCAACCCCAAGAAGATCAAGACGCTGAACGATGTCAAGGGCAAGAAGATCGCCACCCCGCAGCTGGGCAACACCCAGGACGTGGCCTTCCTCAACTGGGCCGCGAGCAAGGGCTGGAAGGTCGACGCGCAGAGCGGCAAGGGCGATGTGTCGGTGGTCCGCACCGACAACAAGGTCACCCCGGACGCGTACAAGTCCGGTGCCATCGACGGCGCGTGGGTGCCCGAGCCGACCGCGTCCAAGCTGGTCGCCGAGGGTGCCAAGGTGCTGCTCGACGAGTCCTCGCTGTGGCCGGACAAGAAGTTCGTGATCACGAATGTGATCGTCCGGCAGCAGTTCCTGAAGGAGCATCCGAAGGTCGTCGAGGCCGTGCTGCGCGGCTCGGTGAAGACCAACGCCTTCATCAACGCCAACCCCGAGCAGGCGAAGGAAGCGGCCAACGCCACGCTCAAGGAGGAGACCGGCAAGCCGCTGCCCGCCGAGGTGATCGACCCGGCGTGGAAGTCCATCCAGGCCACCGACGACCCGCTGGCCTCGACGCTGGACGCCGAGGCGGACCACGCGGTCCGGGCGGGGCTGCTGGAGAAGCCCGATCTCAAGGGGATCTACGACCTGGCCCCGCTGAACAAGGTCCTCAAGGCCGAGGGCAAGCCGACCGTCTCCGACGCGGGTCTCGGCGCCAAGTAGCCGCCTGTCCGTCCCCGTACGCACGGTACGCGAGTACGCATGTACGCATCCATCAGGAGGTGACCGGATGTCCCCGGCACTGACCACCGAGAAGGACGACCGGGCGAGCGCCGCGGCGGCGGGCTCCCCCGGCCCCGCCGATGCCACCGGATCCGTCTCGATCGCCCATGTGCACAAGTCCTTCGGCCGTCCCGGGGCGGCCCAGCCCGTTCTCGAGGACATCAACCTCCAGGTGCGGCCCGGGGAGTTCGTCTGCATTCTGGGGGCGTCCGGCTGTGGCAAGTCGACGCTGCTCAATCTGATCGCCGACCTGGACAAGCCGACCACGGGGGCCATCGAGGTCCCCGGTGGTCGGCCGGCCCTGATGTTCCAGGAGCACGCCCTGTTCCCGTGGCTGACCGCGGGGAAGAACATCGAGCTGGCGCTGCGGCTGCGCGGGGTGCCGCGCGCCGAGCGCAGGCCGCACGCCGAGCGGCTGCTGGAGCTGGTACGGCTCGGCGGCTCCTACGGCAAGCGGGTGCATGAGCTCTCGGGCGGTATGCGGCAGCGCGTGGCGCTGGCCCGCGCACTGGCGCAGGACTCCAGCGTGCTGCTGATGGACGAGCCGTTCGCCGCGCTCGACGCCATCACCCGCGATGTGCTGCACGAGGAGCTGACCCGGATCTGGAGCGAGACCGGCGTCTCGGTGCTGTTCGTGACCCACAACGTCCGCGAGGCCGTCCGGCTGGCCGAGCGTGTGGTGCTGCTGTCCTCCCGGCCGGGGCGGGTCGTCCGCGAATGGACGGTGGACATTCCGCAGCCGCGCCGTATCGAGGACGCGGACGTCGCCGACCTGTCCGTTGAGATCACCGAAGAACTGCGTGGGGAGATCCGCCGCCATGGCCAGCAGTGAGACCACCCGCGGCACCGCGGTCGAGGAAGCCGACGGCGGCGACGGCGGGGAGCGGCCCATCGAGAAGTCCACGGCGAAGCCGCGTCCGGGGAACGCCCAGGACCTGGCGGGTCTCGAGGCCGGTCTGGACGCCCTGGACGCGGTGCAGACCAAGCGCGTCTCACCGGTCGAGGTGCTGGTCCAGAAGGTGCTGCCGCCCATCGTGGCCGTGGCCGTCGTGCTGGCCGTGTGGAAGGCGCTCGTCCTCGCGAAGGTCACCCCCGACTACAAACTGCCCGACCCGGGGCGGGTCTGGGACGCGCTGCACCAGCTGTGGGTCGAGGGCGAGCTGCTCGACATCGTCTGGACCAGCGTCTCGCGCGGTCTGTTCGGCTTCCTCATCGCGCTGGCGATCGCGACCCCGCTGGGTCTGGTCGTCGCCCGGGTGAAGTTCATCCGCTCCGGTCTCGGCCCGATCCTGTCCGGGCTCCAGTCGCTGCCCTCGGTCGCCTGGGTGCCGCCCGCGGTGATCTGGCTGGGCCTGAACGACCAGATGATGTACACCGTCATCCTGCTGGGCGCGGTCCCCTCCATCGCCAACGGGCTGGTGGCCGGCATCGACCAGGTGCCCCCGCTCTTCCTGCGGGCCGGACGCACCCTCGGTGCCCGCGGCCTGGTCAGCGCCCGGCATATCCTGCTGCCGGCCGCGCTGCCGGGTTACGTCGCCGGGCTCAAGCAGGGCTGGGCCTTCTCCTGGCGCTCGCTGATGGCCGCCGAGATCATCGCCAAGTCCCCGGACCTGGGCCTGGGGCTCGGCCAGTACCTGGAGAACCAGCGCAACAACTCCGATATGGCGGGGGTGCTCCTCGGCATCCTCATGATCCTCGTCGTCGGCATCGCCATCGAGCTGCTGATCTTCGCCCCGATCGAGCGCCGGGTCCTGCGCAGCCGCGGCCTGCTGGCGAGCGCGCGCTGAACGGAGCACTGAACGGAAGCCACTAAACGGAAGCCACTGAGCGAAGCCACTGAGCAGCAAGCCACACAACGGAAGCCCGCCGTACGAAAATCCACCGACCGGAAACCACCGACCGGAAAGCCACGGAACAGAAAGCCACGGAACGGAAACCCACCATGTCTGCCCCGACCCTGCTGATCATCGCCCACGGCAGCCGCGACCCCCGCCATGCGGCGACCGTCGACGCGCTGCGCGCACGGGTGCGGTCGATGCGGCCGGAGCTGCGGGTGGAGGCGGCGTTCCTGGAGTTCAACGCACCGCGCGTACCGCAGGTACTGGCCCGCCTCGCCGCCGCGGACGCGACCGAGGTGATCGCCCTCCCGCTCCTGCTCACCCGCGCCTTCCACGCGAAGACCGACATCCCGGCGGTTCTGCGCGAGGCCACGGCCCGCCACCCCCGGCTGTCCGTCCGCCAGGCCGCGGTCCTGGGCCCGTCCCCGCTGCTCATGGACGCCCTGGAACGCCGCCTGCACGAGGCGGGGCTGCGCCCCGCCGACCGTTCCTCGACCGGGGTCGTCCTGGCCTCGGCGGGCTCCACCGACCCGGAGGCGATCGCGGTGATCGCTGAAATCGCGCGGGAGTGGCGGCACACCGGATGGTGCGCCGTGCGACCCGCGTTCGCCTCCGCCTCTCTTCCCCGCACCGAGGACGCCGTCCGCGCCCTGCGCGCGGACGGCGTCCCCCGCGTGGCCGTGGCCCCCTATGTCATCGCCCCGGGCCGCCTCCCCGACCGCATCGCCCACGGCGCCGAAGCGGCGGGCGCCGATCTGCTGTCCCCCGTCCTGGGCCCCGCCCCCGAACTGGCCCGCCTCCTCCTCCACCGCTACGACGAGGCCCGCGCGGCGGCCCCGGCCCTGCTGACGGCCTAGGGCCGCGACGGCACTTGGTCGCGTCGGACCAGGCGGCGGACTAGGCGTTTGTCAGCTGCGCGCAGAGGGCGTCGACCGAGTTGGTGGCACGAGCGAGCCCGAGGTGGTCGATGTAGTCCCGCGACTCGACGATCAGCCCGTCGCGGATCCGGAAGACGATGATGCCCGGCGCGGCCCAGCCCGCGTCGCCGCGGTAAGTGAACTCGCCGATGACCACCTCGGGGTCGGCGGTGTGGTGAACGCGTACGTCCTCGACACGGAAGCCCGCCAAGCCGGCCCGCCCCGCCGCGGCGAAGTGCTGCCGGAGCGCTTCGCGGCTGAGCAGCGGGGTGTCGCCGAGCGGGGCCATCGGGTGCCGCACATCGGTTTCCTCGGCGTAGAACTCGGCCAGCTTGTCGGCCTGACCGCGCGCCGGGCCGGCGTCGGGATCGGCACCGTGTTCCGGCACTTCCCGACCAAACAACTGCTGGTCGAGGCCACGATCGTGCGGCACCTCACCCAGCTCACCGACACGGCGCGGGCGCGAGGCGAGGGCGGCGAGGCCGGGGCGGCTTTCCGCATGACGTTCCGGGAAATGGTCTCGGGCGCACCCGCGAAGCTCGCTCTCGTCGCGCTGATGGAGGAGTCCGCCGATCCGGCGGGTGCCACTGATGAGGTGGAGGCCGCGGCCTCCGCGCTGCGGGACGCCGTCGAGGTGTTGCTGTCCCGGGGCCAGGAAGCCGGCGAAGTACGCGCGGACGCGACGGTGGCCGAGGTCTACGTACTGATCAGGGCACTGGCCAACGCCCGGGGCGACCGGGCGGTCGTAGCCAGGGCGATCGACATGGTGCTGGACGGACTGTCACCACGGCGTTCCGAGTAACCACCCTGCGTCCTACGGATCACAAGGTTGGCCCCGCGACGCCACTCCCCTGCCGAAACGGTGTTGGTTTGCTGTGCGACGGATCCGCGGGGCGCGCTGATCATCGATGATTCCGGGTTTCCACTCCGCCAAGTGCCGCTGCGGCACTAGCTAGCCCTCCGTCGAGGCGAACTTCCAGGACCGGCAGTCCGGCTGGTGCCGCGAAGTCTGCTGAGGAATGAACACCGGCTTGGCCACCGGCTGTCCGTACAAGGCACGCAGGGCCTCGAGGGCAGCCTCGTCCCCGAGGACCACGGCCGCCGAGGGCCGGTCCGCGATGCGCCGAAGCTCTTGCAGAACATCCGCGAGGGGCTGCCGTCGCAGTCTCAGCATGCGCTTCCGTGCACCGGCCGTGTCGTCCGCCGCCAGGAGGGCGGCGCAGCCCGCCAGGGTGTCGAGGCACTGACCGACAGCGTCCAGTCGGCCTTTGCGCAACGGCCCCCGGTTGAGCTGAAAGACATCGATGGTGGCGCAGCCCCTCGGGGTCAGGCAGTGGTACTCACCGCTGGTGAGCGACAGCCGGAGATGATGTGCCGGTTCGTCCGCCGTGGGGTCGATGAGCAGCGGTTCCCCGGTGGCGGTGTCCTTGGGGAAGGTGCCGCCCTTGGCGTGCGAGTTACAGAATGAGCATCCGAGGAGGTGGTTGTACCAGTCGAACACCCGGCGAGGGGCGTGATGCAGAGGCTCGAAGTGGTCGATGGCTGTGCCGAGACTCTCCGAGCAATACATACAGCGCTCAATCCCGCTGGCCATCGCGCGGAGGGCCATGGCTACGCGGTCGCGGGTGCCGCCGGCCGCTTTCCAGGCTTTCCGGGCGACAGCTTCCGTGAGGCCCACATCCGGTAGGCGCTCATGCGCTCGCACAAGCAATTTCACTGTCTGATCGTCGAGTGGTGGCCGTTCTAATCGAATCATTCCTCACGCCCCAGATGGGCGGCCACTTCACTTACCCGCGCCGACAGAGAGCTGTTCAACTGGGCGCTCAGCCGTTGGTACTCGGCCAGTTCCGCATCGCTCGCCTGACCATCCAGCACCCTGAATTCCATGGCCGCCAGCCGCCGCCGCAGTTCGTCCGCACGATCGGAGTACGGCGAATCCACTCCGAAGAGGTCGGAGAGAATCGCGTCATCCCCACTGCCGTACACCACACGCTGGTACAGCTCATCGTCGGCCACCTCGGGCGGCCGCTCCTCCGTGGGGGCGGCCAGCCGGATCAACCCGCCGGGATCGGCGGACTGGCAGATATACGGACTGTGGGTCGTGACGATGAACTGGATCGCGGGAAAGTGCTGCTTCATCCACTGGCCGATCCTCTTCTGCCAGCTGACGTGCAGATGAGCGTCGACTTCGTCTATGAGTACGACCCCCGGCATGGGGATGACGGGATGTCCGCCACGCTCCTCGACCCGGAGTTCCCCATAGGCGCCGTGCAGATGTCGCACCAGGTCGACGACGAGCGCGGTCACGGAGCGGTAGCCGTCACTCATACCGCGCAGGGCCAGAACACCGCGTGGTGTGTTCACCCACAGGCCCTCGGAGTCGACTCCGCTCACCTCGTGATCATCGGGCAGCAGTCCATCTCCGAGCAGCAGCTTCACCGCGTCTACCAGCTCATGTGCACCGGGACGTCCCTCAAGGCCACGCAGGTGCTGGTCGATCAGCCAGGTGACGCCCTCGGCCAGGCAGACGTTCTCGTCGAAGAGCGTTGCCAGCCGGTCGGCACGCTCGAACGCGACGGCGGACCGGCCGGAGAAGGCTCCGCCATCGAGTCTGCGGTACGGGCCGTACCCGAGACACAGCCATCCCTGCGGGGTCTCCTGCCAGGGGCCGGATTCAGCCGTGCGCTGGAGCAGGAACGCCTTCGTCGTCCTCGGGCGTCGCAGATGGACACTGCTCTCACCACGGTTCGTCACCCGGTCCCAGACCAGCCGGACACTCCCCATCTCCGGGAACAGCTCCCCGAGGGAATCGCCGTCGCTGACCCACCGGGCGTCCACGTGCTCCGGCCCGACCACCGTCGCCTCGACGACCGCTTTCCGCGCTCCTCTCGTCACCCAGTCGCCGGCGTCCTTGAGCAAGGCATGGGTGATGGCAGGGCCTTGCAGCACCAACGCGAGGGCTTGCAGCACCGTCGACTTACCCGAGCCGTTCCGCCCGGCCAGCACGGTCCAGCCCGCGTAACTGCCATCCTCACTCCGCGGGAATCGCAACCGGGCCGCCCGATGACCGTGAAACCCCCGAACCCCGGACAGCTCCACGTCCGCCACGTACATGCTTGCCTCCTGCTACGGACCGGAGCGGGTAACTCTCCGCAGCCTATCGATCCGGGCCGCCGGCCATAGACCATGACCGGGGCCCTCATGCGTGAAACGGCGGGCTTGACCGCCCGAGAAGCAGCCGGCGGGTCGGCACGACCTCCGCCCAGATGAGCCACGTGGAGGCGGGACGGACCGGCGTCAGCGAGGAACGGCTGCGCGGAATGGCAACGTATTACGCGTGCCTCGACTACGCGCTGATCGACGAGTTGGTCGCTATGGCCGCGGAACGCGACAAGGGGTGGTGGGAGGAGTACCGGGGGACCCTCGCACACGCGGCCCTGGATCTCGCCGAACTGGAGCATCCATCTCGCCGTTTGCGCACCTTCCAGGGTGTCTACATCCCTGGGCTTCTCCAAGTGGAGAACTACACGCGTGCGCTCATGGCCTACGGTGTTCCCCAGCCGTCAACACGCCAATTGGACGCGCTGGTCGCGTTCCGTATGCGACGGCGAGAGGTGCTCGAGGGGGAATCGCCTCCCGCGTATGAAGCAGTCGTTCATGAAGCCGCTCTGCGGACACTTGTCGCCGATCGGGAGGTCGCACGACAACAACTCGCCTTCGTGCTTGAACAAAGCGAGCGCCCCGGGGTCACCGTACGGGTTGTCCCGTTCGGCGCGGAAGGATTCGGCGGCGCCGGGACGCCCGTGCTCTACGCATACGGCTCGGTGCCGAGGCTGGACACCGTACACATCGATGTGCCGCACGGCCCTATCCTGCTGGATGCGGAGTCGCGCTGGCACGGTATCGCGTATTTCTCGACAAGGCCCTGGCGTTCTCCTTGTCGGCTGAAAGATCTCGGCCGACATCCTCACCACCACACCGGGCCGACTCGGAACATTCATACGCGCCGTCAAGGCGGGGACGCTCGACCGACTCGGGCGGTAGTCACGAGGGGCGGGGCGGCCCTCGGCATTCCCCCGCCCGTTCACCGTACGTTCCGCGTCTCGCCCCGCTTCCGTGTCGGTGCCGTACCCGGGCGGCGCTGGACTTCCGGGCATGCGCAACGAAGAGAGCAGTGTCCGCCGGGGTCTGGGTGTCCGTATGGGGGCCGTGCTGGGGGCCGCCGTCGTGTTGGCGGTCGTGCATCCCCCGGCGCAGGCGGCGCCGGATGCCGGGTCGTGGACGACGGAGACGGTGGCCCCGGGGGTGCAGGTGCGGGCCGGTGTTCTTCGGGACGCGGACGCGAAGCCGAGCTGGACGGTCACGGTGCAGGGGCCGGGTTCCGCGCCGCTGGGCGACCGGGCCTGGGCGGACGACACGGCGGGGCGGCTGCGCGGTGCGGGGTTCGAGCCGCGGGTCGAGCGGGTGGTGTGGGCCGCCTACGCGGACACACCGCACGGCACCATGGGGTGGCGGGTGCGGCTGGGCTCGTACGGCACCTCCGGTGAGGCGCAGGGCGCGCGCGAGAAGGTGGCCGCGGCCGGGTTCACGGCGGTGGCGGAGTGGACCGGCTACGACGCGCAGCAGCCCGCCGACCGGGAGAGCGTCCATGTGGCGGTGATCGATCCGGCCCGCTTCACCGGCACCGTGGCGGCCACGCATGACACCAGCGTGGCGGACCGCGAGACGACCTCCTCGGTCGCCGCGAAGCGCCACTCCCTGCTCGCCGTCAACGGTGGTTTCTTCATCACCTCCGACGCCGACGGCATCCAGGGCACGATGGCCGGAATCGGCGCGTACGACGGGGAGTTGGAGTCGATGGCCGCCGGTTCGCGGGCCGCGCTGATCCTCGCGGACGGCGGTCGGCACGCCCGTATCGCCGATCTGACCAGTACGGTCACCGCGCGGGCGGGGTCGTCCACATATGCGGTGCAGGGCATCAACCGGGTGCCCGGCAAGGTGCGCAACTGCGGCCGCCCCGGGGCCACTCCGACCGAGTCGCCCCGGCAGGACGTGACCTGCGCCGAGGCCGACGACCTGGTGAAGTTCACGCCGAGGTTCCGCGCCGCGCTGCCCACCGGCCCCGGGACCCAGGTCGTACTCGACGCCGACGGCCGGGTGGTCTCCACCGGGGCGCGCGGCGGTACGGTCCCGGCCGGGGGCTCCGTGCTCCAGGGCATCGGCGCCGCGTCCGACTGGCTGACGGCCCATGCCCGGCAGGGCGAGCGGATCGCGCTGAATGAGGTCGTCCGGGACACCGCCGGCCGTCGCGTACGGCTCGACTCCGACGACAGCATCGTCAGCGCCGCCCCGACCCTGGTGAAGGACGGCCGCCTCGCCATCGACGCCGCCGCCGAGGGCACCCTCGACCCGAAGAACCTCTCCTTCGGCTACGCCTGGTCGAACGTGCGGCAGCCCCGCACGATGGCCGGACTCGACGCGAAGGGGCGGCTGATCCTGGCCACGGTGGACGGCCGGCAGCCCGGTGTGAGCGAGGGCTTCACTCTGGAGGAGGCCGCCCGCTTCATGCGCTCCCTGGGCGCCGTCCAGGCCCTCAACCTGGACGGCGGCGGCTCCACCGCCATGGCCGTGAACGGCCGCCTCGCCAACGTCACCTCCGACGCGACGGGCGAACGCGCGGTGGGCGACACGGTGCAGGTACTGCCGTAGCGCGACCGGGGCATCGCCGAGCACCGTCCGCCGCCGGTCGGTGCTCGGCTCACTCCTGTGGGTGATGCTCATGCTTTCGACCGCGAGCCCACGGTCCAGGCTGAAAGTCTCGGGGATTGACCGTGCCGGACGGCACGCTGAGCCGAGAAGGACCGGGAGTCACAGCCATGAGCGTCACCGGGACGCGAATCGACGATCACGTGGACCCCTGGACGGTCGAGGACGTCCTTGCGCTTCCGGCACACCCAGCGCGGGCTCGTTACGAGCTTGTGGATGGTGTTCTCTACATATCCCCCGCCCCCGGCTTGGCCCACCAAATCGTGTCTTCCGCGCTACGCGGCCAGATCAACGCCGGATCAACTCGCTCCGGCGCGCGCTTTCTCACCGCAGGGGCGGTGATGGTGGCAAACGATTCAAGGCTGTTCATCCCCGACATTGCCGTTGTCGACCGCGCTGTCGTCTCGCGCCACACGCTGGCTGCGCCGCTCGAGACCATGCTGCTGCTGGGGGAGATCGTCTCCCCGTTGAGCCGGGCCGCCGACCGCATCCTCAAACCGGCGCTCTACGCTCAAGCGAAGGTGCCCGCCTATTGGCGGGTCGAGATGGAACCGGATCTGTGCGTGGTGGTGCACGAGTTGGACGGAGGCACCTACCGCGAGGCTGCCACCATCACGGGCAGGGCGTCCGTCGACGTGGCCGGAGAGTTCACCGTTGACCTCGATCTCGACGTCGTGCGCCGCGAGCTGGAGGGCTGACGACGAGCCCCGGCCCTCCGGGTGGAAGACGAAGGGGGCTCCGGCCGTCCGGAGGCGCAGCCGGGTGGTCTCGCTGCCCGGCTGCGCCCCTGGGAACCGTTCACCTCAGTCGTATGAGACTTACTCGACGACCTTCAGCAGCTTGTTCGGCGTGTCCTCGCCCGGGTTGGAGATCTTGTCGGCGGTCGCGCCGTCCGTCAGCGCCTTCGACACGTCGGCCGGCTTGGCGTCCTGGTGGCCGCTCAGGTAGACGGCGGCGGCGCCCACGACGTGCGGGGTGGCCATCGACGTACCGGAGATGGTGTTGGTCGCGTCGTCGCCGGTGTTCCAGTCGGAGGTGATGTCCGAGCCGGGGGCGTAGATGTCCACGACCGAGCCGTAGTTGGAGAAGTCGGACTGCTCGTCCTGGTCGGTGCTGGAGGCGACCGTGATCGCGTCCTCCACCCGTGCGGGAGAGCTGCCGCTGGCGTCGGCCGACTCGTTGCCCGCCGCCACGCCGAAGGTGACACCGGAGTCGATGGCCTTCTGCACGGCCGCGTCGAGGGCCTCGTCGGGGGTGCCGCCGAGGCTCATGTTGGCGACGGACGGGCCCTCGTGGTTCTCGGTGACCCAGTCGATGCCCGCGACGACCTGCTCGGTCGTGCCCGAGCCCTGGTCGTCCAGGACCCGCACCGCGACGATCTTGGCCTTCTTGGCGACGCCGTGCTCGGCACCGGCGATGGTGCCGGCCACGTGGGTGCCGTGGCCGTTGCCGTCGTCCGCGTCGTCGTCGTTGTCGACGGCGTCGAAGCCGGACGTGGCGCGGTCCTCGAAGTCCTTGTGGCTGGTGCGGACACCGGTGTCGATGACGTAGGCGGTGACGCCCTCACCCGCGCTGTCGGGGTAGTTGTACGCCTTGTCGCCCTCGGTGTCTTCCTGGTCGATCCGGTCCAGGCCCCACGACGGCGGGTCCTCCTGGGTGCCCTTGATGGTGTACCGGTGGTTCTGGACCACCTTGGCGACCGACGGGTCGGCGGCGAGCCGCTTGGCCTCGGTGTCGGTCAGACCACTGGCCGAGAAGCCGTTGATGGCGGAGTCGTAGGTGCGGCGCAGCTTCCCGCCGTACTGCTCGGCGAGGTCCTTGCCCTCCGAGGCGGCCTTGACGCTCTTGCCGCCCTTGAGCATGACGATGTAGCTGCCGTCGACGGCGTTCTCCGCCTGGGTGCCGTAGACGGTGCCCTCGGCGGGGGCGGTGGTGGCGGCCCCGGCCGGAACGGCCACGAAGACACCGGCGGTGACGGCGGTCGCGGCGGCCACGGCCAGGCCGAGTCGACGCGCGTTGCGTTGCTTGTGAACTGCCATGACGAGGGTTCCTCCTCGTGCGGTTGTGGGGGGTAATCCGCACCCGGATCGCGTCCGATCCCTCAAGTGCGAAAGATCCGGAGTGTGTTGGGGCCACTCCGGTTCTGACAAAACCCTGACTGATGAGTACGGGTCAATTCAAGATCCCCACAGATGTGTGACATAGGCAACGTTCTCCGCGCGGAGACCAAGGTCAACGCCCTTTGCTTGTAAGGGGCCTCGATCGGGGATGGTAGGGCTGTCCCCCCTTCTGGGGTTGGAGGGAACCACCGGAGGGTTCACCGGTCAGCAGGATGGGTCGGCCCGCCGCCACCGCCTAGCGTCGTCGGCGAGTGGCGGGGACGGTCCGCCACCAGGGCATAAGGGGATGTCGTGGCGGACACAGGCCGCTTGGAGAGGCCGCGCGGGATAGCCGCGCGAGCGGGCAGTTGGAGTGCCCGGCACCGGTGGGCGGCGGTCGGGGGCTGGGTGCTGCTGGTCATTCTCGCCCTGGCCGTCGGCTCGATGACGGGCCGGGTGGATGTGTCGGACAGCGAGCAGGTTCCCGGCGAGTCCGGGCGCGTCTCGATGATTCTCGACGAGGCGGGCATTGACGAAGCGGCCGGAGAAACCGTACTGATCCAGGCGAAGGGCGGCGGGCTCACCGCGAACGACCCGGCCTTCCGCGAGGCGGTCGACGCGGTGATCGCCGGAGTGCGCGACACCGGCAAGGTGACCACTCCCCGCTCCCCCTACGAGACGAAGACCATCTCCGCCGACCGGCGCTCCGCGCTGGTGCAGTTCGAGATGCGCGGCGACCCGGAGAAGGCGTCGGAGCACATCCAGCCGGTCCTGGACGCGGTGGACAAGGCGCAGGACCGCCACCAGGACCTGCGGATCGAGGAGTTCGGCGACGCCAGCGGCCAGAAGGCGTTCGACGACGCGTTCGGCGACGACTTCGCCCAGGCCGAGTTCTCCGCACTGCCGGTGGCCCTGGGCATTTTGCTGATCGTCTTCGGTGCGCTGGTGGCCGCGCTGCTGCCGGTGCTGCTCGCGATGACCGCGTTCCTGGCCACCACCGGTCTGGTGGCGGTGGTCAGCCACTGGGTGCATATGAGCGACACCGCCAACTCCGTGATGCTGCTGGTGGGGCTGGCCGTCGGCGTCGACTACTGCCTGTTCTACCTGCGCCGGGAGCGCGAGGAGCGGGCCGCGGGACGGGACGCGCAGACCGCGCTGCGGGTCGCGGCGGCCACCTCCGGCCGCGCCATCCTGGTCTCGGGTGTCACGGTGATCGTGGCGATGGCGGGCATGCTCTTCACCGGCATCGCGGAGTTCAAGGCGATGGGGCTCGCCACCTTGATGGTGGTGGCGGTGGCGATGGTCGGCTCGGTGACGGTGCTGCCCGCGCTGCTCTCGCTGCTCGGTGAGCGAGTGGAGAAGGGCCGGCTGCCGTTCCTGACCCGCGCCAAGCGGCGCGGCGGCACCGAGAGCCGGATCTGGCGTGCCGTCCTCCGTCCGGTGCTGCGCCGCCCCAAGCTGTCGCTGGCGCTCGCCGGTGGCGCGCTGATCGCGCTGGCCGTCCCCGCCGTGGGGATGAACACCGCGAACCTCACGCTGGACCAGGAGTTCGGCGACCGGCTGCCGGTCGTGAACGCGTACAACCACATCGACGAGGCGTTCCCGGGCGGATCCGACCCGGCCAGGGTCGTGGTGAAGGCGGACGACATCGACGCGCCGCCGGTGCGCGACGCCATCGCCCGCTTCCGCACCGAGGCCGTGGCGAAGGGCGCCTCCAAGGGCCCGGTCGAGGTGACCGTCCACCGCGGGCAGAACCTGGCCGTGGTGGAGGTCCCGCTGATCGGCGGCTCGGACGAGGGCAAGGCCGAGAAGAGCCTGGACGTGCTGCGGAACGAGGTGCGCCCGGCGACACTCGGCGCGGTGGACGGGGTGGACGCCCCCATCGGCGGTTCGACCGCCTCCTCCAAGGACTTCAACGACAAGCTCGGCTCGGCCGTCGCCCCGGTCTTCGCCTTCGTGGTGGTCTTCGCCTTCCTGCTGATGCTGATGTCCTTCCGGTCCCTCACCATCGCCGTGACCTCCATCGTGCTCAACCTGCTGTCGGTGGGCGCCGCGTACGGCATCCTCACCGCGGTCTTCCAGCACGGCTGGGGCGCGGGGCTGGTCGGCGCGGAGGGCGTGGGCGCGATCGTGTCCTGGCTGCCGCTGTTCCTCTTCGTGATCCTGTTCGGGCTGAGCATGGACTACCACGTCTTCGTGGTCTCCCGGATCCGCGAGGCGCGCCTGGCCGGCCGCACCACCAAGGACGCGGTGGTGCACGGCGTGGTGACCACGGCGGGCGTGGTCACCAGCGCCGCCGTCATCATGGTCGCGGTGTTCTCCATCTTCGGAACGCTGTCGATGCAGTCCATGAAGCAGATGGGCGTGGGCCTGGCGGCCGCGGTCCTCATCGACGCCACCGTCATCCGCGGAGTGCTGCTGCCGGCCACGATGTCGCTGCTGGACGAGCGCAACTGGTACCTGCCGAAGTGGCTGCGGTGGCTCCCGGACCTCGCCCACGACGAGCCCGCCCCGGTCCAGCGGCCCACCACTCCGGTGGGCGCCGCCCCGAGGCCGGACGCGGACGAACAGCCCCGGCACGCGAGGGTCTGACGGCCACGCCCTGACGACCAGCCCTCGACCGGTCACATCGCCTTCGGGCCGTGTGACCGGTTCGGTGTTTCGGGGTGGGGAGGCGGGGTGCGGCGGGGTGGGCCGCGAAAAGCCGTTGCGGGATGTCCGCGGCGATCCGTACGGTGCGGGGGATACGGCGGAGATCCGCATACGCGTCATTCGCGTACGCGCGCACGGGAGGAGTACACCGATGGGCGGAAGTCCCGGCATCGGCGTGTTCACCCGCATCACCCGCGGCTGTGCCGGGGTGGCGTGTGCGTGCGCCTCTTCTCCTTCGCCTGCCCGCCGCCCGCGGCGCGGCCCCGGTGCCCTGGCCGGCCCGGACGCGCCCGGTGTCTCTCCGAGTCTGTGAGCCGTTCGCCGTCGAGGTGTTCGAGGTGCCCGAGGGATTTCCTCGGCCTCGGCCCGAGCGGCTGACTCGCCGGACTTTCCATCGGTCTCTCACCGTGAGCTGATCCCGTACCTCCACGCGCCCTCGGCCAGGGCCCCCGCCAGTCCAGGAATCACTCGTTCCGGGACGGGCGGCAGGGCCCGTTCCGCGCTGCTGCCGCCCGCCCGGCTCCGAAAGGACCGTGGCCGTGGCCCGCAATCGACACCATCCCCATGCCCCGCGCGGGGGCGAACCGCGCCGTGCTGAACCGCCCCGTACCGAAGCCCGCCGTACCGAAGCCCGCCGTACCGAACCGCGCCATACCGAAGCCCGCCGTACCGAACCGCGCCGTACCGAACGCGACCGCGCGAGGCGCACGTACGGGCAGAACTTCCTCGCCGACCCGGGCGCCGCCGCCCGCGTCGTACGCGCCGCCCGCCCAGGCCCCGGCGACCTCCTGGTGGAGGTCGGCGCGGGCAAGGGGGCGCTCACCGAGGCGCTGGCTCCGCGCTGCCGTGAGCTGATCAGCTATGAGATCGACCGCCATCTGATCCCGGGGCTGCGGGAGCGGCTCGCCCGCCATCCGCGGGTCCGCGTCGTACACCGGGACTTCCTGACCGCGGCACCGCCGCGCGAGCCGTTCGCCCTGGTCGGCAATGTGCCCTACGCCCGGACCGCCGAGATCGTGGCCTGGGCGCTGCGGGCGGTGCCCAGGCTGACCTCGGCGACACTGCTCACGCAGGCGGAGTACGCCCGCAAACGCACCGGGGACTACGGCCGTTGGTCCCTGCTGACCGTGCGGTCCTGGCCGGAGGTCGAGTGGCGGCTGTGCGGGCTGGTGGACCGTACCGCCTTCCGGCCGGTGCCCGCCGTGGACGGCGGGATCCTGCGGCTGACCCGGCGGCCGCAATCGCTGCTCACCGACCCGGCGGCCCGGTCCGCCTACGCGGACCTGGTCGAGCTGGGCTTCACCGGGGTCGGTGGCTCGCTCCACGCGTCACTGCGCCGGGTCTGCCCCACCCGAGCGGTCGACCGGGCGTTCCGGGCGGCCGGGCTGGGGCGGGAGGTGGTGGTGGCGTATGTGGCGCCGGAGCAGTGGCTGGTCCTCGCTCAGGAGTTGACCGAGGTGGTGGCCGGGAAGCGATCGGCCGTTTCGAAGGAGTTGATGGTGCGGGTGAAGTCCCGGGTGGACAACAGCAACTTGTAGATGATGGCCAGCTCGAAGACGAGCAGCAGCGCACCCGATACGACGGTCGTCGCCACCACGGCGTCCAGGGCCGGGCCGATGATGAACACGCCCATCTGGAACTCGATACCGCTGATGAGATGAGCGCGGATGCGGTGGCGCTGGAGGAAGTTCCGGCACCGGACCCACCACGGGAACCGGCGCCGGAACTCCTGGTGCAGATCGACGACGGCGGGGCGGCGCGGGGTCGGTACCTGGACCGGGGCCTCGGCGCCGGCTCCGGCGTCGGTCCCGGCCGGGGCGTCGGTCCCGGTCGCGGCCGGGGTGCCCGGGGCCGCCGTGGCCTCCACGGCGGCCACCGGCTCCAGGGGAGCCACCGTGTCGCGGTCCGTCTCCAGATCGGCCTCGGGGTTCTCCCGCAGCAGGTCCTCCATGAAGGCCAGTTCGGCCTGGTTCTCGGCCTTGCGGGCGGCCCGCATCCGGGCCTTGATCTGCTTGCGCATCCCGTGCCGGATCTTGAAGATCTCCAGCGAGTCGATATAGCGCAGCGCGTCCAGGGAGGCGACTGCCAGCGCCAGCCACAGATAGAGGACGTCGTCCGTGCGCGCGTACTGGCCGCCCATCAGGGCGATCGAGCAGACCAGCACCCGGATCCGGTCGAAGACGAAGTCCAGCCAGGCGCCGAAGACCGAGCCGGTGCCGGTCAGCCGGGCCAGCTTGCCGTCCATGCAGTCGAAGATGAAGCTCACGTGGTAGAGCACGGCCCCGAGCAGCAGCCATCTCCAGTCGCCCTGGGCGAAGCAGGCGGCGGAGCCGAGGCCCACCAGGAACGCACCCCAGGTGAGCTGGTTGGGGGTGGCCCGGGTGTACCTGGCGGTCCAACGGACCAGCGGTGTGGCCACCGGGTCCACGAGCATGACGGTCCACCACGCGTCTCGCTTCTTCTCGGTGATCCGGCGGACCTCGGCGAGCGGTGGAATGTCTCGGGGCATGGTCAATCTTCCTGGCGTTCGAAAGGAGTTCACCTGAAGCTAAGAAGTTGTTAAGAGAAAGGACAAGATCGGGCAAGGGCAACCTTTGCCAAGGGGTATAGGTCTGCTTGGAGGACCGGGTCCATGGCACGGCCAGGCGCGCGTACCGGGGCCAGGCGCACGTACCGGGATCTACCGCTGGTAGCGGGCCAGCACCAGATTTCCGTCCTCGACCAGCCGTTTCCGCAGCTCCGCCATGCCGATCGCCCCGCTGTAGTACTCCTGGAGCGCCGGGGTGGCCACCTTGTCCTTCCACTCCGGATAGCCGCGCACCGACTGGGCGGGAGCCGGGCGCAGTTGTCCGGCCAGGGCGGCGCCGGTGGCCCAGCCGTGGCGGCGGGTGCGCAGGGCGGGGTCCCGTAGCGCGGTCATGCCCGTGGGGAGCATCCAGTCGCCCCTGGCCAGCCGCACCATATGTGGTGGGCGCAGGAAGAAGTCGATGAAGCGGACCGCCTCGCGCCGGTACGGGCTGTCGGCGGCGATGGACAGCGTCTGCGGACTCACCCCCTGCCGCTGGTCGCCGCCGGGCCCGGCCGGGGAGGGCAGTACGGTCCAGGCGAAACCCTCGGGCGCCTGCTGCACGATCTGCTGACGGTAGGAGAAGCCGAGCGGCACCATCGCGTACTTCCCGCCGAAGAAGCCGGGGAGGGTGTCGGAGCCGCCCATGCCGAGGGTGGTCCGCGCGGCGCTGCGGTCGCCGCCCAACTGGTCGTGGATGACACGGGGCACCTGCTGGTCGGCGGCGTCGAACCGGACGGTGACCTTGCCGTCCGCACCCCGGTGGAAGACCTTGCCGCCGGTGGAGAGGGAGAGGTTGAGGGTCGCGGAGACGGGCTCCTTGAGCGGCCAGGCCACACCGTATGTCCCGTCCCGCGTCAGCTCCCCGGCGGCGTCCTCGAACTCGGCCCAGCTCCACGGCCGTTGAGGCGTGGGGATCCGCACCCGGGCCCGCTCCAGCAGGGCGCGGTTGGCGATGAGCACGCGGGGCTCCTGGAGGAACGGCACACCGTGGACACCGCCGCCGAAGGTGGCGGTCTGCCAGGTCCGGGCCGGGATCTCGGCCTTGAGCCGCCGGGGCAGCAGATCGGTGAGATCGGCGAGATAGCCGCCGTAGGCGAAGTCGGCGAGGTCGTCGGTGGCGTCATGGATGATGTCGGGCGCCTCACCGCCCTCGAAGGAGGTGAGCAACTGGTCGTGGACGGCGTCCCAGCTGCCCTGTACGTATTCGACCCGGATGTCGGGGTGGGCCGCGTTCCACTCCCCCACGAGCTGTTTGTTGGCCGCCACGGACTCCTTCTGCCAGGCCAGGGACTGGAAGCGGAGGGTGATCCGGCCGCCGGTGGCCCGCCGCCGCTCGGGCGCGCAAGCGGACAGCAGTGTTCCGGTGGCGGACGCGGCCAGCAGTGTGCGACGGCGCATCAGTGCTTCACCACCCCGGCTCCGCATCAGTGCTTCACCGCCCCGGCCAGGGTGCCGCTGGTGATCCGGCGCTGGATGACCGCGAACAGCACGAGCGAGGGCAGCGTCGCCAGCAGTGAGGCGGCGGCGAGCGGGCCGAGGTCGGCCACGCCCTCGGTTCCGATGAAGTGAGTGAGGATGACCGGCATCGTCTGTTTGCGCGGGGATTTGAGCAGGACGAGTGCGAAGAAGAACTCGTTCCATGCGGTGAGGAAGGCGAAGAGGGCGGTGGCCACGATGCCGGGGGCCAGCAGCGGGACGGTGACCGATATCAGCGTCCGCAGCCTGCCCGCGCCGTCCACCGCCGCGGCCTCCTCCAACTCGCGCGGTACGGCCCGTGCGTACCCGGCCAGCATCCACAGCGCGAACGGCAGCGACCACACCACATACACCATGATCAGCCCGGTGAGGGAGTCGATCAGCCGGACCTCCTTGAGCACCAGGAACAGCGGGATGATCACCAGAACGAAGGGGAACGCCTGGCTGACCACGATCCAGCCGGTGGCCGCCCGGGACAGCCGGGAGCGGTGGTGCCGGTCCATCACATAGGCCATCGGGGTGGCGATGACGACGGTGATGGCCGCGGCCGCGAGGGAGGCGATCAGGCTGTTGCCCGCGGACCGCAGCAGCGGCTGCTCCTCGAACGCCTGGCGGAAGTTGTCGAGGGTGGGATGGTCGGGGATCCAGCCGGGGTGGAGGCTCGCCAGCTCGCGCGGCGGTTTGAAGGCGGTGGAGACCAGCCACAGCAGCGGGAAGGCGAGGAAGACCATATAGCCGAGGAGCGCGAGGTACTGGCCGGTGCGAGCCGCGTGGCGCCCGGCGGCGGTGGTGCGGGCCGCCCGGCGCCCGGCGGCGGTGGCGCGGGGGCTCATGCGTCGTCCCCCTTCAGCCGGGCGACGAGATGGACGGCCAGCAGGATCGAGACCACCGCCACCAGCACACACCCCATCGCCGCGGCATAGCCGAACTGGCCATAGCGAAACGCTTCTTCATAGGCGAAGAGCATCGGCAGCCGGGTACGGCCACCGGGTCCACCGCCCGTCAGGACGTAGACCAGCGCGAAGGAGTTGACGTTCCAGATGAAGCTGAGCGCGCTGATGGCGAGCGCGATGGGCCTGATGGCGGGCCAGGTGACGGCGCGGAAGCGGCGCCAGGCGCCGGCGCCGTCCATGGCCGCGGCCTCGTGCAGTTCGCGCGGCACATGCGAGAGCCCGGCCAGCAGGGTGACCGTGACCTGCGGAAGGCTCGCCCAGATGCCGACCACGACGACGGCGGGCAGGGCGGTGGACAGACTGCCGAGCCAGTCGCGGTGGATGCCCAGCGTCTCATTGAGCAGCCCCGCGTCGGGGTGGTACACCAGCCGCCACATAATGCCCACCACGACCTCCGGCATCGCCCAGGGCACGATCGCGAGCGCCCGCGCCAGCCAGCGGAACCGCAGATTCTGGTTGAGCAGCAGCGCGAGGCCGAGCGCGAGCAGGAACTGCGGTACGGAGACGGCCACCGCCCACACCAGGCCGATCCGGAAGGACTCCCAGAAGAGGGTGTCGCGCAGCAGATCCTGGAAGTTGAGCAGCCCGATCCACTGGGTGGGCTCGGTGCGGCCCGCCTGGGAGTCGGTGAAGGCGAGCGCGATGCCGTAGAGCAGCGGGCCGACGCTGAGCAAAAGGATCGGGATCAGCGCGGGGAGGACCAGGAACCACGTCCCGTGGCGGTGCGCCGCGACGCGGCTGCCCGGCCGCTTGCCGGGAGCGGCTGACGGGTGTTCGGCGGAGCCCTCGCCCGAGCGCGCGGAGGCGGCGGTCACGGGTACCAACGGCGGGGCCTCCTTCGGACACGGTGGGAGGGCGGCCCGGGTGGGAGAGCCCACGTCATCGTGCGGAGGGCGGACGGCGCAGTCAAGCGGTTCATCTGAGGCAGCCGGCGCGGCGCCCGGCGCGGCATTCGGCGCGGCGCCCGGTGCGGCGCCCGGTGCGGCATTCGGCGTAGGACCCGACGTGACACTGGCCGCGGGACCCGATGCGAGACTTGGGCGGCACGGACACGAGGAGTGAGGGGTGTGGCGGTGGCGGATGTCGCCTTGACGGAGGAGCGGGCGCGGGCGGTGCTCTCGGCCGCGCTGCCGCCCTACCGGGCCGGTACCGCGGAGGCCCGGCTGCTGGCCCTCGGCGAGAACGCCGTCTTCGCCGTCGACAGCCTCTCCCTGGTGGTCCGGATCAGCCGCGATCTTGAGGTGTGGGACCGGGCCGCCCGCGAGTTGCGGATCGCCGACTGGCTCGCCCGGGAGGGACTGCCCGCGGTACGCCCCGACCGGCGCTTCGGCCCCGAGCAGCCGTTGCCGTTCGCCAACCACCTCGTCACCTACTGGCAGCGGCTCCCCGATCCGGTACGCCCCGCCGGGCCGCGCGACCTCGCGGAGCTGCTGCGGATGGTGCACGCCCTGCCCGACCCGCCCGCCGATCCGGCGCCGCTCACACTGCCGCGCCGCGATCTGCTGGGCGGGGTCGAGCGCTGGCTGCGGCTGGCGGGGGACGCGATCGACCCGGCGGACGCGGCGTATCTGCGCGCCCGCCGGGACGACTTCGCGACCGCCGTCGAGGAGCTGACCCCACGGCTCGCCCCCGGTCCGATCCACGGCGACGCGCTGCCGCGCAATGTGCACATCGGCCCCGACGGCCCGGTGCTGGTGGACCTGGAGACCTTCTCGCACGATCTGCGCGAGCACGATCTGGTGGTGATGGCCCTGTCCCGGGACCGCTATGGGCTCGGCGCGGCGGAGTACGACGCGTTCGTGGCGGAGTACGGCTGGGACGTGCGCGAATGGCCCGGTTGCGCGGTGCTGCGGGGCGCGCGGGAGACCGCCAGCTGCGCATGGGTGTCCCAGCACGCCCCGGGCAACCCGGCGGCGCGCACCGAGTTCGCCCGCCGCATCGCCTCCCTGCGGGAGGGCGACACGGCGGTGCGCTGGCACACGTTCTGAACGAACGGGTCTGAGCGAAGGGGTCCGAGGGAACGGACCCGAACGAGGGACCCTAACGAACGGGTCCGAACGAACGGGCCCGAACGAAGGAGTCCGAACGAACGGCTTCGCTCAGGCTCGCCACTCCGGGTCGCGGCCGCTGAGGGCGACCGCGCGGGCCAGCGGCGGGGCGTCGTCGGCCACGGAGACGATGGGGCCGAAAGCCCCCTCGGGGCGCTGCTCGTCCGGGAACACCGAGAGCCACCCGATGATGGCCTCGGCGCAGTGGGGATCGCAGTCGTAGGGCTGGCCGGTGGCGCGGGCGAGATCCCAGCCGTGGATCACCACCTCGTCCAGCGCCACGATGCCCATCATCTGAGCGGGCATGGTGACGCCCCCGGCCTCCGTGGTGCCCTGCCAGGCGGACGGCTCACGCCAGGCGGCGGTCAGCGCGTCGAGCCGGCGCGGCAGCTCCTGCCGCCAGTCGGGGTCCAGCCGCTCCGCCGCCCCCTGGCCGGGTGCGGGGGCGTCCGGACCCGCCACGGCCGTGGTCTTCTCGGCGGCATGGCGCATACCGATGGCGAGCCCCATGAAGTGGTCGAGCAGATCGGCCACGGAATAGGTGCCACACGGGGTGGGCGCGGTGAGCTGCTCATCCGAGACTCCGCTGAGCAGCGCCGTCACCCGTTGGGCGGCGGGTCCGAAGTCGATCATGACGGTCTGGTCGTCGGTCACGGTGGTTCTTCTCCTCGATCGAGTGCGTGTTCCCCCTCACGCGTATGGACCGCACGGCAGCCGGAAACTCATCGGTGCGGCGCGCTCCGGTGTAGGGAGGAGGCGCGCCGCGCGGATGTACGGCAGGGCGGCTCGCGCGGATGTACGGGGCCCGCGCCGATGTCCGCGAAGCGGGCCGCGATGATGTCCGCGGGGTCGGCACGCTCCGATGTCCGCCTTGGGTGGGCCGCTGAGCGGAACGGCGGCAGTCGGCCTCGGTATCGGAGAGGCACCCCGAACGAGAGGCGCCCCCAAGGGGCACGGGGCCGTGTCGATGTGCGGCTCCGCCGCGTGGGTGCGGTCGGCCCACGGCGGCGCCGCAGACGATCGACGACAGGCCAGGGCATCCCCAGCGGAGCGAGAGGCGGTTACCCCACCGCCGCCTCCGCCTCCCGCAGGGGCCAGCCGCCGTCCACCACCGCGTCCGGCGTGCCCTTGCGGCGCAGCCAGGACTGGAAGTCGGCCGCCCAGTGGGCGTACCACCCCACCTGCTTGCGGTGGAGGTCCCACAGCTCGAGCCCGGCGACCTCGCGGTGGCGCTCGGCGAGCGCGCAGGCGACCCGAACCGCCGCCAGCGCGTCCGCACCGGCGTCATGGGCGCGGTCGTGCACCACGCCGTACTCCCCGCACACCGCCTCCAGCGTGCGCTTGCCCTTGCGATAGCGGTCGACGGCGCGGTCTATCGTGTACGGATCCACGACGGGGCCGGTCTCCGCCCCTTCCAGCCGCTCGCTCAGCGGGCGCAGCCCGTGCCGCCCCAACTCGGCGGCGAGCAGGCTGAGGTCGAACGCCGCGTTGTACGCCACCACCGGGGCGCCGGAGCGCCAGTGGGCCACCAGCACCTCGGCGACCTCCTCTACCACCTCACGCGCGGGCCGACCCTCCGCCGCCGCCCGCTCATTGGTGATCCCGTGCACCGCCACCGCGTCGTCCGGTATGGGCACTTGGGGGTCGGCCAGCCACTCGCGCCGACCGATCGGCTCCCCGCCCCTCGCCTCGACCACGGCCGCCGTGACGATCCTCGCCGTCCGCGGATCGGTGCCCGTCGTCTCCAGATCGAATCCGATCAGCAGCCCCCGGTGCCAGCCCATGGCCGCCCCTCCCTTTGTCGTACTTCCCCCATGTGTGCCCACCTTCCCATGCACCACTGACAACGCCCGCCACGAGCGGCCCCACGCCCTCTCAACAACCGGACGGCAACCCTCCGCCCGCCCGGCCCGGGATAGCCTCCGTCGTACCCGTGCCGTACCCGTGCCGTACGCGGCACCGGTCGAGACAGTCGCCCAGGACAAGGACAGAACAAGGAGGTGGCGGCCCAGTGACCGCCCCGGCCATTCCCGTACTGAAGTTGAGCGATGTGGATGTGGTGCGCGACGGCACCCCGCTGCTGCGCTCGATCTCGCTCACCGTCCACCAGGGGGAGCACTGGGCGCTGCTCGGCTCCAACGGCGCGGGCAAGTCCACCCTGCTCAGCCTCGCGGGCGCGCTGGTGCACCCGACGCACGGCACGGTGGAGGTCCTCGGCCGCACCCTGGGCCGAGTGGACCTGCGCGAGCTGCGGTCGTTCGTGGGCCATGTGGACCCCCGGCATCCGCTGCGCTCCCCGCTGCGGGTGCGGGACGTGGTGCTCACCGGGCTGACCAACACCGTGGAGCCGGTCCCCCGCCGCCGGCCCACCGCCGAAGAGCGGGACAGGGCCGACCGACTGCTGACCACGCTCGGCATGGGCGGGAAGCTGGACGCGCGCTGGCCGACCCTGTCGCAGGGCCAGCGCGGCCGGGTGCTGATCGCCCGCGCGCTGATGCCCCGCCCCCGGCTGCTGCTGCTCGACGAACCGGCCACCGGGCTGGACCTCGCCGCCCGTGAGCAGCTGCTGGAGAGCCTGGACACCCTGCGCCGCGACCACCCCGAGCTGGCCACGGTCCTGGTCACCCACCACCTGGAGGAGCTGCCCGCCAGCACCACCCACGCGATGCTGCTGCGCACCGGGGAGTGCCTGGCCTCGGGCGCGGTGGACGAGGTGGTGACCACCGACCACATCACCAAGTGCTTCGACCACCCGGTCCACATCACCCGCACCGACGGCCGCTGGACCGCCCGTACGATCCGTAGGATCCGTACGGACCCCGGGAAGCGGGTATGACCCGTGCCGACCGTCACCGGCCCCGGGCGGAGTCACACCCGCGGCAGGCATAGTCGTTGTGAACGCTGCCGTCGCAGGGGGATGTCCAGGTATTGATGATCTTGGAGTCCCGTGTCGGGGTGTTGCAGTAGCAGCACACCACCATGGGCCCCAGCTGCTCGGCGTCGGCCAGCGGTCCGGCGACCTTCTCCACGGCCGTGCGCAGCTCGTCCGGATCGGTGAAGAGGAGCTGTCCTGATGGCGTGCGCAACCAGTGGGAACCATGAAAACCGCCCAGTCCGGGGACGGCCAGCTGCTCCCCGGTGCGGTACACGATCACACCCATCCCATGGGCCTCGGGCCAGTCGTCGGCCCCACCTGACGGGATGACCCACACCAGGTGCCGGAACCTCGCGTCCTCGAAGACAGCCCCGTTACGACCGGCCAGGTTGGCAAGGACGAGACGGCTCCAGGTGGTTGGTACCGCGACGGCGTTCCAATGCTCGTCAGCGCGCCTCAACCCGATCGGCTGCTCAGGCAGGAGGGTGGCGAGCGCGACCCGGCTCATGGGATGTCCTTCCTCAGATGGTGCGTGAGTGGTGTCCGCCCGACGAAACCGTGTGAGCCGAGGCGAAGACGTGGCCACGGTCGGCCCCCAGGACGACCTTGCCAAGGTGTGGTCGGCAGCAGGCTTGACCGGGGCCGACAGGGAGGAGTCCGACCAGTCACCGCTGGTCCTCCCCCGCGCCGGCCTCCAGCTCGCACCAGACCCGCTTCCCCCATGGCAGCAGGTCAACGCCCCAAGCAGCGGAGTAGGCGTCGACGACGGCCAGGCCGCGACCGCGCTCCTCACCCGGAGAGGGGCTCTTGCGCACCGGTTCGTTGCGGCTCTTGTCGGTGACCGCGAGACGCACGCGGTATTCGCTGACGCGGGTCAGGCTGAGGCGCATGCTGCCGCCGCGTGCGTGGTCCACGACGTTGGTGACCAGCTCAGATGTGACCTGTGCCGCCTCGTCGGCGAGATGCGGCAGGTGCCAAGTGGCCAGCACGGTCCGCACCATCCGCCGGGCGTGCGCGGCGGCCCCCGGCTCACGCAGGAGGACTTGCGAGTAGGCCGGCACCCCGACGGCGGAGGGTCGGGCAGTGGCGGTCACGACACTCCGCCCAGCTCAAGATGGGCCTTCGGCTCCACCGAGTTGAAGGGGAGATGGCCCTCGTCCCGCGAAACGAAAGAGGAACCCTGCGGCGCCGAGTCGCAGATCTCGATCGTCGCCTGGGCCAGGGCCTCGTGCAGTCGCCGCGTGTCGGTCAGGTACCGGCCGGGGCCGAGGGGCACGCGCCAGTACGGGTCATGACCATCGGTCCAGGTGGTAGGGGGTACGCCGAGGAGGACGGTCTCGTCCGCGAGTGCGGTGAGGACGCGGACGTGGCGGAGGCACCAGCTACGGGCCGTATCGACCCTGATAAGCCAGTACAGCTTGCCGTGGGTGTCGTCCTGGATGACGGCGCCGGATGCGCTGCCGAGCAGTTGTAGGGCGCGGTCTCCAATGGAGACCGCGGTGGACACCGCGTCCCACCGTTTACCGACGAGTAACGCCTCAACGTCCACGGCGGGTGGCGGTGTCCACGGCAGGATTCTGGTCGTCATGGTCGGCTCCGTGCACGGTCTGTGTGTTGACCGTCACATCGTGCCGACGCAGCAAGGCCCTGGCGTCCACAGACTGTGAACGCCAGGGTCCTTGACTTAGGGTGACCGGCGCGCTACACGCCGCACCACAGCGAGAAGTCGCGCAACGGATCGGGCACCCGCGCCCGCGCCCTCCGCAACGCTGCTGCCGTCTCGTGTACCTGCGGGTGGTGCCGCGTCATCTGCGGTGCGGTCTCCCGCGCCTTGAGCAGCGAGGCGAACGCCTCATCGTGGCGGGCGGTCCACACTTGGGCCCTCGCCAGGTCGATGTAGAAGTGCCCGGCCCGGCCTGGCGGGTAGTCCTCCGGGATCTCCACTTTGGCCGCACGCTTCAGTGCCAGCCCGTGCTTGTCCCTGTCCGCCGCCGCGGCAACCGCGTGCAGTTCCACGTTCGTCGGCCCGAACGTCAGCTCGTACACGCGCGTCTCGCCGGTTTCCTGCGCCATCCCGCGCGCTTCGTCCAGCCACGTGTCGGAGCCGTCCTTGTCTCCTCGGCGGGAGGCAAGGATGGAACCCTTCAGGTACAGCGCCCCGCGCACCGCGCGGGTACCCGGGGAGCCGTCGTCGTCCAGCTCCTTGAGCGCGTGGTTCACCAGACGAAGCCCGGTGTCGACGCCCGGCCGACCGCTCTCGACGCTGGTCTGCGCGCGCATCCACCGCTCGACCGCCACCTGCCGCGGGTCGCCGGACTCTGCTGCGGCCTGCGCCATCCGGGATAGCGCCAGCCGGGCGAGATGCATCTCCCCGACTCGGTATGCCACCCGCCATACGCCGCGGGCGGCCTCGGCCTGGAGGCCATGCAACTCCTCCCGAGCGTGGCCGGGACGGTCCTGGAGGTGGATGGCGTGGAGGATTTCGGCGATGAGGGAGGGCAGCTTTTCGGCGAGCCCGCCCAAGTTTGCGGCGGCCCGCATCTGGACTGTCTCCGCCACGGCGGCGCGTAGCTCACCGAGCGGGCGCGGTGGAGGTGCAGCCGGGTCAGGGTCGAGGTCCCAGTTATCGAGGGCCCCGCCGAGCGGCTCGATCATGCGGTCGATGCGGTCCTGTTGCAGCTGCTCGCGGTAGGGCTGTCCGCGCAGGTTGGAGACGCCAACGTCAAGAGCGCGCGCGACTGCGGCCACGATTTCCTCGCTGGCGTTCCGGTCCCCCTTCTCGATCATCGAAAGCATGGACGCGGAGACGTGCGAGCGTTGGCCGAGCTGTCGTAGTGAGTAGCCACGGACGGCGCGCAGTTCGGCAATGCGCTGCCCAATTCCGCCGGTGTGTCCGTCGTTGCCGTATGGCATGCTGAACTCCGTTCTGACTTCGACACTCAGAACGGTACCCGCGGTCGGCTCCGCTGGTACGGCTGATCGGCCCCCATTTCGGTGGGGGCCGTCACGCTTCCTTGACATGACGAAAGCCCTCCGGGGTCCGGAGGACTTCCTGTCCGAGTAGCTGCATCAGCGAACTGAACGCATGGCCGGACCAGCCGCAGGAACGCGTCAGTGCATCGGGCACGGGATCGTCGGGCGAATGCGGTTCGGGCTACACGCGACCACCTGGACCGACACGAATCCAGTCCCCCTCAGATACCAGCCGCCGACGACATCGCCACCCCACCGGAGCCGACCGTCCGCGTTCGCGAACCACTCGGCCTGCCGACACGAATCTTTGTCATGGTGGGCAGCGAATGCCGGGCTCACCTCGCTGACCTGGCGTTTGTACCAGGCAGAGGCTCTGTCCGGGGCCTCGAATGTTGCCTTGATCATTCTGGCCGGGCGGAGCAGCCAGTGCGGCACTTCCAACGGCGGCACCTCGCTCGCCATGAACGCGGGGCTGGCCGCCGCGATCTGCTTCCACTCCTGGGCCGAGATGTCCCGCACCACCATGTGCGGAGGCCGCCGGGCGGACTCGTCATCCAAGGTGCGGCGCTCTCCCGTCCACCGGTAGCAGTGCCAGTGAGCCGGCATGGGCGGGGGCGGAGCGGTCATCCCAGGTACCTCCTACGTAGTGGGAGCGGCCCGCCCCGGCCGGGTGGGATCCAGCCGGGGCGGGCCGCCGCTTTGACGTCGGACGCCGACTACTTCGCGTACTGGCGGCCGTCGTCGGAGTCGCCGGGTGTCCGACCGCTCGGGGATGGGGTGTCGGTGTCCGGCATGGTGTCGCCGTCGTCCGGGTCCTGGCGGACGACGACGTGCTGTAATCGCATGGGGCCTCCGATGAGTTCACGCGCGCAGGGGCGTCCCCGCGCGATGGCGCGGTGCTCGTCCCCAGCCACTGGCCTGCAAGCGGGAGGCGAAGGGCGAGCCTTCTTGAATGGGACTCCGGCCCACGACCCCCAAGTCGGGGCCGGAGTGCCTGCCCTGCGGCCGGTGGCCACACTTCGGCTGCACCGACCGCAGGGTGTCTGGAAGGGGTGGGCCGCTGGCGTCGGCACGTCCGGGACGGGGGCCCAGAACACCAACGGCCCGCCCGGCTTACGGGGTCGGGGTGCTGACGAGGCAGAGCCAGACCACGAGCACCAGCGGCGCGGGGACCGCGGCAAGCAGCAGGCCCCGCCCGGCGGCGCGGAAGACGAAGAGCGCCGCCCGTTCGCCGGTGGCCTCGCATCGGTGCTTCACGCGATCTCCTCCGCTCGCGCCTCCCGTATGGCCTCCTCGTAGGCGCCGAGCAGTTGCCTCCCGGTCTCGCACTCGACGCCGGGCGTTCGGCACACCAGGCAGCCAGCGGCGTGCCCGATGGCCATACGCCATGCCTGATCGGTGAACGAGCCCTTGGCCTCCTCGGCGATCTGCTCGGGGGCCGTCATCGGGACCTGCCGAACTCGCGGGCGCGGCGCCTCGCGGCGGCCTGAGCCACCGTGTCGCGCGAGTAGTCCCCGGCGTGGGTAGGGCAGGCATAGACGGTCGCTCTGGCGACACTGCCGCTGTGCCGGATCGCGACGGGGACCGGTTCATCCGTGGGGAGCTGGCAGCGGTAGCACAGCTGTCGGCCGTCCGGTGCCGGGCCGAGGACCTCGTCAACGGCGCGGCGCAGGGCACGGGCAAGGCGGTTGGTATCAGTCAGATACCGGTCCGGGCCGAGCGGGATCCGCCAGTGCGTCCGGTGTTCGGGCCCCCAGGAAACGGGCGGTACGCCCAGGAGAGTGCCCTCGTCGGCGAGTGCGGTAAGAACGCGGACTTGCCGCACGCACCAGCTACGGGCGGTGTCAATGCCGATGAGCCAGTACGTCTTGCCGTAGGTGTCGTCCTGGATGACGGCTCCGGACCGGTCACCGAGCAACTCCAAGGCTCGGTCCGCGACAGACGTGGGCGCGGAGATGGCATCCCACCATTCGCCCACCGGCAACGCCTCGACGTCCATGGCGTTCGGCGGCGCCCACGGGAAGGCTTGGGCGATAGAAGTGGCCATGCTGACGCTCCTGGTGACGTTGGCCGCGCCCCGGGAGGTTCCACCGCCTCGCCGGGTCCTGTTACGGACCGTACGGACAGGGCGACTTAAGGTTCCAGCGTGGTGCACTTTGGTGCACGCGTTTCATCCCAGGGCTGCGATGGCCTCGTGGATGAGAGTTCGGGCCTTCTCTCCGTACACGGCGAGATTGCCCAGGTCGCGGAACACCTGGGCGTACATCTCGATTTCCTGTGGCTGGCTGATTGTCAGGTAGCCGGAGACCAGCTCGACGGCCACTTGTGCATTGTCGAAGATCCAGAAGCCTTCCACGGGGCGCATTGCCTCGCGCGAGGGTTGCATCGGCACGATGCCGAGGCTCACGTTGGGCAGGAACCCGACCGTCAGCAGGTGTCGCAGTTGCTCGCGCATCACCTCCCGGCCGCCGATCCCTGCTCGCAGGACGGCCTCCTCGAGGAGGAAAGCGAACGTGTGGCGGCCCTCGTACAGCACGTGCTGGCGGTCCATGCGCTCAGCTACGGCGGCATCGACGTCATCGACCAGTCCACGGCGCTTCCGGGTGGCGTGCAGGATCGCTGTGGTGTAGCCCATGGTCTGCAACAGGCCCGGCACCAGCCACGAGTCATATGCACGGAACGCACGCGTGCGCTCGTACAGCGGCCGCACGGATTCCTGCGCCTTGCGTAGGCCCCTGCGCTCCATACGGCGCCACTCGATCCACATGCCTTCCACGGTGCGCAGTGCGGCGACGAGGTCCTCGGCCTGGCCGTCCGCCCCGCATGCGCGCGCCCATGCGCGGATGTCCTCGGGGGACGGAGCCGTTCGGACGTTCTCGATCCGGGACACCTTGGAGTGGCTCCAGCCGGCTCGGTCGGCGAGCTCGCGCACCGTCAACTCAGCGTCCAGGCGCAGGTCTCGTAAGCGGGCAGCGAGGGCCTTCCGAGCGGCCTCGGCGCTGGATGACGGTGACGCGGGCATGTTCTGCTTGGTCAGATCTTGTAGTTCTCGTGCGGGATGGCTCGCTCCCACACAGTGTCGAACGCGGAAACGCACAGGCGCGCGACCGCGGGATCCTCTGTCCACTCCTCGCCGAGGATTTCCCCGTCGCCGGAGAAGTGCCCGAAGCGCACCAGCGTGTCGTCGAGGACCCAGAAGTCATTGCCGGGCAGCGCGATGTTCGAGGCGTGGCGGCGCGGCAGCCAGCGCACCTCCTCTCCTGCGGCGATGTTCATGGAGGTCACCGCATGCTCAAACCGGATGTAGTCGGCGACCGGCTCGGACACGATGCGGGCCCGGCGCACGACGACGCCGCGCGCTACGGCCTCGCGGACCATGTCGACCCACGGCCGGTAGACCTCCATTACGTCGAGCTGGTCGCCGCGTTTCCAGCTCAGATAGGTCGGGTCATCCGGGGTGTAGCTGTCGCGCATCTCCAGGTGGAACGCCGTCAGTTGGGTGGTGCGCAGGCGTTCAGGAAAGCTGGCCACAGTCGTCCTCGTCGTCGCGGGGCAGGAACTTCCGCATCACCTTAGGGAGCCTGATGATCGTCTCGTGATCCGGGACGTCCGTGGAGTGCCCGGGGATCGAACCGACCTCCTGGCACGCCTTCACTTCTCCCGCTGTGGCCTTGTAGGACTGGATGAGCAGGTCTCCGGTCTCCTCATCGAGCCAGATGGTCGGTGAGTCCGTGTTCGGGGTGTTTGGGATGATACCCAGGAACTGTAGACGCATGGCGATCTCCTCCGCGAAGGTGTTGCACGTTGGTGCATGGCCACCTTCGTTGTGATGCGAACGCTGGGTCAAGGGTGTATGACCCTGAGTGGCCAGAGCTGAAGGCTTCCGACGCCGACTGGGAGGGGAATGTCTATGACCACGCATACCGAGTGGAGCGAGCGGCTCTGCGGCGGCATGAAGCCGCTGCAAGACAGCATGGTGCAGATCTACCGGAACACCGAGCTGTTGCGGGTCTACTCGTCCACCCTGGTCCCCGGCCTGTTGCAGACCGAGGGCTACGCGGCCGCCGTACTACGCACGTCCGCCAGTTTCCGGGAACTCCCCGTCGACGACAGTCTCGAAGCGGCACGAGCCCGGGTCGAGCGCTCCCGCGTCATCCACGAGCGGGGCCACCGGTTCATGATCCTCGTAGAGGAATCCGTCCTGTACTGCCAGATGGCTCACACGGACGCGATGGATGGCCAACTCGGCCATTTGCTCAGTGCGGGCACGCTACCGACAGTGTCGCTCGGCATCATCCCGATGGCGACGCGAGAGCGGGGGCACTGGCCGGAGGAGACGTTCAGTGTGTACGACGACAAGTTCGTGTCAGTCGAACTGGTCTCCGCCGAGGTGAACGTGGCACAGCCCTCCGAGATCGACCTGTACCTGAAAGCATTCCAGCGCTTGCGCAGCATGGCCGTATACGGCACTGAGGCTCAGGCGTTGATCCTGAAGGCCATCGAGGCCCTGCACTGACTCCGGGCACGACAAAAGCCCCCTAGCCCAGCCCGCCAGCCTTCAGAAGGCAGCGGATCCCGCAAGGACCCACGGCCGATGTCGGTGTCGCGCCGTACGGTAGCCGCATGCCCACCTCTCCGGCCCTGACAACTGCGCGAGCTCTGACGGCGACGAAGCGTCCCTGCGCCCTGGTCCGCTATGGCGCCATGCCTTGTGGGCAGCGGGCGTCACCATCCACGGGGTGGACCTGGGCTGGGCCGGCGCGTCGTTCCGTTCCGGCCCCGATGAGTTCGAGATGCCGCTCGCCGCTCCGGGGCAGGTGCGGCCGTATCTGCTGGCCTGGACCGCGACCGGTCTGACGGCGGCAGCCGCGCTGCGGGCTGTCGCCGCCAGGGTTCCGCTCCACGGCCCGGATGCGCTCGTAGTCATACTCACTTTCATGGGCACCCGGCTCTCACTGGGCTTTCGGCCGGAGCCACCGGTGCTGGCCGCCTCCGCCGCAGCCGCACTGACGGCAGCGTTCATATGGTGCGCCCCTGCGCTGCGCCGGGGCTTTCGTGGCTACCGCGGACGGCGAGTTACTTCTGGCGGGTGAGAGGCCGACTAAGTGTAGGAGGTCATGACGTTGGTGACGCCGTCCGGTAGCCGTGCTGCGGGTGGCTGGTTCCCGAGCGCGGTGTGCGGTCGGTGGTAGTTGTAGTGGATGATCCAGCGGCCCAGAAGGTAGGCGCGTTGGGCTTCTGACGTCCACGTCCGGGCGTAGAGGAACTCTTCCGCCAGGATGCGGTTGTATCACTCGACTTTGCCGTTGTGGCGTGGGGTGTAGGGCGCGATGCGCTGGTGCCTGGCGCCGAGGAGGGCCCGGGTGAAGCTCTCGGCGCAGTAGCAGGCACCGTTGTCTGTCACGATCCGTTCGATGCGTGCGATCCCGTGTGTGGCCAGCCAGGCACGCGCACGGTGGAGAAAGGCGATCGCGGTGGTGGCCTTCTCGTCTGGCAGGTTTCGGTGTAGGCGAGTCGGCTGTACCCGGCTATAGCCGAGTGCAGATAGATGTAGCTGCCGCGGCCGGTCTTCTTTCTCCGGTTGACGGCTTTGGCCTGGTCGCTGCCGCGTCCGCGTGCGCGCCAGCCGCCGCCGTCGGGGATGCGGCCTACCTTCTTCACATCGACGTGGATCATGTGCCCTGCCCGTCGAGCTTGGATCTTCCGCGGTTGTCGGTTGACCTCACCGTTCGGGTCGATGAATCGGCGTCGGTTGATGCCGAGCTCAGCAAGGTGCCTACTGACGGTCCGCCGGCTGATTGACGTTCCGGCCTGAGCCAGCTCGAAAGCGATCCGGGACGCGGACCACTTGTGGGTCCGGCGCAGCTGTTCGATGAGGACGAGGGCCTCGGGCGGCGTCACGGTCGGCTGGTGGTGCGGCGTAGAAGAGCGGTCCTCCAGCCCGAGATCGCCGAGGCTGCGATATCGATTGACCCACTTCGATGCACACGTCCGGGAGATCCCCATCTCGGCCGCGACATGCGCAATCGGCCTCGTCCTGCAACGCTCGACCAGCCGACGGCGCCTCTCGATGGTGAGGGGCGCGTTCCGACGCGTCACGCAGTGGGACCAGGTGCGGAGGGCCGCTTGGTGATGTCCCGTCGGGAGATGGCCTCTGCCACCTCGTCGAGGGCGGTGCGCAGGGAGGCACCGTATGAGTCCTGGGGGAGGTTGAGAGCGTGTTCCTGGGCTGCGTTGATGTGCTCGGTAGCCGCGTCGAAGGACCCGAGACGGCGGTAGTTGTCGGCCAGGTTGAGGTGGAGGGAGGGGTAGAACCCGGCGACGTGGAGACTGGCGTGGTGCTCCTGGGCACGCTGTTCGGTCACGGCGTCAGCAGCGTCCAGGGCCCGGACGTCCCAGGCGAGGGCCTGAGCGGGATCTTCGTAGAGGTCCGCCAGGTAGTGGGCGAGCGAGCAACGGTGCAACGGGTCCCCGGTGACGCCGATCTCCGACCACAGGTTCAGGAGCTTGTGGCGGGCGGAAAGGATGTCGCCCGTTCGACCTTCGACGACGGCTTGGCCGATGGCTTCCATGGTCGGATCAGGGCTGGCAGGTGTGGTGGTCATGAGGTTCCTCGTCGTCGTTCTCAGGCTGAGGGGTTGAACTTGATGGGCATGGCCAGAGTGGTGAGATCGCCGCGGTCGGCGGAGCGGATCGTGACGGGCTGGTCGTGTTTCCTCAGATCGAGCATCACGTCAGGGCCAATCGCCGTGCTCACGGCGGGATAGAGCGTTGTCATCTCGAACCCGATCTGGAGCGCCTCGCCCGTCACCGTGGCGGAGAGCGGGATTCCGGGGTGCTCGTCGTTCGGGGACCGGACGTTCACGCTGTGATCGGTGATGTGCAGTACGACGTGTTCGTCGGGGTGCTCTTCCAAAACCCGCAGCAGCAGGTCCTTCGAGATCGTCACGCGGGTGGTGACCTCGTCCAGGGACTCAAGCATCAGACGGTGGTCGGGGAACTCCTCAGGCAGCGTCCGGCAGTGCCGGTCCTCCCGCTCGGGCATGCGCAGCCAGATCCCGTGCGGCACCACTTCGATGCGGATCAACGCACTGCGCCGGACATCGGCTACCGCAGCCCGGAGGTCGTCGCCGTCGACCGTGCCGGCCCAGGTCTGCTCCGCCGGCCGCGCTGGCACCAGGGTCCGAGTGGAGAGCCGGTACCGGTCGGTCGCCGTCAGGGCGATTGCCTCGTCACTCGCCTCGATGTGCAGGCCGGCGAGCACCGCCATGCCCAGCTCGTACACGGTCGCAGTCAGAACCTGCTCGACCGCATCCGCCAGCACGGGACCCTTCAGCGTGGCAATCAGCAGACCGGGCACGTTGCCGCCGAGCGCGGACTTGATGACCGCCGCCTTCTGCCGTGCCGCCCCCGCCTCCTCTGCGATCTTGGCGACATGCTCGTCGAGCAGCCGTGCCGCCTCGTCGGCCCCGGCGGCAAGGACCGCCTCGACCGCAGCAAGGGGCATGGCGATCTCGCGGAGCTGGCACAGTGTGGTCGCCCGCTCCAGCTGGGCGGCGGCGTAGTAACGGTAGCCCGTGACCGGGTCTACGTCGGCAGGGGGCAGTAGCCCGGAGTCGGCGTAGAACCGCAACGCGCTGGAGGTCAGGCCACTGCGCTGGGCAAAGACCCCGATAGGCATCAGCTCGGAATTTGGCACCTCGCCATCATTGAGCTTCAACCAACTTGAAGGTCAACATCGACGTGGCGTGTCACCAACGTCATGGCCAGCAACAACTAAGCGCCGGATCCGCACACCCGACCGTCGGCGAAGCTCCAGGTCAGGTAATTCGTCGGTTGACCGCTGGTGTGAATGGGACTCCGGCCCACGACCCCCAAGTCGGGGCCGGAGTGCCTGCCCTGCGGCCGGTGGCCACACTTCGGCTGCACCAACCGCAGGGCGTCTGGAAGGGGTGGGCCGCCGGCGTCGGCAAGCCCGGGACGGGGGCCCAGAACACCAACCACCCACCCCGGCTTATGGGGTCGGAGTGCTGACGAGACAGAGGCAGACCACGAGCACCAGCAGCGCGGGGACCGCGGCGAGCAGCAGGCCCGGCGGCGCAGAAGGCGAAGAGCGCCGCCCGCTCGGCGGTGCGCGCGCATCGGCGCTTCATGCGATTTCCTCCGCGCGGGCCGTCCGTATGGCCGCCTCGTAGGCGCTGAGCAGTTGCCTCCCGGCCTCACACTCGGCGCCGGGCGTTCGGCAGGCCGAGCAACCTGCGGCGTGCCCGATGGCCGTACGTCATACCTGGCCGGTGGCCGGGCCCTTGGCCTCCTCGGCGGTCTGCTCGGGGGCCGTCATCGGGACCTTCCGAACTCGCGGGCGCGGCGCCTCGCGGCGGCCTGGGCCACCGTGTCGCGCGGGTATCCCCGGCGTGGGTAGGGCAGGCGTAGACGGTCGTTCCGGCGACGCTGCCGCTGTGCTCGATCGCGACGGGGGCCGGTTCATCCGTGGGGAGCTGGCAGCGGCCGACGCCCCGCGAGGCTCCACCGCCTTGCCGGGGTTCGTCGTACCCGCCGACACTAAGAACTCCTAACTGAATGAGACGCAGCGCCTATTCGTGGTCGCCTGGTTGTGCACGGGCAGTGGTCAAGCTGCGCTCCGGAACATGGTGCCGGTCCTGAGTTCTCTTGCGGGTCCTGCTGGCCAGACAGACCAAGGCAGTGACCGGTAGCGCCAGCAATGCGAACGTCCAGGAGAACGAGGCACGTTGGTCAGCAGCGGTCGACACAGCGCTGAACAGCGCCGAGGCCAGAGCCAGGACTCCCGTCTGACCAAGGTTCTGCGAAGTCTGCATCACACTGCTCGCATACCCCTGACCGCCGGCCGGGGCGTGTGTGAGCGAAAGCAGGGTCAGCGATGGCGCCGCCAGCCCCATTCCGACTGCGGCCAGGACCATGGCCGACACCGCCGTGGCCGCGGGTACAGCGGGCAGGGTGCACAGCACGGCCAGTGCCACAGCACCGACCATCACTGCGGCCCCAGCAGCGACGAGCCGATGCCGGGGCACCCGTTCGTGCAGGCGCCCCTGCAGCCAGGAGGCGCTGGCCCAAGCAAGCGCAGCTCCAGTAAACGCCATTCCGGTCACCACGCCCGGCACCCGGCGCACTGTCGTAAGCATCAGGGGCACGAACGCCTCAAGCGTGAAGTACGCGCCGCAGGCCAGGGCCTGTAGCAGTACGGTGGCGGGCAGCCCGTGCCCGGCCCGAAAGGTCCGAGATGGCAGCAGGCGCGGGGCGAATACGACGAGCAGGGCCAGGCCGGCCGTCGTGCACGTGAGGTGCTGCACGTCCCAGGCGGATACGCCGTACTGGACGAGCGCCGCTGCCCCACTGACGGCCACGGCGACGGGCAGCGTAGGCCGCTGTGGTGGTGCCTCGTGGCTCTGGGGCTGCAGCGAAGCTTCGTCCTGCGTCCCTTGCCCGCGTAGCAGGAGCACCGCGACCGCGGCCGGGATCAAGGTGAGGGCTGCGAGCCCGAAGAACACCATCCGCCAGGACCACCAGGCGGCGACTAGCCCGGCGAGAGGCGGACCGGCGAGGGAGGGTACGATCCAGCATGCGCTCATCAACGCCAGGGCGCGGGCACGTATGTGCTCCGGGTAGGACTGGCCGATGGCTGCGTTGATGGACACCGCGACCAGTCCCGCCGCGATACCGTCGGTGAACCGCCCAACTGCCAGTTGCCAGATAGTGGTGCTCGTGGCGGAAATGAGAAGCGTCACGACGGTGAGGACCACCCCAGCCGTCAGTGGGCGCTGAGCGCCCTTCCGGTCCGCCCAGCCTCCTCCGAGCACCCCGCCGAGCAAGCTCGCCGCGACAAACGCTCCTGCCACTAACGGATACAAGGCAACCCCGTCGAGGTCTTTCGCGGCCAGGGGCAGCAGTGGCATCACCGAAAGAGCGGCAAACCCCGTCAGGAACATCACTGCGGCGAAGCTGGCCGTGACAGCACGATGCGGTCCGGAGAACAGTCCAGTTGGGGGTGCAGACGACTGAGGTGCGCAGCTACGGGTCACTGACAGCAAGTTACGTTGGCCCCGGTGTGCCGATCCATTGCTTTTATGCGTGCAGGCTCGCTTGCAGACGTCGCCAGCAGATGAGTGCGCACCCGAGGGTGAGGAAAGCCTCGTGGATGTCGTCGCGGATCTCCCAGCGGGTCCGCAGGCGGCGGAACCAGTGCAGGTGGGCGAACGCGCGCCGAGCCCAGAGCCGTGTTCGGTGCCGCGGCGGGCGATCAGTGGCTTCACGCCGAGGTCCCAGACCAGGCAGCGGTACTTGTCGTGGTCGTAGCCACGGTCGGCCAGCACCGCCTCTGGTCGGCGGCGGGGCCGCCCGCGCTTGCCTCGCACCGACGGTACCGCCTGCAGGAGCGGGATCAGCTGAGTGACGTCGTTGCGGTTGCCGCCGGTCAGGGTGACGGCGAGCGGGATGCCGGTGGCGTCGGTGATCAGGTGGTGCTTGCTGCCTGTTCTGCCCCGGTCGACAGGGCTTCGTCCGGTCTTGGCTCCCCCTTCAACGCACGGATGTGGGAACCGTCGACCGCTGCCCGGGAGAAGTCCAGGGCGTTGGCGCTGCGGAGCTTGGCAACGCGGACGCCATGGCCGCCCAGTTGGGCTACCTGCTGACGGCCGGTGCCCTGCCGCAGGTGTCGTTCGGCATCATCCCGGCCGGGACGTGCCAGCGGGTTCTATGGCCGCAGGAGACGTTCGACGTGCATGACGACACCCTGGTGTCCGTCGAGCTGCTCTCCGCCGAGGTGAACGTCACCCAACCCTCGGAGATCGCGCTGTATCTGAAGGCGTTCGAGCAGTTGCGCGGCATGGCCGTGTACGGGGCCGAGGCGCGGGTGTTGATCCTGAAGGCCATCGAGGCCCTGCACTGACTCCGGGCACGACAAAAGTCGCACGCTCCAGCGCGGCGACTTCTTGCGGGGCGGGCGTCCGTAGCGGGTCCCGCCGACGCCTCAGGACACCGGCCGGGAGTCCGCCCAGACGCTTTCGAACTCCTCGCGGTAGGTGCCGAAAAGGCCGCCCTCCTCGGGTCCGCCCTCCCGGACGACCTCGCTGCCCCGCCCGCCGCCGCGCAGCACCAGGACCGGGGCCTCCATGCCCCGGGCCTTGCGCAGATACGGCTGGACGACCGCGAGGCCGTCCGCGCCGTCGCCGTTGACCAGGTAGGCGGTGAAACGGGGGGTTTCGTCGAAGACGTGGATCTCGAAGGCGTCCGGGTCCCGCAGCCGGGCGCGCACCCGCCGCATATGGAGGATGTTCATCTCCACCGAGCGGCTCATCTCGCCCTTCTTCAGGCCCAGTTCGCGCTCCCGGCGCCGCACCGCGCTGCTCGCGGGGTTGAGGAAGAGCAGCCGGGCCCGGCAGCCGGATTCGGCCAGCCGGACCAGCCGGCGGCCGGAGTAGTTCTGGACCAGGAGGTTGAGCCCGATGCCGACGGCGTCGAGGCGGCGGGCGTTGCCGAAGAGGTCCTCGGCGGGCAGCTGGCGCTGTAGCCGCACCCGGTCGGGATGGACGCCCACGACATCGGCGTAGCGGTCGCCGACGAGGTCCTCGACGGCGTCGATGGGCAGCCGGTCGGCGGAGGGGGAGCCGGTGCCGCTGCCGAGGATCTCCAGCAGCCGGGCGGAGGCGCGCTCGGCCTGGGCGAGGACCGTCTGGGACAGGGCACGGTTGCGGGAGACCACATTGCGGGCGACCTCCAGCTCGTCCAGGGCCAGCTCCACCTCGCGGCGGTCGTCGAGGTACGGCTCGAAGCACGGCCAGTGCTGGACGAGGAGTTCCCGCAGCTGCGGCAGGGTCAGAAAGCTGATGACGTTGTCGTCGGCCGGGTCGAGCAGATAGCCCTTGCGGCGGCTCACCTCCCGTACCGCGACCGCCCGCTGCACCCACTCCTGCCCGGCGGGTCCGGCGGCGGCGATGACCCAGTCCTCGCCGTGGACGGGTTCATAGATGGGCCGCAGCACGGCGCTGACGACCGCGCGCAGCCGCTGTTCCACGAGATTGAGCCAGATATAGGCCCTCCCGGCCCGGCGTGCGCGTGTGCGCACCTCGCTCCAGGCGTCGGCGCCCCAGTCCAGTTCCGCTCCGATCTCCATCGGCCGCACCAGGGACACCGCGCCGGGAGGTGCGTCGGTGGAGCCGTCACCCCCGGGACCACCGTCCCCAGGGGGCAGCTCCAGCCCGCCCGAGCTCACCTGTGCACCGCCTTCCGCCCCCGTTCAACGATCACCGCAGACTACTGCGCTGGCGGGGGCGGTGCGACACTCAGGTCCTGCCTATCGAATCAACCTGCCTCTTCTGTATGGCCGTTGTGTCCGGACAGTGCAGGAGGCGTGAGGGGATTCATAGCGGTGACGTCGCGCGGGGACAGCTGGAAGCCCTGCCAGTGCACCGGCATGGGCTCCTGGTCCTCATCCCGGGCGATGTGGTGGAACCCGATATTGACCCACACGATCGGGTGCTTGAGGGTCTGGCCATTGACCCACTTGTCGACGCTCTTCCCGGCCCCCGCGCCGCAGTTCCGGAGGTTGTTGCTGGCGAACTGCTCGCACTTGTTGTACTCGGTGAAATAGACGTCGCGCTTAGTGAAACTACGTCCCTGGTACTTGGTGGTGTGGCCGGGGACGATCTCGTAGCTGCGCGGATGGCCGTCCTTGTTCTTGCCCGCCGTGCTGACCACGCGCCACCACCGCGCCGCCGCCGCGTCGCCCGCCAGCTCCTTGGTGACCTGGGCGCGGGTGGTCTTGGTCTTGGGGATCCGCCCCGCGGTCGCGGTGGTCTTGGAGTCGTACTGCTCGACCTTGCTCTTGGGCGAGCCGTCGAGCCCGAAGTTCAGCCGCCAGAAGACGTTGTGGGCGTGGCTGGTGGCGTAGTCCTTGGCGCCCTTGCCGATCGGCCAGCCGCGCCCGTCGCCCGCGTCGTAGTCCATCGGGGAGAGCGTGCCGGTGGCGCCGACCTGCATGGTCATGGTGCCGTCTCCGGAGAACCGCCACTCGGTGATGTACTCGTACCAGCCGACCTGGTTGACGGTGTAGAGCAGCAGGTCCTTGCCCTGCAACTGGTAGACCTTGCTGTCCGAGCCGCCGAAGCCCCCCTCGCCCATGCGGTAGGCGTGGCCGCGGGCCCGGGTGGTGGCGCACAGCCCCTTCACATTCGGGTGGTCGGGGTCCCAGGCGTCGGGCACCCGCACGGTCTTGATGGTGCCGCCCGGGCATTCGGCCGGGTCCAGCTGCTGAAGCCCCTGGGCGAAGTTCTGCCCGGTGAGGTCGTCGTACTCATTGCTGCCGTCGTCGTACGGCACATGGATCTGGCCCAGCTTGGCCGAGGTCAGCACCTTGATCGGGGCGCTTTCGCCCTTGGGCTGGTACGAGACGTCGTCGAGCACGAGGCCGGCCTTGCTCTCGTAGTGCCAGCACATCCGCCAGGTGGTGCCGCCGTCCAGCTTCTGCTCGATTCTGTACGGGGCGCTGCAATCCGCCGCGGCCGGGGTCCGCGGGGCCGCCTGGGCGCTGCCGACCGGCCCGGCGGCGATCGCCACGGTGCCGAGCAGCGCCGAGGCGCCGATGGCCGCCGCGACCCGGGCACGGGCGCGGCGGAGCCTGTTCTCAGGCATGGGGAGACTCCTGTAGTGAAGCGTCGAGGGGTGCGCGAAGCGCGGTTGCCAGGGCTTCAGCCGAGCTTGGCGATCTTGTGGGCGCTGAGGTCGATCACCATCTGGCGGGTGTCGATCCAGGGGCCGTTGACCACCCGGGTGAACAGCCGTACGCAGCGGTGCTCACCGCAGTCCCCGACCGAGGCCGGACCGGGGTTGCTGCCCTCGCCCGCGCGGTAGACGAAGCCGGTGACGGTCAGCTGGTCCGGACGGGTCAGCGCCTTGCCGGTGGCGTCCTTGAAGTCCTTCTTCAGCCCCTCGCCCAGCTTGTCGGCCATCAGCAGCCGCGCGGCCTCCATCACCTCGTCATGGCTGGGCGGCGGCTGCACCCCGTGCTGGGTGTCGGTGCCGGTGACCTTGCCGCTGCCGAGGTCGACCGTCTTGGTGACGTAGGTGTCGTCCTTGTAGTCGTAGTACGTCACCTCGGCGCGGCGCGGCGCCTCGGCGGCCCCCACCTCGTCGGGGCCCAGCTCCGCGAGGTCGGTGGAGAGCCGCTCGGGGCCCTTGGCGCCCTTGACGTCCTCACTGCTCGCACGGAAGTCGCGGCCGGCCGCGAGCGTCTGGGCGCGCTTGATCTCGTCGTCGGTCAGCGGATCGCGGCCGGTGCCGGTCCGGCCCTGCTCGGGCGCGTCCTCCACCACACCGGGCAGCTGCCGGGCCGCCGCCTGGCCCTGCTCCGCCGATGAGCTCTGGGGTCCCCCGCCCGAGCTCTCCTCACCGGACGCGCTCCCCGGGAGCGTCACCCCGATCAAGACCGCCGTCGCGGTGGCCGCCACGGCCGCGCCCGCCACCACCTTGCCCAGGTGGCGGTGGTGCATCATCTTGCGCACATCCTCCCCCATTCCCCCCTGTCGTCATATCGGATGGCATAGCGGGATACGCGTATGCCTCGGGTCACCCGGTAGGACGAACCGATATGGCCGTAGGTTGCCTCCTTTTTGAGGAAGTTCTATTGAAAGAGCGGATGGCTCCGGTCAGTTGGGAAAGGATGCAGGGTCGGTCAGGTTCCGTCCGGTGCCCGGGGTGCTCGCGGCCCCCGGAGAAGAAGTGGAAGAGTCGACGTATGCAGGTCTGGCCGGGACAGGCTTACCCCCTTGGCGCCACCTACGACGGTGCCGGAACCAACTTCGCGGTGTTCTCCGAGGCCGCCGTCCGCATCGAGCTGTGCCTCCTGCACGACGACGGCTCGGAGACGGCGGTCGAGCTGCGGGAGTCCGACGCGTTCGTACGCCACGCCTATCTGCCGGGGGTCATGCCGGGGCAGCGCTACGGCTTCCGGGCCCATGGCCCGTACGAACCGGAGCTCGGCCACCGCTGCAATTCCGCCAAGCTGTTGCTGGATCCCTACGCCAAGGCGATCAGCGGGCGGATCGACTGGGGCGAAGAGGTCTACGGCTACCACTTCGGGCGCCCCGACAAGCGCAATGACCTCGACTCCGCCCCGCACACCATGGCGTCCGTCGTGGTCAATCCGTACTTCGACTGGGGCGACGACCGCCCGCCGCGCACCGACTACCACCGCACGGTCATCTACGAGGCGCATGTCAAGGGGCTGACCATGCGCCATCCCCGGCTGCCTGAGGAGCTGCGCGGGACGTACGCGGCGCTCGCCCACCCGGCGATCATCGAACATCTGACGGAGCTGGGCGTCACCACGCTGGAGCTGATGCCCGTCCATCAGTTCGTCCACGACCACCGGCTGGCCGACGCGGGGCTGGCCAACTACTGGGGCTACAACACCATCGGCTTCTTCGCCCCGCACAACGCCTACGCCTCCTGGGGCGACCGGGGCCAGCAGGTGCTGGAGTTCAAATCGGCCGTCCGGGCGCTGCACCAGGCGGGTATCGAGGTCATCCTGGACGTGGTCTACAACCACACGGCCGAGGGCAACCACCTGGGCCCCACGCTCTCCTTCCGGGGCCTGGACAACGCCTCGTACTACCGGCTGACCGAGGACCGCCGGTACTACATGGACACCACCGGCACCGGGAACTCCCTGCTGATGCGCTCCCCGCACGTGCTCCAGCTGATCATGGACTCGCTGCGCTACTGGGTGACCGAGATGCATGTGGACGGCTTCCGCTTCGATCTGGCGGCGACGCTGGCCCGGCAGTTCCACGAGGTGGACCGGCTGTCCTCGTTCTTCGACCTGGTCCAGCAGGATCCGGTGGTGAGCCAGGTGAAGCTGATCGCCGAGCCCTGGGACGTCGGCGAGGGCGGCTACCAGGTCGGCAACTTCCCGCCCCTGTGGACCGAATGGAACGGCAAGTTCCGGGACACCGTGCGGGATCTGTGGCGCGGGGAGCCGAGGACGCTGGCCGAATTCGCCTCCCGGCTGACCGGCTCATCCGACCTCTATCAGGGCGACGGCCGCCGTCCGCTGGCCTCGGTCAACTTCGTCACCTGCCACGACGGTTTCACCCTGCGCGACCTGGTGAGCTACGACGAGAAGCACAACGAGGCCAACGGCGAGTCCAACCAGGACGGCGAGAGCTATAACCGGTCCTGGAACTGCGGGGTCGAGGGCGAGACCGACGATCCGGCGGTACGGGCGCTGCGCGAGCGCCAGATGCGCAACTTCATCGCGACCCTGATGCTCTCCCAGGGCGTGCCGATGCTCAGCCACGGCGATGAGTTCGGGCGCACCCAGGGCGGCAACAACAACGCGTACTGCCAGGACAGCGAGGTGTCCTGGGTGCGCTGGCCGGACCACGCCAAGGGGCAGGACGGCGAGCGGGAGGACCGCTCGGCGCTGGAGCTGCTGCGCTTCACCCGCTCCCTGGTGTGGCTGCGCCGCGACCATCCGGTCTTCCGGCGCCGCCGCTTCTTCCACGGGCGGCCGGTGGAGGGCACCCATGACGAGCTGTCGGACATCGCCTGGTTCACCCATGAGGGAGAGGAGATGATCCCGCGCGACTGGCAGGCGGCGCACGCCAAGTCCCTCGCGGTCTTCCTCAACGGCAGCGCGATCTCCGAACCGGGGGTGCGCGGTGAGCGGATCAGCGATGACTCGTTTCTGCTGCTGTTCAACGCGCACCATGAACCGCTGGACTTCGTCGTGCCCATCGACCACGGCAAGCAGTGGCAGGTCATCGTGGACACGGCGGTCCCGGAGGAGGGCGTGCCGCCGGGCAGCGGCGCGAAGGTCGCGGCGGGCGACCGGCTGACCCTGGTGGACCGCAGCCTGATGGTGTTGCAGCGACCGGCCTGAGCGCTGCGCCGGGAGTACCGGTTGCTTCGGCCTGCGGCTCCGTCGTAACTGCCGCGTGGCGGGGTTACGCGTGGCAGGGGTTCCGCGTGGCAGAGGTTCCGCCCCCTGGAACCCGGGACCGGTGAGCCGACCGTCGCCGCGATCAGCTCACCGGCCAGGACGCCGACCGCGCCGACCGCCCCGACCGCCCCCGGACCAGCCCGTCGCAGGCGGCCCGATCCGCCGGACAACACGCGCGCGTCGCCATCCGTTCGGGTGGGTGGGGCTCTGGTGGGGCGCGCCGGGTGGGTACGTACGTTCATATGACGGCTGACCCCGGCACGCCCACCGCCACCTACCGCCTCCAGCTCCAGCCCGCCTTCCCCTTCGCGGCGGCGGAGCGAGCGGTGCCGTATCTGGCCTCGCTCGGCGTCTCCCATCTGCATCTGTCCCCCGTGCTGGAGGCGGTGCCCGGCTCCACCCACGGCTATGACGTGGTGGACCACCGCGCCGTCCGGGCCGAACTGGGCGGTGAGCAGGGGCTGCGCTCCCTCGCCCGTACGGCGCGGGCGCACGGCCTCGGGCTGATCGTCGACATCGTGCCGAACCATATGGCCGCGCCCGCCCCCGAACGGCTCAACGCCCCGCTGTGGGAGGTGCTGCGGGAGGGCCCGGAGTCGCCGTACGCGCGGTGGTTCGACATCGACTGGCAGGCGCAGGGCGGCAAGGTGCTGCTGCCGGTGCTCGGCGGCCCGCTGGGCGAGGAGTGGGAGCGGCTGCGGGTCGAGGACGGGACGCTGCGCTACTACGACCATGCCTTCCCGCTGCGGCCCGGCACCGAGGGGCTGCCGCTCGCCAGGCTGCTGGACGCCCAGTGGTACCGGCTCTGCTGGTGGCGGCTGGCCCGCACCGAACTCAACTACCGGCGCTTCTTCACCATCTCCGAGCTGATCGCGGTGCGGGTGGAGGATCCGGAGGTCTTCGACGCCACACACGCCACGCTGCTGAGGCTGATGCGGGACGGGGTCGTGGACGGGCTGCGGATCGACCACCCGGACGGCCTCGCCGACCCCGAGGGCTATCTGCGACGGCTGGACCGTGCGGTACGGGCGGCGACGGGGCAGGCGGGAGCAGGCGGGAGCGGCCGAGGGGCCGCGTCGGAAGGCGGCAGCGGCCGGTGGACCGCCCCCGAAGGCGGCAGGCAACGGATCACGCCGGAAGGCGGTGGCGGGACCGCGCCAGAAAGCAGCGGCGGCTGGGAAATCGCACCGGAAGACGGGGACGACCATGGGGCCGCGTCGGAAGGCGGCAGCGGCCGGTGGACCACCCCCGAAGGCGGCAGGCAACGGATCACGCCGGAAGGCGGCGGCGGGCGGTGGACGGTGGTCGAGAAGATCCTCGCCCGGGACGAGCGGCTCCCCGACACCTGGCCGGTCGCCGGGACCACCGGCTATGACGCGCTGCACCACATCGACGGGCTCTTCGTCGATCCGGACGGTCTGGAGAAGCTGACCGCCCTCTATCGCGCCTTCGCCGCTCCCCCGGCCGACCTCGGCGGCGACTGGGCCGCGACGGTCCGCCGCGCCGCCCATGAGGTGGTCACGCATGAACTGGCCGCCGAGGTGGCACGGCTGACCCGCACCGCCTCCCGGATCTGCGCGGCCGACCCCCGGCTGCGCGACCACGCGCCCTGGGCGCTGCGTACGGCGATCCGCGAGCTGCTGGTGCGGCTGCCGGTCTACCGTCCGTACGCCTCGGTGGGCGGACCGTACGCCTCCAGGGGCGGGCCGTCCACCTCCGTGGGCGGGCCGTCCGCGACCGGCGCCGACGCGATGATGCTGCGTTCGGCGGCGGCGGACGCCCGGGAGGCGTTCACGGTGGAGCAGGAGGCCCAGGTGGTGCATGTCGTGCGGGACGCGGCGCTGGGCGGGCTCGGGGACGGTCCGGACCACCGCGACTTCTGCGCCCGTTTCGCCCAGACGGCGGCCGCGCTGCGCGCCAAGTCGGTCGAGGACACCGCCTTCTACCGCTACGCCCCACTGCTGTCGGCCGCCGAGGTGGGCGGCGATCCGGGGCGGCCGGCCGTGTCCCCCGAGGAGTTCCACACGTTCGCCGCCCGGCGCTCACGGGACTGGCCCGCCACCGGCACGGTGCTGTCCACGCATGACACCAAGCGCAGCGCGGACGCGCGGGCCCGGCTCGCGGCGCTCACCGAATGCCCGACCTGGTGGGGGCGGACGGTGGCGGAGCTGACCCGGTCGGCTCCCGCCCCCGATCCCCATCTGGCCTGGACGGCCTGGCAGACCGCGCTCGCACTGGGCCACGGGGACGCCGAACGGCTGGTCCCGGCCGTGCTCAAGGCGGTGCGCGAGGCGGGGCTGCGGACGACGTGGACGGAGCGGAACGCGGCGTATGAGGCCGAGGTGAGCGCCTTCCTGGAGGCCGGGCCGTGCGCGGCCGACCCGTCGGTGTGGACCGCGATCGGCGCCGAACTCGACGGACCGGCACGGGCCAACGCGCTCGGCGCCGCTCTGCTCCAGCTCACCATGCCGGGCGTCCCCGACCTCTACATGGGCACCGAACGCATCTACACGGCCCTGGTCGACCCGGACAACCGCCGCCCGCCCGAGCTCGGCGGCGAACCGGCGGCGCAGGGCCCCTCCGCCGAGAAGCTGCTGCTGACCAGGGCCGCGCTGCGGCTGCGCCGGGAGCACCCGGGATGGTTCGGCCCGGGAAGCGGCTATGCGCCGCTGACCGCCGAGGGGCCGACGGCGGCGCACTGTACGGCCTTCGTACGGACGGGGACCTCCGAACGGACGGGGACCCCCGTACAGACAGGGGCCTCCGAGCGGACGGGCGCTTCCGTCCGCACAAGCGTGGACGACCCCGGGACCGCCGGGGGCGAGCGCGGGGCGGTCACCGTCGTCACCCGGCTGTCGCGACGGCTGGCGGAGGCGGGCGGCTGGGGCGCCACCCGGCTGCCGCTGCCACCGGGCCGCTGGCGGGATCTGCTGACCGGGCGGACGGCCGAGGGGGCCGTGCCGCTGGAGGAGTTGCTGTCCCGGCTTCCGGTGGCGTTGCTGGTCCGGATCTGACGGGTGGGTCCACCGGACCCAGCTGAACGGCGCGTCCGCCTCCCGGCCTGACGGCCCACCAGAATGTCCGCCGTCTTCACGTCCTGAAGCATTTACAGGTGGGCGGGGGCGCGCTACGTTCACCAAGAAATTGGGAGCGCTCCCACGCCGACGGTTCCTGACCCGTTCACGTCGAAGGGAAAGCACGCGCAATGCCTCGACGATCACTGACCATCGCCATGTCCACACGCCCACCGGGCCGTTTCAGCGCGCGCCGGTCCGTACTGCTGGTTCTGCTCTCGGTGCTGCCCGCCCTGGGCCTTGTCTTCTTCTCCGGAGGCAACGCTTCGGCACACGGCGCCCCGATGGCGCCGGGCAGCCGCACCTATCTCTGCTGGAAATACAGCATGTCCTCGACCGGTGAGGTCAAGCCGACCAACCCGGCGTGCAAGGCCGCGTTCGACAAGAGCGGGGCGACGCCCTTCTACAACTGGTTCGCGGTGCTCCGCTCGGACGGCGGGGGCCGCACCAAGGGGTTCATCCCGGACGGCAAGCTGTGCAGCGGCGCGGCCACCGTCTATGACTTCTCCGGTTTCGACCTGGGCAGCAACGACTGGCCGGTGACCCATCTGACGGCCGGGAAGTCGATGCAGTTCTCGTACAACGCCTGGGCCGCGCACCCGGGGTCGTTCCGCAGTTATGTCACCAAGGCGCCGATCGACCCGACCAAGCCGCTCACCTGGAACGACCTGGAGGACCAGCCGTTCAACACGGTGACGGACCCGCCGCTGTCCGGCCAGGTCGGCACGGTCGACGGCAAGTACACCTGGACGGCCAATCTGCCCTCCGGCAAGAGCGGGCGCCACATCATCTACACCGTGTGGACGCGCTCGGACAGCCAGGAGACCTTCTACAGCTGCTCCGACGTGGTCTTCGACGGCGGCAACGGTGAGGTGACGGTCCCGGGCGCCACCAGCGGCGGCGGTGGCGACAACCCCACGGACCCGCCGGGCAACCCCCCGACGGCCTCCTGCTCCGCCACCCAGAAGGTGACCAGCACCTGGAACGGCGGCTACCAGGCCGAGGTGACGGTCACCAACTCCGGTGCCACGCCCATCTCCTCGTGGATGGTCGACTGGACGGTGCCGTCCGGGCAGCGCATCGACAGCGTCTGGAACGGCAAGCTGACCACCACCGGTTCATCGGCGTCGGTCACCAATGCCGACTGGAACGGTTCACTGGCCACCGGCGCGTCCACGACCTTCGGCTATGCGGCCGGCGGCGGGTCTCCGGACACCGTGGCCGCGCCGATCTGCATGGTGCACTAGTCTGCCTGTCACACACCGGTCCACGCAGGTGCTCCGACCCGCTCATTGATCTGTCAGGTGCACCTCATCCCGCGCCGGTCTGCCGCTCCTTCCCCCTCGTGGGCGGCAGACCGGCCTCGCCCGGGAAAACCGCGTGGACACCGGGAGACGGCCACCCATAGAGTGCGGGCACGCCCTTGATCGAGGAAGGAGGCGAGAGCAATGGACATCACGACGTTTCCGCGCTCCCGCCCCCTGTCCGCCGGGCGTATCCGCGTCTGATCACGCATCCGACCGGGAGCGCACCACTCTCCTGGAAGGAACCCCATGACCGATCTGGTCATCCGCGCCCTCACCGAGGGCGACGCCCATCTGTTCCACACCCTGCGGGTCCCCGCGCTCGTCGGCCGGGGCCGCTTCGGCCACACCTACGCCACCGTCGGCCAGGGCGGCGAATACCGCCCCGAGTGGACCTGGGTGGCGCTGCGCGAGGGGCGGGTCGTGGCCCGCGCCGCATGGTGGTCCGGGCCCGAGGACTCCGCGCCCATCGCCCTGGACTGGTTCGACTTCGCCGAGGGCGAGGCCGACGCCGCCGCCGAACTGCTGCGCACCGCACCGCTGCGCGCCGAGTACAGCCTGCTGGCCCCGCCCGGCTGGCGCGATGAGCCCGAGGCACGGGCCGCCGCCCGGGCGCGTATCGACGCCGCCGTGGCGGGCGGGCTCGAGCCGCTGGTCGAGCGCTACCGCTATGAGTGGACGCCGGAGTGCGGACTGCCCGAGCGCCCGGGGCGGCTGGAGTTCCGGCCGGAGCCCGATGACGCGGCGATCGAGGACGTGCTGCGGCGCATCATGCCGGACACGCTCGACGCCCATGACCGGCGCGCCATCGCCCGGGGAGGTGTCGAGGCCGCGGTGCGCGAGCTCATGGACTTCTTCGCCTGGTGCCCCTCGCCGCGCGAGTGGTGGCGGCTGGCCTGGACCCCCGAGGGTGAGCTGGTCGGCATCCAGGTGCCCGCGCACAACCCGTCGGGTCCGTGTGTGGGCTTCATAGGGGTCGTCGCCGAACAGCGCGGCCATGGCTATGCGTACGACCTGCTCGTGGAGTGCACACACGACCTGGTGGAACGGGGGGCCACGAAGATCGCGGCGGCCACGGACCAGCCCAACCTCCCCATGGCCGCGCACTTCGCCAGGGCGGGCTACCCGATCACCCAGGAGCGCATCGACCTCGTCTGACCGGTGTCGCCCTGCTGCGCCGCCGGTGCCGCGTCCCGCAGCATGGTCGGGGACCGCCGACGGGTCGACGTAGGGAGACGCCAGTGCTGTTCGAGGTGTGGGCGCCGCACGCCGGGCGGGTCGGGCTCCATGTGGACGGGCGCGACCGCCCCATGGAGCCCGACCCGGACCGCGCGGGGTGGTGGCGGGCCGAGGCCGGGGCCGGACACGGGACGCGCTACGGCTTCGCGCTCGACGGCGGCCCGCCACTGCCCGATCCGCGCTCCCGCCGCCAGCCGGACGGCCCGGAGGGGCTGAGCGCGGTGGTCGACCACTCCCGCTTCCGCTGGGAGCGGGAGTGGTTCGGGCGGCCGCTGCCCGGCGCGGTCCTCTACGAGCTGCACATCGGCACCTTCAGCCATGAGGGCACCTTCGACGCGGCGGCCGAACGGCTGCCGCACCTCGCCGAACTGGGCGTCACACATGTGCAGCTGATGCCCGTCTGCCCGTTCCCCGGGACCCATGGCTGGGGCTACGACGGTGTGGCGCCCTGGGCGGTGCACGAGCCGTACGGCGGGCCGGAGGGGCTGGTGCGGTTCGTGGCCGCCGCGCACCGGCACGGCCTGGGCGTGGTCCTCGACGTGGTCCACAACCATCTGGGCCCCTCCGGGAACCACCTCCCGGCCTTCGGCCCGTACTTCACCGACACCCACCACACCCCCTGGGGCGCGGCGGTCAACCTCGACGCGCCCGGCTCCGACGAGGTGCGCGCGTACTTCATCGGCAGCGCGCTCGCCTGGCTGCGCGACTTCCGCCTCGACGGGCTGCGGCTGGACGCGGTGCACGCGCTGCGCGACACCGGGGCCCGGCACTTCCTGGCCGAGCTGTCGGCCGCCGTGGACGCGATGGCCGCCCGCACCGGCCGTCCGCTGTTCCTCATCGGCGAGTCGGACCTCAACGATCCGCGCACCACCACCCCGCGCGAGGCGGGCGGCCACGGTCTGCACGCACAGTGGAACGACGACTTCCACCACGCCCTGCACACCTTCCTCACCGGTGAGCGGCAGGGCTACTACGCGGACTTCGCAGCCGAGGGGCCCGGGGCCCTGGTCAAGACACTGATGGGCGGCTTCTTCCACGACGGCACCCATTCGACGTTCCGGGGCCGCCGCCACGGCAGTCCGCTGAACCCCCACACCACCCCCGCGCACCGGCTGCTCGGCTACGCCCAGACACATGACCAGGTCGGCAACCGGGCGGTCGGCGACCGGCTCTCCGCCCGGCTCTCCCCCGGGCTGCTGGCCTGCGCGGCGGCCGTGGTGCTGTGCGCGCCCTTCACCCCGATGCTCTTCATGGGCGAGGAGTGGGGCGCCCGCACGCCCTGGCAGTACTTCACCGACCACCAGGATCCGGAGCTGGCCGAGGCGGTGCGGTCCGGCCGCCGCCGGGAGTTCGCCGCCCACGGCTGGGCGGAGCGCGATGTGCCCGACCCCCAGGACCCGGCCACCCGGCTGCGGTCCTGTCTGGACTGGCGGGAGCCGGAGCGGGAGCCGCACCGGGCGCTGCTCGACTGGTACCGGAAGCTGATCGCGCTGCGCCGTGCCGAACCGGCCCTGACCGACCCCACCTGGTCGTACACGGGTCTGTCCACCGGTTCGGACGGCTGCTTCAGCTTTCAGCGCGGCCCGCTGCGGGTCCTTCTCAACCCGGGCGACCGGCCGGTCAGGACCTGGCTGGGGCCCCGGACCGGCGAGATCACCGAGGTGGTCGCCGCCTGGCGGCGGATCGAGCCCCCGGGCCCGGACGGCACGCTGAGGCTGCCGCCCGAGACCGCCGCCGTGCTGCGCGTGGGCCGGGGCTCCTGAGCCCGATCCCGCTCGGGGTCAGCCTGCTCGGGGTCAGTCCCGCTCAGGGTCAGCCCCGCTCAGGGTCAGCCCTGCTCCGGGTCGAGCCGCAGAGAAATGGAGTTGATGCAGTACCGCTGGTCGGTCGGGGTGGGGTAGCCCTCCCCCGAGAAGACATGGCCCAGATGCGAACCGCAGCGGGTGCACCGCACCTCGGTACGGACCATGCCGTGCGAACGGTCCTCGATCAGCTCGACGGCCGAGCTGTCCGCCGGGTCGTAGAACGACGGCCAGCCGCAGTGGCTCTCGAACTTCGTATCCGAGCGGAAGAGCTCCGCTCCGCACGCCCGGCAGGAGTAGACGCCGACCGTCTTGGTATCGGTGTACTCACCGGTGAAGGCTCGCTCGGTACCGGACTCCCGCAGCACGTGGTACTCCTGCGGCGTCAGTTCCGCGCGCCACTGCTCCTCCGGTTTGTCGATCTCGTAAGCCATGGGGACGGACCTCCTCAGTTCTCCGGGCTTTGCAGACGGGCGAGAATCTCCGGACCGAGGTCGGTCACATCACCCGCGCCCATGGTGAGAACAAGGTCACCCGGCTTCGCCATTCCGGCGATCAGCTCCGGCACCGCTCCCCGGTCGTGCTCGGCGGTCACATCGGCCCCGCGGCGGGCCGCGGCGTCGATGACCATGGCGCTGGTGACACCGGGGACCGGGTCCTCGCGGGCGGGGTAGATGTCGAGGACCACGGAGGCGTCGGCGAGCGTGAGCGCCTCGCCCATCTCGGCGCCGAGCTCCTGGGTGCGGCTGAACAGATGCGGCTGGAAGACCACCAGGACCCGGCCCTCCCCGGCGCCGCCGCGGATCGCCTCGAGATCGGCGGCGATCTCGGTGGGGTGGTGTGCGTAGGAGTCGATCACCTGCACCCCGGCCGCGGCGCCCTTGAGCTGGAGCCGCCGCTTGACGCCCGTGTACGAGGCGAGGGCGGGGGCCAGCTCGCGGGGCGGCACGCCGAGGGCGGCGCCCGCGGTGAGGGCGGCCACGGCGTTGAGCGCGTAGTGGCGGCCGGGGACGGAGACGGTGAAGGTGAGCTCCGCACCGCCCAGGGACTCCGCGAGCCGGACGGTGACCTCGCTGGTCAGCCCGTGCGGCTCGATGGCCAGGACCCGCACGTCCGCGCCCTCGTCCGCGCCGTAGGTGAGCACCCGGAGCCCCTCGCGCCCGGTGACCCGGGCGGTCAGCTCACGGGCGCCGGGGTGGTCGGCGGAGATCACCAGCGCGCCGCCGGGCCGGATCCGGCCGACGAACGTCTCGAACGATTCATGGATCTCGTCCATCGAGGCGTAGTTGGCGTGGTGGTCGAGCTCCACATTGAGGATGATCGCCACCTCGGGCGCGTACTTGTGGAAGCTGCGGTCGCTCTCGTCGGCCTCGGCGACGAAGATCTCGCCATCGCCGTGGACGGCGCTGGAGCCGGGGGCGTCCAGATCGCCGCCGATGACGTACGACGGGTCCAGACCGAGGGTGCGCAGCGAGACGGCCAGCATCGAGGTCGTGGTCGTCTTGCCGTGGGTGCCCGCGACCGCGATCGGCCGGGAGCCGTCCATCAGCGCGGCGAGCGCGTCGGAGCGGTGCACCACCGGGATACCGCGCTCCCGCGCCGTGACCAGTTCGAGGTTGTCGGGGCGGATGGCGCTGGAGATGACGACGCCGGTGGTGTCGGCTGCGATGTTCCCGGCGGAGTGGCCGATATACACCGTGGCGCCGAACTCCCGCAGCGCCCCGACGATCGGCGAGTCCTTGGTGTCGCTGCCCGAGACCCGTGCGCCGCGCATGGCGAGGACCTTCGCCACACCCGACATCCCGGCGCCGCCGATGCCGATGAAGTGCGGTCGATCCAGCGGGTCGGAGGCGGTGCCGGCCGGTGCCATGTACGGGTCTCCCCTGGTGCTCGGTGGGTTGGTGCTCGGTGTGTGCTGCCGGCCCGATTCTCGCACCCCCGGCGGCCCACCCCCGCCGATGCCCGCGGAACCGGGGGCGCGGAACCGGGACCCGGGGGTGCGGCTCGGCCGAGGGCCGCCGGGGCCGGGGCCTGGTCCGGGACCGGGCTGGGCCTGGCCAGGGCCGGGAGCTCGGCCGCGCCGGGACTGAAGCCGGGACCTGAGCCGCGTCGAGACCGGGGCCGGGGCTCAGCCGCCGGACGTGGGCTGGTCCTCGTCCACCGCGTGCGAGAACAGCTTCAGCACCGGGACGCCCACCTTGTGACGCGCCCGCGAGGCCCAGTCCCGGTGGAAGAACTCCTCCACGAAATGCGGGGCGGTGAGCACGATCACCTCATCGGCCCGGGTCTCCTCCACGACACCGCGCAGCACCTCCAGCGGATGCCGTTGGACGACATGGCCCCGGGCCCGGCTCCCGGCCGCCTCCAGCGCCGCCACGGAGTGGGCAAGCGCCCGCTCGGCGGGCTCCAGCGCCTCCCGGCCCTCCGGCTCCTCCCCCTCCTGGGCGGCCTGCTCCAGCTCGCCGAGGGCGATGTCGTCGATCGCGCGCAGCAGCCGGTCCTTGCTGCCCCGGGGCTGCATCAGGACGACGAAGGAGATCGGGTCATCGCCGTGCAGAGTGGTGACGAATTCCACGTCGGCGGGGGTCAGGGGCTTCTCGATCATCAATACGCTCGTGAACACGGCGGATGCCCTTCTCCTTCGCGATCCTTTTCGCGGGTTTGCAGACGTTTTTATGAGTTATTGGTAAATCCGACGGTAGCGGGTGAAAAGAAACCCGGCTTCCTCCAGAACAGAAGCGAGAGCGAACCGTTCCGGTTCCCTCAACTCGGGTCCGTTCATAATTCGCTTCGCGTCCCCCGCGGTGGCCAGGGGAGCCACCGCCAGACACAGCTCGTCCAGCACCCCGGCCGCCGCGAACTCCGCCAGCAGCGTGGGGCCGCCCTCGGTCAACAGCCGGGTGTGGCCGAGCTCCGCGAGCGCCGTCACGACCGCCGCCGCGTCCACCCGCCCGGACGGCCCCGACCCGGCGAACACCACTTCGGCCCCCGCCGCGCGGGCCAGCCCGACCCGCTCCTCCGCGGCCGTCGCGCCGGTGATCACGATCGTCGGGACCAGCGGCTCGGTGAACAGCGGCCGGGAGAAGTCCAGGTCCAGGCTCGCGCTCACCACGGCGATCGCGGGCGCGGGCGGCTGGCCGAGCGCCGCCCGCCGCTCGGCGAACGCCTCACGGGCACGCGCCGGGCGGTAGCCCTCGCGGCGTACGGTCTCCGCGCCCACCACCACGGCGTCGGCGAGCCCGCGCAGCACCCCGAAGATCCGCATGTCCGCGTCGGAGGACAGGGCCTTCGACCGGCCGTCGTGATGGGCCGCCCCGTCCAGCGAGGACACCATGTTCGCCCGCAGCCAGGCGCCGGAGGGGCCGTGCGGCGGCTCCGGGTACGCATAGGCGTCGGCCAGTTCGCCAAGGCCCCATTCGCGATCTTCGGCGAATGCTCGGGCGGACGCCGCGGCGGATGCTTCGGCAGACGTTTCGGCAGGCACGGGGAACAGGCGTCGCATAGGCCGCAGTGTGACATGCCTCCCTCTCGGACAGTGCTCCGGTGAAGAGCGACTACCCTGGACATTCGTGTCTGCACCAACCACCGCATCCGGCTCGGCAGGCCGCATAGCCGCCGAAGCCCCTTCAGTTTCGTCCGCTCCGTCCACTCCCTCCGCCCCGTCCGCTCCCTCCGCCCTCACCACCCGTGCGCCGCAGGTTCCGGCGGAGCGTCTGGTCGCCGAGATGGTGCCCCCGCCCCGCTTCGCGACCGTGAGCTTCGACAACTACATCACCGACCCCGGCCAGCCCAGCCAGGCAGAGGCGGTCGAGGCGCTGAGAGGGTTCGCCGGACGGCTCGGCGGCGGGGCGGACGCGAAGGGCGGACGCCGCAGGCACTGGTTCCGCCGGGTGGCCAGGCCCGCCGTGGACGGCGGACCGCGCGGCATATATCTCGACGGTGGCTACGGCGTCGGCAAGACCCATCTGCTGGCCTCCCTGTGGCACACCACCCCCGCGGCCCCCGAGCTGAAGGCGTTCGGCACCTTCGTGGAGCTGACGAACCTGGTCGGCGCGCTCGGCTTCCAGCAGACCGTGAAGACCCTGAGCGGCCATCGGCTGCTGTGCATCGACGAGTTCGAGCTGGACGACCCGGGCGACACGGTCCTGGTCTCCACGCTGCTGGGCAAGCTGGTCGAGGCGGGCGTGGCCCTCGCCGCCACCTCCAACACGCTGCCCGGCAAGCTGGGCGAGGGCCGGTTCGCCGCGGCCGACTTCCTGCGCGAGATCCAGGGGCTGTCCGCCCACTTCCGCGCGCTGCGCATCGACGGCCAGGACTACCGCCACCGCGGGCTGCCCGCGGCCCCGCCCCCGTACGCCGACGAGATAGTCGTCCAGGCGGCGCACCGGACCCCCGGCGCCTCGCTGGACGACTTCCCCGCCCTGCTGGACCATCTGTCCCGGGTGCATCCGAGCCGCTACGGCGCGATGTGCGACGGCGTCCAGGCCGTCTGTCTGACCGGGGTCGCCCCCGTGCCCGACCAGTCGACCGCGCTGCGGCTGGTGGTGCTGGCCGACCGGCTCTACGACCGCGAGGTGCCGGTGCTGGCCTCCGGGGTGCCGTTCGACCGGCTCTTCAGCGAGGAGATGCTGAGCGGCGGCTACCGGAAGAAGTACTTCCGGGCGATATCCCGGCTCACCGCCCTCGCCCGGGACGCCAAGGGGCTGGCCGAGGCGTCGTACAGCCGTTGACCGGATGGTTCCCGCGCATCGCTGATCGAACGGTTCCCGAGCACCCGCACCCGTGATACACACATGCGGTCATCTTCTCTGTCCGCCAGCAGGGAGTTACCGCATGTCAGCGACACGACGTCAACTTCTCGGCCGCACCGGTGCGCTGGGGGCCTCCATCGCCTCGATCGCCTTCACCGGCGCCGTCTCCGAGCTCTTCGCCGGAACGGCCGCGGCCGCCGAACCCGATACCCAGCCGCTCGGCCGGGGCGGCTACGGCCCCCTGGTCCCCGACCCCGATGGACTGCTGGACCTCCCCGAGGGGTTCCGCTACCGGGTGCTCTCGCGCGAAGGCGATGAGCTCCGCTCCGGTGAGGGCAAGGTCCCCAGCCACTGCGACGGCATGGCCGCCTTCCCGGGCCGCTCCGGCGGCCGCCACGGCGCCAGACACCTGGTCCGCAACCATGAGAACCGCCCGGACGCGGCGATCCGCGTCCCCGCCGTGGCCGGTCTCACCTACGACCCGACGGGCATGGGCGGCTGCACCGCCCTGGAGCTCGACTCCGGCAACCGCGTACGGTCCGAGCGGGTGGCCATCGCGGGCACCGCGGTCAACTGCGCGGGCGGCCCCACCCCCTGGCACACCTGGCTCACCTGCGAGGAGACCGAGGACCAGGCCGGTACGAACGGCTACACCAAGGACCACGGCTTCATCTTCGAGGTCGACCCCTACGATCCGCGCCGCACCGGCGCCGTGCCGCTCACCGCCATGGGCCGCTTCCAGCACGAGGCCATCGCGGTCGACCCGCGCAACGGCGTCGTCTACGAGACCGAGGACGCCTTCGACAAGCCCTTCGGGCTCTTCTACCGATTCCGGCCGAAGAAACCCCTCGGCGGCATCGGCTCACTGCGGGCCGGTGGGGAGCTCCAGGCGCTGCGGGTGCCGGGGGTGCCCGATCTGTCCACCATCCAGGAGCCGGGCACCACCTTCGACCGCGTCGAGTGGGTGGACGTCCCCGACCCGCTCGCCCGCCAAACCCCCATCCGCTTCCAGGACTTCGGCCCCGGAGGCATCACCCACGCCCAGAAGCTGGAGGGGTGCTACTGGGGCGGTTCGTCGGTCTACTTCGTCTCCAGCTTCGCCAAGAGCGCGGACGGCTCGGCGGCCGACCACTACGGCCAGATCTGGCGCTACGACCCCGATCGGCGGCGCCTCACGCTGGTGATCGTCTTCGGGCCCGAGACGGATGTCCAACTGCCCGGGGAGTCCCCCGACAACATCACGCTCGCGCCCAGCGGCGGCCTGATGGTCTGCGAGGACGGCAACGGCGCGCAGCACGTCTTCGGGGTCACCCGGCGCGGCGAGGTCTATGCGATGGCCCGGGGACAGCAAAACCTCGGTACCCCGGAGGAGCCGGAGTGGGGTGAGTTCGCGGGCGTCACCTTCGCACCGGACCGCCGCACGATGTATGTCAACTGCTACACCCCGGGCACGACATTCGCCGTGACGGGTCCCTGGCGCCACTGAGGGCTCCCGAAGGGGCGCGGGGAACTGCGCGACCAGCCACGAAGGCGCCGCGGACGATCGACGGCAGATCGGGGCACTTCCGCAGGTCAGGGCACTCCAGCGGAGCGTCAGCCCGAGCAGGCGGTGCGCTGGCCCTCCTGCCATTCGCAGACGGGGCACAGCGTGGCCCCGGGGCGCGAGGCGGGGTACTCGGTGGGCTCGCCGCACAGCACGCAGTCGGCGTGCGGCGGGCCCTCGGGAAGTTCCGTACGGTCGTCCATGCCCCGAACCCTACGACCGGCGGGAGCTGAGCACGCAGGCCAGCGCGGTCGCCCCGGCGGCGGCCGCGCCGGTCAGGGCCAGGGGCAGCAGGGGCATCGGCACGGCGCCGCTGTGCGAGCCGTCGACCAGCCCGGACACGGCGGCGTTCGCGGGCGAGGCACCGGCCACCGACACCAGCAGCGCGGCAAGCATGGTGGACGGGATCGCCCAGCCGGGGCGCCGCAGCAGCGGCCGGTTGCACAGGGCGCCGACGGCCGTGCCGAGCAGGGCGCACGCGACGGCGGCGAGCAGCCCGGCGACGGTCGCCTCCGGCACCGGGACCTCCTGCCGGTGGTCCGCGGTGTGCGGATCGCTGACCGCCGCGACGAACAGCGTCCCGGCGGTGCCGAGCACCAGCGCCGCGCCCAGCCCGGTCAGTACGGAGGCGAGGTGCACCCGGCCGGGCCCCACCGCCGCGGCGGCGCAGTCGCGGGCCGCGGCGGGCTCCTGGGTGACGCCCACCCGCACCAGCCAGGCGGCGACGGGCAGCAGCGCGGCGGCGGCATAGCCGAGCGAGTCGAGGATCGGCTGCCCGGTCTGCACCCCGATGCCGAGGAACGCGCCGTAGAGCAGCAGTGGTGGCAGCCAGCGGTGCGAGCGGACCAGCAGGGCCGCCTGGTAGCGCAACAGCGCGGTCATGCCTTCCCCTCCGGCCCTTCGACGGGCCGCGGAAGCCCTTCGGCGAGCTGTTCCGGGGGCGCCTGCGGCGCATCGGCCCGCTCCTGGGGGCCGCCGATGGTCGTCACAGCGCGGATGTGCCAGGGCGGCCGGGCCGTGAGGAGGGCGCGGAGCAGGGCGTCGGAGTACGGCGCGGCGACACTCAGCCGTACGACGCGGCGGCCGGTGGCGACCGTGTCGGAGTCGTGGACGGGCGCGCCCGGCAGGTCCGTCGGCAGTGCGGCCCCGGCTCCCGGCGGCGCCTCGGCCTCCACCCGGACCCGTGGCCCGGCGGGGGACGCCGGCGCGTGGTCCACCGGCTCCAGCCGGGTATCGGCGACGCGCAGCACCCGGGCCGGGACCCCGGCGAGGCGGCGCGGATCGTGGTCGACGAAGACGACCGCGCCGCCGTCGGCGGCGCGCTCGGTGACCGCCGTGTCCAGCACCTCGCGCGCGGCCTGGTCGAGGCCGGTCCACGCCTCGTCCAGGACCAGCAGCCCGGGGGCGGCCAGCAGCGCCTGGGCCACGGCGACCTTCTGGCTGGTGCCCTTGGACAGTTCGGCGAGCGGGGTGGCCGCGTATCCGTCCGCGCCGAACCGCTCCAGCCACTCCCCCGCCCCGCGTGCCGCCATGGCGCGGGACAGCCCGTGGATCCGGCCCAGATGGGTGAGGTAGCCGAGGGCGGAGAAGGGCAGCTCGGCCGGGAACCGCTCGGGGACGTAGGCGGTGCGCGGGCGGCCGGTGATCCGGCCCGCGCTGGGGGCGTCGATCCCGGCGAGCAGCCGCAGCAGCGTGGACTTGCCGCTGCCGTTGTGCCCCTGGACTCGGGTCAGCGAACCCGGCGGCACATCGAGATCGACACCACGCAGCACCCACGGCCCGCCCAGGCCGTAGCGGCGGCCGACTCCTCGCAGTCTCATGCCGGTTGAGCATAGGCGCGCCCCCGACTCCCGGCGCCGGGACGGCGTGTGTCTTCCGGCGGCGGGGGCGGCGTGTGTTTTCCGGCGGTCGGGACGGCGTGTGTCGGAACGGGCCCAACGGCCCAGACGCCCGCTGCCAAGTCCGGTGCCCGGCGGCCCAGACACCCGCCGCCAAGTCCGGTGCCCGGCGGCCCGGACGCCGTATGCCGGGACCGGCGCCCGGCGGCCGTCCGCGGCGGTCCTGGCACACTGGGCGCGTGACCAGCACCGACGCCGACACCGAGACCGGCACCCCAGCGACCACTCACCAGGGCACCGGATCCGGCGCCCGGAGCAGCCCCTTCCGGCACTCCGAGACCGACCGGGACGCCGCGCCGCAGTTCGTCCTGCCCCTGGTGGTCCGGATCGAGAAGGCCGCGCCCCCGGCACGCACGGACGCCCTGGAGACGGCGGCGCGCGCGGTGCTGGTGCTGCTGTCGGACGAGCGGGCGAGGACCACCGACGGCGCGGACGGCGAGAACGGTGTGGACGGTGTGGGCGGCGAGTGGGCCCAGGCCGTACGGGACTGGCAGGACGCCCGGATCCGCAAGGTCGTACGGCGGGCGCGCGGCGCGGAGTGGCGGCGCGCGGCCGAGCTGCCGGGCATCACGGTCACGGGCCGGGCACCGGCCGCGACCGCCACCGGGGACGAGCCTTCGGCGACCGCCGGGGACCAGACCCCGCCCGCCGCCGAGGTGCGGGTGTTCCCGCCGGTGCCACTGGACGGCTGGCCCAAGGAACTGGCCAAACTCCAGGTCTCCGGCACCGACCTGGACGACCCCGTGCCGCCGCCCGCCCCCGACCTCACCGGTCCGGTGCTGTGGCTGAGCCCCCAGGTGGAGATGTCGGCGGGCAAGGCGATGGCCCAGGCCGGACACGGTGCGCAACTGGCCTGGTGGGAGCTTGACGACGCGGAGCGGGCGGCCTGGCGCGAGGCCGGGTTCCCGCTGGCGGTGCGCACGGCGTCGGCCGAGCGATGGGACGAGCTGACCACGAGCGGGCTGCCGGTGGTGCGCGACGCGGGGTACACCGAGATCGCGCCGGGGTCCTGCACGGTGGTGGCGGACCACCCGGCGCTACGGCGGCGGTAAGGCCGTCCGCGGCGCGCCGGGTTCCTTCGCGCCGGGTTCCTTCCGCTCCCGGGGCCGGTTCAGCGGATCGGCGGAAGTCGGCCGCGGTGCGAAAGGCGCCCCTTCGACGCCTTTCGCACCACTTTCGCACCGCGCGGACGGCCACGACGGCGCCGCGGACGGCCACGTCGGCGCCGCGGCGGGCCGACTGCGGCTCAGCGCACTAACCAACTGCCGGCGGAGCGCTCAGCCCCTGCGGCGGCGGATCGCGCGGGTGACGACCGGCGGGAGCACATCGGCGGCGATCCGCCGGACCGCGGTGGGGCGGCGGCGCGGCGCGGGGGTGGACGCCGACGCGGTGGACGCGGAGCGCGGCTCGGGGTCGGGGTCGCGCGGCTCATCGACGTAGCGGGAGGTGGGCGGGGTCGGGTTCGCGGGCTTCCCCGAGAACCGCAGCACCCTGCGGCCCGCGATCTCCTGCACGCTGGTGTGCATCCCCTTGCGCCACGCCTCGTCCGCGAGCATCTCGTCCTGGATCGGCCCGGGGTCGCCCCAGGTGCCGTAGAGCTTCTGCGTGGACAGGCAGATGGGCCGCAGGCCCCGGGTGAACACCGCCTCCCAGGTCGCGGCCGCCACGCCGGGGGTGTGCTCGGAGCGGAAGTCGTCGAGGACGACGAGACCGTCGGGCACCAGCGTGTTGTGCGCGGTGTCGATGTCGCCCGCCACATGCTCGTAGAGGTGGGAGGCGTCCACGTGGATGAAGCGGCAGGTGTTCGCGCCGACGTGGTCGGGCACGACGGAGGTCGGCCCCTGGATGACGACCGGGAGCTCGTCCCAGAACGCCAGGTAGTTCTGCTCGAAGGCGGTGCGGGTCAGCGTGGAGTACGACTTGCGCGCCTCCGCCGCGTTCTTCTCGTCCGGCGCCTCCGCGTCGAACAGGTCACAGACCGTGAACTGCTCGTTCGCCCGCAGATAGGAGGCGGTGAAGATGGCGCTCTTGCCCATGTAGGCGCCCATCTCCATCAGATCCCCACGCTGCCCGAGGCGCTCCTGGCGGGTGAGGAAGCGGTCGAACAGCACTTGGTCAAGGCTGGGGAACCAGCCCTTGACGTCATTGAGATTGCGGGGACGCTGGGCCGCGGGAGCGGTGGTGACCGTCATGTGGCTCTCTGTTCGTCGATGGCGGCGGTCTGGAGAGACGTGTCCGGTTGTAGGTGTCCGGGATCCCCAGGGGGCGGGGTCCTCGGGGACGGGGTCCCGGGGGACGCGAGTGGCCGCCACGGTCGCAGTGAAAGGCAACGTCGGGCCGTATCTCTTGTGACCATCTTGTGACCACGCCTCCTCCGGAAGGTCTTACGGGGCGGTGACGGAACGGCGTGGACGCGGGCTCCGGCGCCCGCTCGGGCCTAGCGTCGGGCCCATGCGTGTACTGGTCACCGGAGGTGCGGGCTTCATCGGCTCGCACATCGTCACCGCCCTCACCGAGCACGGCCATGAGCCCGTCGTCCTCGACGCCCTCCTGCCGGCCGCCCATCCGACGCCACCGCCCCCTCCGCTGGACGGGGAGTGGATCCACGCCGATGTACGGGACCGGGAGGCGGTGGCGGCGGCGCTGCGTGGCGTGGACGCCGTATGCCACCAGGCGGCGATGGTCGGCCTCGGCAAGGACTTCGCGGACGCCCCCGCCTATGTGGGCTGCAACGACCTGGGCACCGCGGTGCTGCTGGCGGCGATGGCGGAGCGGGGGGTGCGCGAACTGGTGCTGGCCGGGTCCATGGTCGTCTACGGCGAGGGACGCTACGACTGCCCCCGCCACGGCCGGGTACGCCCCGGTCCGCGCGCCGAGGCCGATCTCACGGCGGGCCGCTTCGACCCCCGCTGCCCCGAGTGCGGCACACCGCTGCGGCCCGGTCTGGTGGAGGAGGACGCACCGGCCGATCCCCGCAATGTGTACGCGACCACGAAGCTGGCCCAGGAACATCTGGCGGCGGCCTGGGCCCGGTCGGCGGGCGGCCGCGCGGTGTCGCTGCGCTACCACAATGTGTACGGGCCGGGCATGCCGCGCGACACCCCCTACGCGGGGGTCGCCTCCTTCTTCCGCTCGGCCCTGGCGCGCGGCGAGGCGCCCACGGTCTTCGAGGACGGAGGCCAGCGGCGGGACTTCATCCATGTCCGGGATGTGGCCGCGGCCAATGTCGCCGCCCTGGAGGCGGCCCCGGAAGTGGTGGCCCCGTCCGCCCTGACCGCGTACAACACCGGCAGCGACGACCCCCATACGGTGGGCGAGATGGCCACCGCCCTGGCCACGGCGTTCGGCGGCCCGGCACCCGTGGTGACGGGCGAATACCGGCTGGGCGACGTACGGCACATCACCGCGTCATCGCACCGAATCCGCGAACAACTGGGCTGGCACGCGGCAACCCCCTTCACCAATGGCATGACGGAATTCGCCCAAGCCCCCCAACGCGCGGGCGTGTGAGGGAGCGGGGGGGGTGCGGTGTGAGGGGGTGCAGCGGACTCCGCCGCAGGGCAGGGAGCTCCGCCGCATGGCAGAAGGCACCACCACGTACCAGGGGCTCCGCCCCTGGATCCCGGGGTCCAGGGGCGGAGCCCCTGGTATCGGGAAGGGGCGGGGAGGGGAGCAGCCCGCCGCAGGCGTCACGATCCGTCGGGCACCTCCCAGGGCCTGAGGGGCGGCGGACTCAGGCGACGCCGCCCGAGGCAGACGGGCTCGTTCAGGCCGCCGCTTCGCTCAGGCCCCCTGACGTGGCCGCAGCCCGAGCGAGGCCGAGCCCCTCGCATCGTGGTGGACTGAGGGGCAGACCCCCGGCCGTGGCGGCGGCCGAGCGAGACAGAGCCCTCCGCATCGCGGTGGGCTGAGGGGCAGGCCCCTCAGCCGTGGCGGCGGCCCGCGGGCGCCAGGGTCTTATATCGCGGCAGCGGGGAGGCGGACCTCGAAGCGGCAGCCGCCGTCGACGTTGCGGACCGCCGCCTGGCCGTCGTGGGCCTCGACGATGCCGCGGACGATGGCGAGGCCCAGACCGGCGCCCGCCGGGGGCGTGCGGGCGTCGCTGCCGCGCCAGCCGGTGTCGAAGACGCGCGGGAGGTCCTCCTCCGGGATGCCGCCGCAGCCGTCGGTGACCGACAGCACGACCGTGTCCGCGTCCCGCTCGGCCGCCACCGCGACCGTGCCGTCCGCCGGGGTGCGGCGCAGCGCGTTGACGAGGAGGTTCCCGAGCACACGGGTCATCTCCTTGCCGTCGACTTCCACCGGGACGGGGTCCACGCGGTCCCCTATCAGCTGGACGCCAAGCTCGCGGGCGAGCGGATCGACCCCGGCGAGGGCATCGCCGACCAGGTCGTAGACGGAGATCCGGGTGGGGGTGAGGGAGAGCGCCCCGGCGTGGATGCGGGAGAGCTCGAAGAGGTCGCCGACCATCGTGTTCAGCCGGTCCACCTCGGTGCGGATCCGGCGGAGGTAGCGCTCCGGTTCCGGGGCGACCCCGTCCTCCAGCGCCTCGGACATCGCGCGCAGCCCGGCCAGCGGGGTGCGCAGATCGTGGGAGATCCAGGCGACCAGCTCCCGGCGGGAGGACTCCAGGGCGCGCTCACGCTCGCGGGAGGCCGCCAGCTTGGCGCTGGTGGCGGCCAGTTCGCGGCCGAGCGCGGCGAGCTCGGCCGTGGCCTGGCCATCGGGGGCGGCGAAGCTCCCGCCGTCCCCGAAGGAGCGGGCGGCGAGGGCCAGCGCGTTGCTGCGCGCCACCACCCAGCGGCCCAGCAGCAGCGCGGTGGCCAGGGACACCACGGCGGCCATGGCGCAGACGGTGGTGACCACCGTCAGGTCGTGCGGGGACAGGAACATCGCCCAGGCGACGGCCAGCGTCCCAGTGAGCATCGCCATGACCGCGACGACGGCGACCACGGCGAGGGACACCGCGACCGATCGGCCGCGCACCAGCCGCAGCGCCAGCGCGCCCAGCAGACCGGCCGCGGCCGCGCCGAGGAAGGCGAAGGCCGCCATGAGCGAGACATCACGCATCGGAGCCCGGCCCCCGTCCGCCGTCCCGTCCAGCGTCGTCTCCCACGTCCTGTCCTCCCTCGTCCCGCCACCTCTCATCCGGCCACCTCTCGTCCGGCCGCCTCTCATCCCGTCGTCCCTCGTCGGCGGCGTCGGGCGGGGCGTCGAAGCGGTAGCCGATGCCCCAGACGGTCTGGATGAGCCGGGGCGCGCCGGGGTCGTCCTCGACCTTTCCGCGCAGCCGCCGCACATGGACGGTGACGGTGGACAGATCCCCGAAGTCCCAGCCCCACACCTCGCGCATCAGCTCCTCACGGGTGAAGGCCACCCCGGGGTGGCGCAGCAGAAAGGCCAGCAGATCGAACTCGCGTACGGTCAGGGCGAGTTCCCGGCCGTCCCTGGTGGCGCGCCGGGCCAGGGGGTCGAGGGCGATCCCGGCGCGGTGCGTCACATCGCCCGGGCCCTGGCCGGGGCCGGAGGAGCCGGGGGCCCGCGGCCCTGTCCGGCCGCGGCGCAGTACCGACTCCACGCGCAGCACCAGCTCCCGCGGGCTGAACGGCTTGGTGACGTAGTCGTCCGCGCCGATCTCCAGGCCGAGGATGCGGTCCTCCTCGTCGCCGCGCGCGGTGAGCATGATGACCGGCACCGGGCCCTTGTCCCGGAGCGCGCGGCACACCTCCAGCCCGTCCATGCCGGGCAGCATCAGATCGAGGACGACCAGGTCGGGCCGCCGGGCGGCGGCGCTGGCGAGCGCCCCGGGACCGTCGGCGGCCCGGTCCACGGCGAATCCGGCCCTGCCGAGGTACCCGGCGACGACCTCGGCCACGGTCGGGTCGTCGTCCACGACGAGCACACGGGTGGGAGAAGGGTTCTGCTGCATGCCCCACAGCGTGACACCGGGTGCGGCGCCGAGGCGCGCCGGGGAGCCCGCGGCCCGGCCGACGTCCGTGTTTCGTAAGAAGCCGAAGCCCGAAATGTCGCTTTCTCCTTCGTAGTGTGGTGCGGGTGACAAACTCGACCACCCCCTGTGCCGACGTCGTCCTGCCGTGTCTGGACGAGGCCGCCGCCCTGCCCTGGGTGCTGGCCCGCATCCCCGCCGGCTGGCGCGCCATCGTCGTGGACAACGGCTCCACGGACGGCTCGGCCACGATCGCCCGCGCCCACGGCGCCACCGTCGTGTACGAACCCCGCCGTGGCTTCGGCGCCGCCTGCCACACCGGGCTCCTCGCCGCCGAGGCCGACTTCGTCTGCTTCTGCGACTGCGACGCCTCGCTCGACCCCGGGCTGCTGCCCGCCTTCGTGCGGACCGTCGCGGCGGGCGACGCCGATCTCGTACTGGGCCGGCGGCAGCCCCAGGAGCGGGGAGCCTGGCCGGTGCACGCCCGGCTCGGCAATATCGCGCTGACCCGTATGCTGCGGCGGCGCACCGGCCTCAAGCTGGGCGACCTCGGTCCGCTGCGGGCCATGCGGCGCGAACCGCTGCTCGCCCTCGGCCTCACCGACCGCCGTAGCGGCTACCCGCTACAGATGGTCGTGCGCGCTGCGGACGCGGGATGGCGGATCTCGGAGCGCGAGGTGCCGTATCGGCCGCGCACCGGGAAGTCGAAGGTCACCGGCACCTGGCGGGGCACCTGGCACACGGTGCGCGATATGCGCGCCGTGCTGCGCCAGCCGTCGGTGGCCCACGGCCCGGCCGCGGCAACGAGGGCCGCGCGGTGAGCGCCGCGCCACGCGAGGGTGCGGACTTCCCTGCGGACGGCGGCTCCCGGGCGGCACACCGGGACGGGACGACGCTGCTCATCATCGCCAAGGAGCCGGTGCCCGGACGGGTGAAGACCAGGCTCACTCCCCCGTACACCCCCGCCGAGGCCGCCTCGCTCGCCGAGGCGTCCCTCGCCGACACGCTGCACGCCGCGCTCGCCATGCCCGCCCGCCGCAGGGTGCTGGTGCTCGACGGACGCCCCGGGCCGTGGCTGCCGCCGGGATTCGAGGTGGTGGGGCAGTGCGACGGCGGGCTGGACGAACGGCTCGCCGCGGCCTTCGCCGCCTGCCGGGGCGCCGCCCTGCTCATCGGCATGGACACCCCACAGGTCACCCCAGCTCTGCTCGCCCCCGCGCTGGGCCCGGACGGCTGGCACGACTGCGACGCCTGGTTCGGCCCGGCCGCCGACGGCGGCTTCTGGGCCTTGGGCCTGGCGGAGCCGGACCCCGGACTGCTGCGGGGCGTGCCGATGTCCACCAGCACGACCGGTGCCGCACAACGGCGCCGGCTGACGGAGGCGGGGCTGCGGGTGCGCGATCTGCCGATGCTGCGCGACGTGGACACCGCCGAGGACGCCCGGCGAGTGGCTGCCGACGCCCCTGGCGGGCGGTTCGCCCGGACCCTCGCCCAGCTGTCCCGGACCACCGTCCGATGAGCACGGCCGAGACGGTGCGAAACGGATCGGGGCAAGGCGGATCGGGGCAAGGCGGGTCGGTGCGAGAGGGGTTGATACGAGAAGGATCGGCGCGAGAAGGGTCCGTACTCGACGGATCCGTGCTCGACGGATCGGTACGCGAGCGGATGCCCGCCCACCGCGCGGCCGCCCCGTGGCACACCGAGCCCTGGCACGCCGACCCCTATGTCCGAGCGCTCCACGCGGGCCATGGGCCGCTGTTCCTGCGCCGGGCCGACGGCTGGATGCTGCCCCTGGACGTCGAACGCTGGTGCGCGGACGCCGACGCGGCCGACAGGACCGTACTGCGGCGCTGTCAGGGCCCGATACTCGACATCGGCTGCGGACCCGGTCGGCTGGTGGCTGCGCTGGCCATACACGGCCACCCCTGCCTGGGCATCGACGTCAGCCAGGCGGCGGTCGACCGAACCATCCGCGAGGGCGGGCCCGCCCTGTGCCGGTCGGTCTTCGAACCGCTGCCCGGCGAGGGACGCTGGGGCACGGCGCTGCTGATCGACGGCAACATCGGCATCGGCGGCGATCCACGAGCCCTGCTGACGCGCGTCGCGCAACTCATGGCGCCCGACGGGCTGCTGGTGGTGGAGGCCGCAGGGGCCGATGTGGACGAACGGGTGCGGGTGCGCGTGGACGACGGCCGAGGCGGGGTGGGAACGGCCTTCCCCTGGGCCCGGGTCGGCGTCCGGGCGCTGCTGCACCACGCACACGCGGTGGGCTGGGAGCTGGTCGAGCAGTGGACCGCACGGGACCGGGGCTTCGTATCGCTGCGCCACGCACCGCCCCTGCCCCGGTCCCCCACGGAGCACTGACTCGTGCCCCCATCGCCGCACGGCCCACCACCGCACGGCCGACCCGCCCGGCGGCCCGGCCGGGTGCCCGATCAGCGCTCCGGCCCGGGTCCCCGACCACCGGCCCGCGACCGCCTCGCACCACCGCCTGACAACACCGACGAGCACCCCGCAGAGCCCCCCGCCCCACCCTCGCGGGCGCGGACCGCCCACCCCTGGATCGCCCCGATCGCTCTCGCCACGCTGCTCGGCTCGCTGGTCGCCGTCCTCGCTCTGACCTTCCGCGGGGACGACTTCCACACCGCGCCCGGCGCGCTGTCCCTCCGCTACGCCATCGCCTGGGCGCTGTTCGCCGCTGCCGCGTGGACGGTCCGTCGCCTGGGCGCCCGTCAGGCCGCGGTCTTCGTGCTCGTGGGCGGCGCGGCGGTCGCCGCCACGGGCCTGCTCGCACCGCCGCGCACCAGCACCGATGCCTACCGCTACGCCTGGGACGGGCGCGTGCAGGCCGCGGGCATATCCCCCTATGACTACGCGCCCGAGGACCCCGCGCTCGCTTCGCTGCGCGACCACTGGCTCTTTCCCAAGGGTCCCGCCTGCCACGGCCCCGACCGCGCCCCGGTCCGCCCGGCGCCGGAACGCCCCAAAGCCGAACGCCCCGAAGCCAGACACCCCGAAGCCGGACGCCCCACTCCCGAACGCGCCGCACCCGGACGCCCCATACCCGGCGGCCCCGCGCTCGGTGGTACCCACCCCCGCGCCGACCCCGCACCCGATCATGCGCACAGCGCCCCCGGCTCCGCCGAGCCGCAGTGCACGCGCCTGAACCGCCCCTCGGTCCATACGATTTATCCTCCCGCCGCAGAGGGCTATTTCTTGCTTGTACACCGCTCGGCCCCGTCAGGTTCCACCCTCCTCCCCCTCCAGACCGGCGGGGCTCTGCTGTCCGTCGCCACCACCGCCGTACTGCTCGCCGCGGCGCGGCGCCGCCGCGATCCGCGCCTCGCGACCGCCCGCGCCGCGCTGTGGGCCTGGTGCCCGGCCGTGCCGGTGGAAGCGGTGAACAACGCCCATGTCGACGCGCTCGGGGTGCTGTTGACCGTCGCCGGCCTCATCGCCGTCCCCCGCCGCCGCGCTCTGGGCGGCGCGCTGCTGGGCGCGGCGACCGCGGCCAAGCTGCTGCCCGCCGTAGCCCTGCCGGGGGCGCTCTCCGGCGTCCTCGCCAGGGCCACCAAGCCCGGCGCACCCCGCACCACCGCCCGCCACACCGCTGCCCGCCGCACCGTGCTCGAGAAGTTCAGGGCCACCGGGCCCGGACGCCCCGCCCCCGCAGAGTCCCCACCCCCACCCCGCGAGGGTGCCGGAAGCCCTGCCCCCGCAGCCTCACGGATCCGCCGCGCGGCGGCGGTCGTCCTGCCCCGCGCGGCGGTCCTCCGGCCCGCTACCTCGGTCAGCCGACCCACCGTCTCGTTCAACCGGCCGACCGCCTCGGCCGTCCGGCCCGCCACCTCGTTCATCCGGCCCACCGCCTCGGCCGTCCTCCCCGTCGCCGCCGCGGCCGCCGTGGTCGCGCTCGGCTATCTCCCGTACGTCCTGCTCTCGCGCTCCTCCGTGCTCGGCTATCTCACCGGCTATGTGGCCGAGGAGGGGTACGAGACGGGCTCGGCGGCGGCCGACGACAAGAATCGCTACGCCCTGCTGCGTCTGCTCCACCCCGGCCCCGAGACCTGGGCCCTGCCGGTGGTCGCCGCCGTCCTGCTCGCGGTCGTGGGGTGGGTGCTGCTGCGCGGCGACCCCCAACGGCCCTGGCGCGACGCGCTGGTGGTCACCGGGACCGCGTTTCTGCTGATGACGCCCGGCTACCCCTGGTACGCGCTGTTGGTGGTGGCGCTGGTGGCCCTCGACGGGCGGTGGGAGTGGCTCGGCGTGCCGCTCGCGGGGGTGGCCCAGTATGTGACGGCCCGTGCGGTCGACGACGGCGCGTGGGTCGGGACGCTGGGGTACGCCGTCGCCTGCGCGGCGGTCATGGCCGGCTGGGCCGTGCGGGCCCTGCGGGCCCCGCGGGCGGCTTCCGCTTCCCGCCCGCCGCGGCCCCCCGCCGAGACGGCCAGGACAGCCAAGACAGCCAAGACAGCCAAGACAGCCGGGACAGCCGGGACAGCCAGGACGGCCGAGGCGGCCGACGCCGCCACACCCGGATCCCCACCCGGATCACCAGCCACAAGGCCGAGACGCCGAAGAGCACGGCGGTGATCAGCAGCCAGCGCGGCCAGAAGACGTCGGCACTCAGCCCGGTGACGTGCTCGTAGCGGCGCGCCTGCCGACCGAGGATCAGCGGGAACCACACCAGCATCAGCACCCCGGAGAGGAAGGCGGGCACCCGCACATGGTTGATCCACCGGGCCGGGGCCGGGAGCGCGGCCCCCACCGCACGGTCGGCGAGCGCGTACAGCGGAAGCAGCACCAGGTCGTGGAGGATGGCGGCGCCGACGATCCACAGCAGGATCCCGAACCAGTCGCCGCTCAGCAGCCTGACCCCGGCGTACCCGGTCAGCGCGAAGGAGCACAGCAGCAGCACCAGCCTCAGCGGCGACTCCCCGTCCAGCCTCCGCAGCCCGAAGCCGTGCCGTCCCAGGGCCCGCACACGGTCCCACCGAAGCCGTGGCACCCGCACACGGTCCCACCGAAGCCGTGGCGCCCTCATGCCATCCCCCCGAAGGTCAGCCGGCCGACCCACTTGGTGTTGTGCACACCCGGGGCCCCGGGCACGATCACGCGCGCCGGATAGCCGTGGTCCGGTGACAGATCCGCGCCGTTGACCTTCAGGGCCAGCAGCGAGCGCGGGTCGCGTACCTGGCTGTCGCTCAGCACGACGCTGCGGAAGGAGCCGTGCCGCTGCACCGACTCCACCAGGACCTTCGGCGGCCGCTCGGCATGCCCCACCAGCGCGGCGAGGTCGGCCAGCCGTACCCCCTCCCACCCCTGGTCGGATGTGGACCACCCCTCCACACAGGCGATGGGCAGCGCCGCGCCGTGCTGCTCCAGCCGCAGCAGCCGCTCCCGGGTGAGAACGGTCTCGCGGCCCGCGCCGCGCACCACCAGCCGCCATTCGGGTCCGATGTCGCGGGCGCGGATGCCGACGGCCATGGCGGTCTTGTTGATCTGGAAACCGTTCGGCCCCCGGTCCGGGTTCCGGCCGCGCGGGGCGAGCAGCGCGCTCGTGCGCAGCGCGCCGCCGATGCTCTGACCGGCTGTCACCACCAGCAGCGCGAGGGAGCTGGTGCCGACCAGGGCGAGCGCGCCCCGCCGTGACATGGTCGGCGCGGCCGGTGCGGGGCTGACCAGGCCGGTCTCGTCCGGCGGCTCCGGCCGGGTGTCCGATGCGCGGGTGCGCAGCTCGGCCCGCAGATCGCGGCTCCGCAGCGCCCGCACCATGCGCGGGAACCGCAGGGCCACATGGACCACCAGGGCTGCCATGAAGATCCACGCCCCGTAGAAGTGCAGCGGGTAGAAGGAGCCGGGGAAGATGTAGTCCAGCTGGACGTTGAGCACACCGGTCGCGAACTCGAACAGCGCCCCGCCCACCAGCGCGAGCAGCGAGAGCCGCTCCAGCCCGTGCCCCACCGACCGCACCGGCGGCCAGGCGAACAGCTTGGGGATGACCGACCACAACTTGGCCAGCAGCACCGGTACGAGCACGATCCCGAGCGTGACGTGCACGCCCTGGGTGACGCGGTAGAGCCAGTAGGGATCGGTCGGCCAGGAGAAGAGGTAGAAGCCCAGCAGCCCCTTGTCCGGGGTCTCGTCGTTGACCGGGGAGAGGTCGGGGTTGTAGGCGGCGTACGACAGCAGTCCGGTCACGAAGAGCACGGGAATGCCGAAGAGCAGGACCAGGCCGAAGACGGATGTCAGCCAGGGACCGCGCAGCGGGCTCCGCCACAGGGCCCGGCGGTCACGGTCGGTACGGGGAGGGTGGCTCATGGCATGACCGTAGAGCCGCCGCACCGCTTCCCCGGGCCTTGAGCCCATGACGAAACGGTGACGTCACCCGGCCTTCCCGGCAGAATCTGACGGTCCGATGACGGCTCGCGGCGCAAGGGGCCCCCGCGCGGGCTCGGCGACGTAGCGTGACGGACGTGAAGCTCCCTCTCCGCAGCCGCGTGGACATCCGGGCCCTCGAGGACGAGACGCGGACCGGCCGCCGCCGGGATGTGCTCGCCGCCGCTGCCGCCGCCGTGCTCTTCGCCGTCGCCGCCGTCGTCGGCACCCTGATCCAGCGGGCCGATCACTCCCTCTACGTCGACTGGGCGCCGCTGTACGCCGATTGGCTGCCCCATGTGGGCCCCGGCACGCCGGCCGCCCTGGCCGTCGCCGCTGCCGTCGTCGTCCATGGCCCGCGGCTCGCGGCGCGGCTGCCGTGGCGCGGGCTGCTGGGAGCCGTCTGGGCGGCGGCCATGGCCTGGATCTGGTCGCTGGCGCTGGTCGACGGCTGGCAGCGGGGGGTGGCGGAACGGCTGACGGCCCGCCATGAATATCTGCGCGGCGTCGATCGGTTCCACGACATCGGCGCGGCCCTGCGCGGCTTCACCGGCCATATCCTGCTCACTCAGCCCGACCACTGGCCCGCCCATATCGCGGGCCATCCGCCGGGCGCCGTGCTCACCTTCGTGGGCCTGGACCGGCTGGGCCTGGGCGGCGGCGGTTGGGCCGGGGCGTTCTGCGTCACCGTGGGCGGCTCGGCGGCGGTCGCGGTGCTGGTCACGCTGCGCGCCCTGGGGCGGGAGCGGGCCGCGCGCGCGGCGGCCCCGTTTCTGGTCCTGGCGCCGGGGGCGGTGTGGGTGGGCGCCTCGGCCGACGGCTACTTCACGGCCGTCGCGGCGTGGGGGCTCGCGCTGCTGGCGCTCGCGGCGACGCGTACGGTCCGGGCGCCCGGGGCGGTCGCGTTCGGCGCCGGACTGCTGCTGGGGCTGACGGTGTATCTCTCCTACGGGCTGGCGCTGCTGGCCCTGCCCGCCGCCGTCGTGCTGCTGCTCGCCCGCACCGCGCGGCCGCTGCCCTTCGCGCTGACCGGGGTGGCGGTGGTGGCCGGTGCGTTCACCCTGGCCGGCTTCCAGTGGTGGGAGGGGTACTCCCTGCTGGTCGAGCGCTACTACCAGGGCGTGGCCGCCGACCGCCCGTACGGGTACTGGGTCTGGGCCAATCCGGCCGTCGCGACGGTGGCCGCCGGTCCGGCCTGTGTCGCGGGTGTGCGGCGCATGCTGTCGGCGGTGCCGGACGCCGTCCGGCGGCTGCGGCCGGGCGGACCGGGCGCCCCGGGCGGCATCCCGGACGGGCTCGTCGTGCTGGCCTTCGCCGCGCTGCTCGCGCTCGTCGTGGCCGATCTGTCCGGGATGAGCAAGGCGGAGACGGAGCGGATCTGGCTTCCCTTCATCCTCTGGCTGCTGCCCACCACCGCGCTGCTGCCCGCCGTTGACCGCCGCCGATGGCTTCTGGCGCAGGCGTGTCTCGCACTGCTCGTCAACCACCTGTTGTTGACCGGTTGGTGAGGAGACTGATGTGAAGAGCACGTGATACTTCTGTGATACTGAGGGAGACGTACATCTGTACTGTTGCCAGGGGGCGGGACCCGTGAAGGCGCTGAAGATCGTGAAAGCGTTGCAGGCTTTAAGCGCGAGGAACGCCTATGGCGTGGCCGCGCCCATAGGCGCCCTGACGGCCGTGGCCGTCGTGGTGGGGCTGCTGATAGCCCTGACCTCGCCGGGGGACGCGGGCGGCGGCACGTCGGACGGGAACCTCCCCGCCGGTGCCGCGTCCCCCAAGTCCGACCGGGTCCCCAGAGAGCCCAAGAAGGAAGACAAGTACGCCGATTGGGACGGCGAGGTGAAGGTGCTCGGGGACGGCTCCACGTCCTACACCGGACCGCAGCCGCACCAGCCCAAGCCCGAGAAGCTCAAACCCGGTGAGAAACCGCCGCAGTTCGTGGTCTTCTCCTGGGACGGCGCGCTGGAGAACGACGACCACCTCTTCTCCCGTTTCCGCCAGGTCGCCAAGGAGAGCGACGCCACGATGACGTTCTTCCTCAGCGGTATGTATCTGCTGCCCAAGACGAAGAGCGACCTCTATCAGCCGCCCCAGCACAAGCGGGGCTCGGCCGCCATCTCCTTCCCCACCGATGAGCACATCAGGGAGACCCTGGAGCAGCTGCGCGGTGCCTGGCTGGACGGCAACGAGATCGGCTCCCACTTCAACGGACACTTCTGCGGCGCCAAGGGCGGGCAGGACTGGTCCACCCAGGAGTGGAAGAGCGAAACGGAGCAGGCGTACTCCTTTGTGAAGCGGTGGAAGACCAACACCGGCTTCACCGACATCGAACCGCTGCCGTTCGACTACGACGTGGAGCTGGTGGGCGGGCGCGCACCGTGCCTGGAGGGCCAGAAGACGCTGATCCCGGCGATCAAATCCCTCGGCTGGCGCTATGACGCGAGCTCACCCGGCGACTTCCAGCTCTGGCCGTCCAAGATCGACGGCATCTGGAACTTCCCGCTCCAGCTGGTGCCGTACCCCGAGAGCGAGAAGCAGGTCCTCTCGATGGACTTCAACTTCCTCTTCAACCAGTCCGGTGACAGCACCGAGGGCGATCCGGCGAAGTACGCCGAGTGGGAGCGGCTGACCCGCCAGGGCTATCTGAACGGCTTCGAGCGCGCCTACAACGGCAGCCGGGCGCCGCTGTTCATCGGCAATCACTTCGAGACCTGGAACGGCGGCATCTATATGCAGGCCATCGAGGACGTGATGAGGAGCGTCTGCCGCCGCGACGGAGTGCGATGCGTGTCGTTCAAGCAGCTCGCCGACTGGCTGGACGCCCAGGACCCGAAGGTCCTGGAGAAGCTGCGGATGCTGGACCCGGCGGAGTCGCCCGACTGGTCGACGTACACCAAGACCAGGTAAGCGGTCCCGTTGCCGGGCTTCCGCCGTCGCTCATTCCGCCGTACGGCCCGCCATATAGCTCTTCCAGATGTCCAGGGGGTAGGTGTCACCCGAAGTGTCGGCGCCGCCTCCGCCCATCCCCTCGAGCGGCATCAGCTCCTGCGACTTGGGGTCCAGCCGGGACAGCGAGACCGCCGTCGAGAGCTCCTTGGTGTAGCCGACGAACCAGGCGGAGGTGCCGTCCTGCGCCGTGCCGCCCTTACCGGCCACCTCGGCATCGGCCATGGCCGCCCCGCGCGCCGAGCCGTCCGGGCTCTGGACCGCGCCGCGCAGCGCGTCGTCCACCTGTGCCGCGACCTCCGCGCTGAAGGCCCGTCTGGCGCGGTCCTTACGGAGCTCGACCTTCTGCCCGCCATGGGTGAGCCCGCTCACCGAGTACGGCGCGTGGTGCGTGCCCTCGGCGGCGAACGTCCCGTAGGCGCTGGCCATACGGATCGAGCTGGGCGTCGCGGTGCCGAGCGAGAACGCGGGCACCCGCGCGCCGAAGCTGCTGGGCAGCAGCCCCGCGTCGATGGACACCCGCCGGACCCGGTCCAGCCCGACATCCATGCCCAGCTGGATCATCGGGGTGTTGATGGACTGCACGATCGCCTGGCGCAGCGAGACCTGCCCATAGGAGGCGTCGCCGTCGTTGGTGGCCCGCACGATCTTGCCGCCGCGGTCCCAGTACGGCCCCTCGGGCGTATGCACCGCGATCTTGTTGTTGCCGTCGTAGAGCGTCGAGGGCGTCACGGGCGTCCGTGCCCCGTTGCGCTGGAGCAGTACGCCGTCGCGCAGCGCGGCGGCGTAGACGAAGGGGGTGAAGGAGGTGCCGGCCGGGACATTGGAGGCGTTCGCGTCGTTGAATCCCTGCTCGAGATAGCCGGGCCCGCCGTACAGCGCGCGTATCGCGCCGCCGGGGGCCACCGAAGCGGCGCCCACCCGCACATGCCGGTCCTCGGGGCGCCGCTCGGGATCGAGCTTGTCCCGGGTCTGCGCCACCGCCTTGGCGAGCGCGTTGACCTTGGGCTTCTCGAAGGTCGTGTGGATCTGATAGCCGCCCAGGTCGAAATCGGCGTCGGATATCTCGGTATGGGAGCTCACATACGCCTTGGCCGTCTCCACCAGATAGCCGACCTGACCGGTGAGCCCGGCCGGCTTGGGGGGCGCCTTGGGCTCGGGGAACTTCGTATAGCGCGCCCGCTCGGACTTCGACAGCCTTCCGATGTCGACCATCCGGTCCAGCACCCACTTCCAGCGGTCGACGGCCCGCTTGTGGTTCTTGGCGCCGAGCGTCGGATCGAATGTCCCGGCGCCCTTGAGCAGCGAGGCGAGCAACGCGCCCTCGCTCGCGTTGAGTTCCGAGACGTCCTTGCCGTAGTACGCGTACGAGGCCCGCTGAATGCCGTAGCTGCCGCGGCCGAACCAGCTGGTGTTCAGATAGCGCTCGAGGATGTCCCGCTTGCTCATCCGGTCGTCCAGCTTGATGGCCATGAACATCTCGGTGAGCTTGCGGGAGAAGGTCTGACGCTGGTTCAGATAGGCGTTCTTCACATACTGCTGGGTGATGGTGGAGCCGCCCTGGGTCTCACCGCCCGTCACCATCCGTGTCACCGCGCGCATCAGTCCGCTCGGGGACACCCCGCGGTCGGAGTAGAAGCTGGCGTTCTCTGCGGCGAGGATCGCCCACTGGACCTGCTCCGGCACCTTCTTCAGGGGCACCTCCTGCCGGTTGACCGGACCGGTGCGGGCCATCTCGGTGCCGTCCGCCCAGTAGTAGACGTTGTCCTGCTGGGTGGCGAAGTCGTTGAGGTTCTTGGGGATGTCGGTCTGGAGATACAGAAAGCTCAGCAGACCGGTCAGACTGCCGACGCAGAACAGGAAGAACAGGGCGACCTGACGCCACGACGGCAGCCACCGCCCCACCCCACGGCGCCCCGTCCGGGGGTAGTCCAGCCGGATCCGCGCCGCGGCCCAGCGGCGCAGTCGCATCCTCCGGCTCTTCGAGGACGGCTTGCGGCGGTGCTTACGGTGCTTCCCCATGGCGTTGTCGCTGCCCGGCACGTGTTTCCCCCACGCTCGCTCCGCGCGTGGGCGCGGCACAAAGGTGTGATCTTCCATCCCCCCAGACCAGACCGATCCTATTTTCCCCTCTGAACATCTGTCGCCACAGGGCCCCAAATTTTTGTAACAGTGACCATATTCAGCGACACGAGCCACCCGGTGACCATTCGCACCGCCTGTGCGGTGGCCGTGGGCATGGCCGCCTGTGCGGTGAGCGTGCGCACGGCCGTCGGCGACCGCCCCGGGGGCGTACACCCCCTCCGTGACACCCCGAAGCTCAAATGAACCTCTGAACCGCGAGGCCCGGGGATTCGTCCTCCCTCTACGGGGTCATCACCCCGGCACGCGAGAACACACCGCGGGGGACGCGGTACGGAACGAGGAGGGGGAGCCATGGTGCGCCTCGGTACCGGAATCGGCTGGCGACCGGAGATCGCCGATGACATCGCGCGACTGCCCGGCATCGACTGGGTGGAGGTGGTGGCGGAGAACATCTGCCCCGACCATGTGCCGGACGCGCTCCGGCTGCTGCGCGAGCGCGGGACCACGGTGGTCCCGCATGGGGTGTCGCTCGGCCTCGGGGGAGCCGAGCGGCCCGAACCCGGCCGTCTGCGCGCGCTGGCCGAGCGGGCCGAGGCGCTGGGCTCGCCGCTGGTCACCGAGCACATCGCGTTCGTCAGGGCCGGGGGGCCGCTGACCGCGTCACCGTCCATCGAGGCCGGGCACCTGCTGCCGGTGCCGCGGACGCGTGACGCGCTGGACGTGCTGTGCGAGAACGTGCGCATCGCGCAGGACGCGCTGCCGGTGCCGCTCGCGGTGGAGAACATCGCGGCGCTGATCTCCTGGCCCGGCGAGGAGATGACCGAGGGTCAGTTCCTGGCCGAGCTCGTGGAGCGCACGGGGGTGCGGCTGCTCATCGACGTCGCCAATCTGCACACCAACCACGTCAACCGGGGCGAGGACCCGGCCAAGGCGCTGGACGAGCTGCCCACGTCGGCGATCGCCTATGTCCATGTGGCGGGCGGGGTGGAGAAGGACGGCGTGTGGCACGACAGCCACGCCCATCCGGTGACCCAGCCGGTACTCGACGTCCTCGCCGAACTGTGCGCCCGTACGGCACCGCCCGGCGTACTGCTTGAGCGCGACGAGGACTTCCCGGCGGCCGGGGAGCTGGCGGGCGAGCTGGCCGCGATCCGCGCGGTGACGGCGGCGGGGGCGGCGGGGGCCGCGGAGGCGGGGATGGCGACGGCGGGGACAGCGGCGGGGAGCGCGAAGCCGGTCACGGCCGCGAGGGCCGCGGAAGCGGCCACGGCGGCGGGGACCGGGGATGAGGCCCCCGCCCCGGTGCGGGCCTCCGCCGCGGCCGACGAGGCCGACAAGGCCGACAAGGCCCGCACCGGGGCCGACGCCCCTGCGGCCGACGCCCCGGCGGCCGACGCCCCCGCGCCCGAGGCACCGCTGCCCGACGCTCCGCTGCCCGAGGCACCGGTGCCGGACGCCGTCCGTGAGCGGCTGGCGCTCGCCCAGACCGCGCTGCTGTCCGCGCTGGTCGGGGACACCCCGCCGCCCGAGGGCTTCGACCGCCGGCGGCTGCGGGTGCAGAGCGCGGCGCTGACGGCCAAGCGGGCGTCCGTGATCGCGAAGGTGGCCCCGGAGCTGCCGGAGATCCTGGGCACCGGCTACCGCCCGGCGTTCGTGCGATACGCCGAGGGCCGCCCGATGACCGGCGGCTACCGCCGCGACGCGCTGTCGTTCGCCGAGCATCTGCTGGCGGACGGCCGGCCCGACGGCTCGGCCGCCCGGCGCCGGCTGACGCTGTGGTGGCAGGAGCGGTCCGGGCCCGCGCCCCTGCCGTCCCATCCGGCGGCGCGGTTCGCCCGCCGGGTCCGGCTCGCGCTGAGCGGGGGGCGGTGACTGGCATGGGCACGATCGCGAGCCTGGTCTACGCGGTGGTCACCGTGTCGTCGGCGATACTCATCACCGGTACGGTCCGGGCCCGGCGCAGGAGGGTCTCGGGGCCGGTATACGCCCAGGCGTACGACCTGCTGGAGGCCGCGTTCCTGGCGGGCGGACCGGGCCGGGTGGCGGACACCGTGATCAGCACGATGTACGCGGACGGACGGCTGGCGATCGGCGGCCCCGGCGTGGTCTCGGTGCGGCAACCGGTCGCGCGCGGCCCCGTCGAGGAGGAGTTGCTGCGGCTGTCCGCCAACTCCCCGCACGGCGCCCTGACCTGGCTGCGCCGGGAACTGATGCGCAGCGCGGCGGTGCAGGAGATCGGCGACCGGCTGGCGGGGCGCGGGCTGATGGTACGGCCGGACGCCCTGAGGTTCTGGCGGCGCATGGCGCGGGCGCACATCACGCTCTGCGCGGTGGGAGCCTTCCTGGCCATCATGATCAGCATCGGACCCGTCACCTACGACGGGCCTCCGCTGATCTTCATGATCGCCCCCGCGCTCTTCATCGGCTTCCTCATCGGCAGAATCTGCGCCGGTGCGGGCAAGCGCAGGCTGACCGCCGCCGGGAAGCGGGCGCTGGTGGCGTACCGGAGGGAGTCGGGGGTCAGCGGACGCCATGCCCGCGCCCGGTCCATCGGCCGTCCGGCGACGGTCTCCGTGGCGGTCGTCGTCGCGCTGACCGGGGCGGCCACGCTGACGGACGATCCGCAGCTGCGGGCCCAGCTGCTGGAGGCGCAGAAGGTACCGAGCGGCTCGGGATCGCCCGGCTACTCGGGGTCTTCGGGCGATTCGGGGTTCTCGACTTCGGACGGCGGCGGATCGTGGTGCGGAGGGGACGGCGGAGGCGGGGGCTCCTCGTGCGGCGGCTCGTCCTGCGGAGGGAGCAGCGGCGGCGGTTCGGGCTGCGGAGGGGGCGGCGGCTGCGGCGGAGGTGGGGGCGGCGGCTGCGGAGGCGGCTGAGCCGCCACACAAGTGGCCGCACTGCGGCCAGGAGGCATGGCGGAGCCCGCCGGGGCCCGGCGGGACGCCGAGGGCGGGCGGGACGCCGGGGGCGGGCGGGACGCCGGGGGCAGGCGCGATGCCGGGGCCGGGCGAGATGCCGGAGGCAGGCGGGACGCCGGGGGGCGCGCGACGCCGGACGCGGGCGCGATGCCGGGGGCAGGCCGGACGCCGGGGGCAGGCGAGGGGCCGGACGCAGGCGAGGGGCCGGACGCAGGCGAGGGGCCGGACGCGGGCGAGGGGCCGGACGCGGGCGGCCGACCGAGCAGCGGCGGGTCGAGCCGCCCAGCCCCGGGCGCCGATGGCGACCGGCAAGAGGCGCTCACCGATCCCAGACCGCCCGCCCACCGGCATCCCGCGCCGCAGCTGTACGGATCGCCCACGACCCCACCGCGGTCCCGAGCAGAGTTACGGGGTGTCCGGCGGACCACGCGGCGGAGCCGCATACCGATGCTTTCCCCTCCCCGCCCCTTCCCGATACCGGGGGCTCCGCCCCCGGACCCCGGGGTCAAGGACGGAGACCCGCCACGCGGCGGAGCCGCATACCGATGCCGCGGGCAGGAGCGGAGGCCCTGACCCGAAGCCCGAGGCAGAACCCCGACCCCGAGCCCGAGGCGAAGCCCCGACCCCAAGCCCGAGCAAAACCCGACCCCGAGCCCGGGGCGGAGGCCCTGACCCGAAACCCGAGGCGAAGCCCCAACCCCGAGCCCAGGCAGAACCCCGACCCGAAACCCGAGGCAGGACCCCGACCCGGAGCCCAGACAATGCCCCGGCCCGGGGCCCGGGCAAAGCCCCGACCCGAAACCCGGAACAGAACCCCGACCCGGGGCCTGGGGCGGAGCCCCGGTTTCGGGGGCTGGGGGCGGAGCCCCTATACGGGGTCTGGGGGCGGAGCCCCTATACGGGGTCTGGGGCGGAGCCCCAGTTTTGGGAAGGGGCGGGGCAGGGGAACAGTCCGCCGTAGGCGGCACAATCCGTCGCGGGTCTGCGCGGCGCGCGCGCCGCATTCGCGCGAGTCGTTCATATCGTGAAAACCGTGGCGCGGTGGTGGCCGGGTCGAGTAGAACTCGGCCATGTTGTGGGTCCTCTTCCTGCTTGTCGCGTGGGGCGCGGCGATCGTCAGTTGCACGCGTCTGTGCCTGGCCGCGGTCGCCGCCGCTCAGCCGATGGACCCTGATCCGGCGGCGGACGGGAAGGGCCTGAGCCTGTACGAGGCGGCGTTTTTGTCCGGCGGCCCGCGGCGGGTGGGGGATCTGGCCCTTGTGACGATGTGCCGCGAGCGCCGGCTGCTGCTCGCCCACACCGGCTGGGTCACCGTGGTGGACCCGGAGGGGCGGGACGAGCTGGAGCGGTCCGTGATCACCGCGATAGGGCCGGAGGGCCAGGCCCTCGTGCGGCCGGTGCGGGCCGCGTTCGCCACCGCAGCCCCGGTGCGGGCGCTGGGCGACCGGCTGGTGGCGGCGGGGCTCGCGGTGCCCGCCTCGGCCCGTACGAATGTGGCGGTCGCGGTGCGGCAGGTACGGGCGGCGTGCGCGCTGGTCCTGGCGATGGCGGTCGCCGCGCTGCTGCTGGTGCCGCCCGCGGCGGGGCGCGGTCCGGTGGCCTCGTGGTTCATGCTGCCGCTGCTGCTGACGGTGAGCTGTCTGCTGATCGCCCGGGTCGAGGCGCATCCGTACTCACGGTGGGCCTCCCCCGCCGGTCAGCAACTGCTGGGCCGGATCGACGTGCCTCCGCGGCGGACGGTCGCCCAGCGTTCCGGCGGCGGCCCGGACGGCGGTGCCGACGACGCCGATGTGCTCACCGCGCTCGCGGTGCACGGCACCGTCGCGCTCTCCGACCGGGCGCTGCGCGCGGCGCTGAAGACGCATTGGGGTCATTGACCCCGACACCGCGGCCCGGTGCTTTACATGGTCATCCGCCGCGCCAAATATCCCTTTCATCGCGCGACGCACGAAGGGATGGCCAGTGAGAGCAGCAGCGCTGTACGGCATCCTCGGACCGCTGTCCCTGTCGCTGACCATGAGCGCTCTGCTCGCGACGCCCGCCACCGGCCGCCCGCTCACCGCGCCCACCGCCCCCGCCGCCACGGCTGCCACCCCGTCCACCAGGGCCGCCACGCCCCCGGCCGGTGCGGCGGGCGCGCCGCTCACGGCGGCCCCCGCGGCCCGTTCGGCGGCCCCCGCCGGCCCCGTCGCCGCCACCGCGCCCGTCTGGACCACCTGGTCCGGATCGTCCGCCGCGGCCGCCGCCCCGCCCGCTGACCCGGCCGCGGCCCGCGGGGTGGCGCTCGCCGCCCGGCGCGCGGCGGAGCGCGGTGTCACCTTCCGCCGCTGTCCCCGCGCCGAGTCGCTGGCCGCCCCCATCACCTGCGGAAAGGTCTCCGTACCGCTCGACTACGCCCGTCCCCGCGGCAAGCGCGTCTCCCTCACCGTCAGCCGGGTCCGGGCGAGCGGCCCCAAGGCGCGGCGTCAGGGCGCCCTGATCTACAACCCGGGCGGACCGGGCGCGTCCGGTATGGCGTTCCCCGAGTACGCGGCCGAGAAGTCCTTCCGCCGCTTGGCCGCCGTCTACGACTTCGTCGGCTACGCCCCACGCGGCGTGGGCCGCTCCGCCCCGCTCTCCTGCCAGCGGCCCTCGGCCTACGCCAAGGCGCCGACCAGTTCCCCGCCGCACCCCACCGCCGCCTTCAAACGGCGGCTGGTGGCGCGGGCGCGCGCCTATGTGCGGGGCTGTGTGCGCCGCTCGGGCCGCGCGCTCGCGCACTACACGACGCTGAACAACGCCCGCGATCTGGAGGTGCTGCGCGCGGCGCTGGGCGAGCGGCGGCTGACCTTCGTGGGCGCCTCGTACGGCACGTACTACGGGGCCGTGTACGCCACGCTCTTCCCGGGGCGGGTGCGCCGGATGGTCTTCGACAGCGTGGTCAACCCGGCCCCCTGGCAGATTTGGTACCGCGACAACCTCGACCAGTCACTGGCCTTCGAGCGGCGCTGGCGGGACTGGCGCCGCTGGGTCGCCCGGCACCACCGCGTCTACCACCTGGGCGCCACCGCGGACCGGGTGCTCGCCTCGTACGAGAAGGCGCGGCGGCGGCTGGCGCGCAAGCCGGCGGGCGGGGTCGTCGGCACCGCCCAGCTCCAGAGCGCGTTCCTCAGGACCGGCTACAACGACGCCTACTGGGATCCGGCCGCCCGGGCGCTGGCCGCCTATCTGCTCGGTGACTCCAAGCCGCTGATCGCGCTCTCCGCGCCCGATCGGGCGCAGGCGGCCGACGACGAGAACGGCAACGCCGTCTACACCGCCGTGGAGTGCAACGACGCGCCCTGGCCGCGCGAGTGGGCCACCTGGGACCGCGACAACACCGCACTCGCCCGCCGCGCGCCCTTCGAGACCTGGGACAACGTGGCGATGAACCTGCCGTGCGCCTTCTGGCCGGTGAAGCCGGGCCGCCCCCTCGACGTCGGGAACCTGGAGGCCGTGGGCCCCCGGACGGGGCGGGTCGCGCTGCCGCCGGTGCTGCTGCTGTCAGCGGAGCGGGACGCGGCCACCCCGTACGCGGGGGCGAAGGAGCTGTGGCACCGGCTGCCCGGCTCCTCGCTGGTGACCGAGCGGAAGGCGGGGACCCACGGTCTGTGGGGCGGTCCGAACGGCTGCGTCAACCGCCATGTGGACACCTATCTGCTGACCGGTAGGACCCCCGGCCGGTCCGCCTACTGCGCCCCGCGCCCGGCGCCCGAACCACAGCCGGAACCGGCCCCGCTGCCCGATTCGGGCAAGCAGCCGGCCGCGCTCCCGGGCACGCCGTAAGAGGGCGCCGAAGCCCGTGCGGGACGGCCGCCGGACCGTCCCGCGGCGGCCTTACGGCCACACCGGCGGCCGTAAGGTCACGCCCGGAGGCCATAAGGATCCCGGCGCCCGCCGTAAGCCGTCCCGGCCCGCCGTAACGGCGTCCCCGGCCGCCCCAAGAGCGTCCGTCCCGAGCGCCGTAAGAGCGTCCCGGCCGCCGTAGGGGCGTCAGGCTCAGGCCAGACCGGCGACCAGCTCGGAGACCGCCTTGCGCCGCCCGGTGAAGAACGGCACCTCCTCGCGCACATGGCGGCGCGCCTCGGAGCCGCGCAGATGGCGCATCAGGTCGACGATCCGGTGCAGCTCGTCCGCCTCGAAGGCCAGGATCCACTCGTAGTCGCCGAGCGAGAAGGACGCGACCGTGTTGGCGCGCACATCGGGGTAGCCGCGCGCCATCTTGCCGTGGTCCGCGAGCATCTGGCGGCGGTCCTCGTCGGGCAGCAGGTACCAGTCGTAGGAGCGGACGAACGGGTACACGCTCACGTAGTCGCGCGCGTTCTCGTCCGCGAGGAACGCCGGGATGTGGGACTTGTTGAACTCGGCCGGGCGGTGCAGCGCCATGTTGGACCACACCGGCTCCAGGGCCCGCCCCAGCCGGGTGCGGCGGAAGAGGTTGTACGCCTCCTGGAGGGCGTCGGAGGTCTCCGAGTGCCACCAGATCATGATGTCCGCGTCGGCGCGCAGCCCGGACAGGTCGTAGGTGCCGCGGACGGTGACGTCCTTGGCGGCGAGCTGGGAGAAGAGCTCCTCGACCTCGTCGGCGTAGCCGGTACGGTCCTCCGGCAGCACATCGCGGAGCCGGAACACCGACCACAGGGTGTAGCGAATGACCTCGTTGAGGTCCTTGGCCTTCTTACCGGCGTTGGGAGTCTTCTCAGGTGCAGCAGTCATGGCCCTATTCTCGCTCTCCGCCTCCGGCGCCCCGCTCCAGGGTGGCCTCCAGCGCGCCCAGCAGTTCATCGGCCGCCTTATGGGCGCTGCCGACGCACGCGGGGATGCCCACTCCGTCGTAGAGAGCGCCGCACACCCGCAGCCCCGGCACCTTGGCGACCTCGGCACGGATACGGGACACCCGGTCGAGATGGCCCACCGGGTACTGGGGCAGTCCGCCGTCCCAGCGGTCCACCCGGCTCGCGACGGGCCGGGCCGTGAGGCCCACGGCCTCGCCGAGATCGGCGAGCGACATCCTTACCAGATCGGCGTCGTCCCGCTTCAGATCCACCTCGTCGTCAAACCGCCCGATCGAGGTACGCAGCACGAAGAGATCGGGGACGGCGTCACGCAGCCAGCCCCATTTGCGGCTGGAGAACGTGGCGGCCTTGATCGTCCGGCCGTCGACCGGCGGCACCAGGAAGCCGCTGCCCTCGGCGAGGGCGTCCACGCCGGTGAGCGCGTCGCGCCGGAAGGCCATGGTGATCAGCGCCATCGAGGCGTAGTCGACGGCGGCCAGTTCGGTGGCGGCGGCCGGGGCCTCGGCGGTCAGCAGCCGGGCGGCGGCGGGCGCGGGGACCGCCAGCACCACGGCGTCGGCCTCGACCACCGGCGGGCCGTCCGTGCCGTCCGTGCCGTCCACGGCGAGGGTCCAGCCGTCGGCGGTGCGCCGCCGCAGCTCCCGTACGGGCGCCCCGGTGCGGATCTCGCCGCCCGCGGCCCGTACGGCGTCGGCGACCGCGAGCGGCAGCCGGCCGATCCCGCCGTCGATGCCCATGAACACGGGGCCGTCCTGCCGCTGCGCGGCGCGCTCGGCCAACTCCCGGACGCCCTCGGTCAGCGGGCGTCCGGAGCGGGCCACATCGAAGAGGGTGGGGACCGACGCGCGCATCGAGGTGCGGTACACATCGCCCGCGTACACCCCGCCCAGCAGCGGTTCGACCAGCCGGTCCACGACCTCGCGGCCGAGCCGCTCCGCGAGGTACCCGCCCAGCGCCACGTCCTCGCCGACCGGTGTGGGCGGCAGCTCCCGGTCTTGGGCGATCCGGGCCAGCCCTTCTTCCGAGATCACCCCGGACGCGGCCAGCGGCGCCAGATCGCCGGGGACGCCCATCACATGCCCCTTGGGCATCGGGCGCAGCCCGCCGCGCGTCCAGAGGGAGGCGGTGGCGGTGGCGGGCGGCCGCAGCCGGTCGCCCAGGCCCACGGCGCGCGCCAGGTCGACCGCCTCCGGGCGGCGGGCGAGCATCGACTCGGCGCCCAGGTCGACGGGGGCGCCCTCGATCTCCCCCGAGCGCAGCTTGCCGCCGAGCCGTGCCGACGCTTCCAGGACCGTTACCCGCGCCCCGCCTTCCAGCAGCCGGTGGGCCGCCGCGAGGCCCGCGATTCCGCCGCCGATGACCACGACATGGCCGGTGCGCCCCGCCCCCGGGGTGTTCGCCGCTCTCATGCCCCCACTCTCTCACCCGCCCCGAGGGCGTGATGCGCCGAGGCCGTGGCCAGGTCGGCCTCGATGCGGGCCGCGGTGGCGCGCAGCGCCGGGAGGAGCTCGCCGCGGACGCTCTCGGCGGTGCCGCGGCCTGCGTGGGTCGCCACGTTGAGCGCGGCCACCACACGGCCGCGCGCGTCCCGTACGGGCACGGCGAGCGACCGCAGCCCCTCCTCCAGCTCCTGGTCGACCAGGGCGTGCCCCTCCGCCGCCGCACGCTCCACGACGCGCGCGAGCTCGGGCACGGAGGTCACGGTGTGCCGGGTCAGCGGCCGGGGCCGTACGTCGGCGAGATGGGCGGCACGGGCGTCGGCGTCCAGACCCGCGAGCAGCACCCGGCCCATGGAGGTCGCGTAGGCGGGGAAGCGGGTGCCGATGGTGATGTTGACGCTCATGATGCGGACGGTGGGGACGCGCGCGATGTAGCGGATGTCGCCGCCGTCGAGGACGGCCAGGGACGCCGACTCATGGACGGTGCGGACCAGTTCGCGCATATGCGGCTGGGCGATGTCGGTGAAGCCGAGCTCCGCGAGGGGGGCGTAGCCGAGCTCCAGCACGCGCGGCAGCGGCCGGAAGGTCCGGCCGTCGGCCTCGGCGTACCCCAGCTCGACCAGGGTGAGCAGCGAGCGCCGGGCGGTGGCCCGTGCGAGCCCGGTGGCCTCCGCGACGGCGGTGAGCGTCATGCCGCCGCCCAGGCCGCCGCCTTGCCCCGCGCCAACAAGGCCGTGGGCCATGCCCCCGATGCCCCCGGCGGCGCCGGACGCGCCGCGCGCCGCGTCCCCCACCGCGCGAGCCTCGCCGTCCACCGCACGCCCCACGCTCCGGCCCACGCCCTCCACCGCACGCGCCTCGCTCCGGCCCGTGACCTCCGCCGCACTGGCCTCACCCTGCCCCACGCCACCCACCGCACGGGTCTCGCCCCAGCTCGTGGCCTCCACCCCGCCCAGGGCCCGCAGCACGGCCAGTCCGCGCGCGAGTGACTGGAGGAACCCCGCCCCCAGCTCCCGCTTGGCCATCCGCGCGGGGTCCTCGCCGACGGCCGACGTCCCGCCCACGGCCGCCGACGCCGCGCCCGCGGCGCTCCGCGTCCGGCCGCTGCCCGCGGGTTGGGCCGACGGGCCCGATGACGGCGCGCCCAAGGCCGACTCCGCGCGGGTTTCATCCGCCGCGGGCAGTCCTCCCCCTGCGGCCGGGCCAAGCGGTGTGGTGCCCGCCGCACCCGCACCACCGCCCGCATCGTCTCCCCCACTCGGCGCGCCCGGAGCCGATCCGGCCGGGCCGAACGCCCCCACGCCCCAAGGGACCGGAGCAGCCGAAGCGACCGAGGCGGCCGAAGCAGCTGAAGCGGCCGAAGCGGCTGGAGCAGCCGAAGCCGTCGAAGCCGTCGAAGCCGCCAATACCGCATGCCGCCTCCGCGGCGCCGCCAAAGCCGCCTCCATCGCCGGGACTTCCGCACCCAGCGGCCCCAGCACCGCCGCCCGCAGCGAGTCCACGTCATGGCGGCTGGTGTGGCTGACCACGTTGACGGCGCAGGCGATACGGCCCGAGGCGTCCCGTACCGGAACGGACACCGCCACCAGGCCCGGTTCGATCAGCTGGTCGTCGGTGGCCCAGCCGTCGTGGGCGGCCTCCTTGACGCGGGCCTCGAAGTCGGCGCCGGAGTCGGGCCGGTGGCGGGGCGGAACGGCCGGGAAGGCGGTGTCCAGGGGGTCCCCCGCGCGGCGGGCGCGCCAGGCGGCCCAGTCGGCCCCGGACCACTCTGCGGCGAAGAGCGGGCCGGGCGAGCAGCGCTCGGCGGGGAGCAGATCGCCGATACGGAAGGCGAGGGACATGGTGCGGCGCCGGGTGACCTGGACGACGAAGCGCACCCCGCCGCCGTCGGGGACCGCGACCGAGACCGACTCGTCGAGCCGGTCCGCGAGCCGCTCGGCGAACGGGCCGAGCGCGGCGGGCAGTCCGCTCGCGGCCAGATACGCGTTGCCGAGCTCCATCAGCCGGACCGCGAGGCCGATGTCGCGTCCGTCGAGCGTCACGTAACCGAGCTGTTCGAGCGTGGCCACCACGCGGTCGACCACGGACCGGGCGAGCCCCGTGCCACGCACGAGATCGCCGGGCCGAACCGTGGCCCGCCCCTCCTGCGCGGCGAGCCGGGTCAGCTCGCGCAGCACGGCGAGGCCGCGCTCGAGAGGCCCGACGGGGCCATTGACAGGTGGTGGCACCGGGCTGAAACTCATCACACAGCCGATTATGAACGAAGTTTCACTCAGCGAACAAGTACCGAATTCGTGGCGAGCCGCAGGGACCACCACAGCCACCACAGCAAGGGGACGATGTGATGCGCACCACCGTCGGCATCATCGGCGGCGGACCCGCCGGGCTGCTGCTCGCCCGTCTGCTGCACCGCGCGGGAATCGACTGCGTGGTGCTGGAGAGCCGGGACCGGGCGTATGTCGAGCGGCGCCAGCGGGCTGGGATCCTGGAGCAGGGCACCGTGGATGTGTTGCGGGAGTGCGGCGCCGGCGGGCGGCTGGACCGTGAGGGCCTCCCCCACCAGGGCATCGAGCTGCGCTTCGAGGGCCGCGGCCACCGTGTGGACTTCCCCTCCGCCACCGACGGCAAGTCGGTGACGGTCTACGCCCAGACCGAGATCGTCAAGGATCTGATAGCGCTTCAGCTGGAGGAGCCGGGCGCTCCCCCGCTGCTGTTCGAGGCCGAGGCGCTGGCCATCGAGAAGCCGGACTCCGCCGCGCCCGTCATCCGCTTCCGCCACCAAGGCCGCGAGCAGACCCTCAGCTGCGACTACGTGGCGGGCTGCGACGGCTTCCACGGCATCGCCCGGCGCGCCATCCCCGCGGACCGGGTGCGCGCCTTCGAGCACACCTACCCCTACTCCTGGCTCGGTGTGCTGGCCGATGTGGCGCCGTCCTGCGAGGAGTTGATCTACGCCCGCCATGAGCGCGGCTTCGCCCTGCACAGCATGCGCTCCCCGCATGTCTCCCGGCTCTACCTCCAGGTGCCGGGCGGCACCGACCCGGACGACTGGTCGCACGACCGGATCTGGGACGAGCTGGCGACCCGCTTCGCGCTCGACGGGGACTGGACGCTGGAGCGCGGCCCGATCACCGCCACCTCCGTCACCCCGATGCGCAGCTTCGTCCAGGAGCCGATGCGCCACGGGCGGCTCCTCCTGGCGGGCGACGCGGCGCATATCGTGCCGCCCACCGGCGCCAAGGGGCTCAACCTGGCCGTCAGCGACGTGGTCACGATGGCCCGTGCGCTGATCCATCACCAGGAGACCGGTTCCGCCGAGCTGCTGGACGGCTATTCGCGGACCTGTCTGCGCCGGGTGTGGCAGGCCGAGCGGTTCTCGTACTTCATGACGGACACCCTCCACCGGCGCCCGGACGAGAGCCCGTTCGAGGACCGGGAGCGGATCGCGCGGCTGGAGCGGATCGCCTCCTCCCCCACCGCCTCCGCCGAACTCGCCGAGAACTACGTCGGCCTCCCGCTGTCATGACCGCCTCGGGCCCGCTCACCCCGATGAGCCCGCCGGGCTCCCGTGCCCCCGGCCGCCAGGACGCCGGCCGCTCGGTCGCGGGCCGGATGCTGGCGGTCCTCGACGCGTTCGACGCCTCGCACCGCTCGCTGTCGCTCACCGCCCTCGCCCGGCGCGCCGGGCTGCCGCTGGCCACCGCGCACCGGCTGGTCGCCTCGCTCACCCGCTGGGGCGCCCTGGAGCGCGACGCCACCGGGGCGTACCACATCGGGCTGCGGCTGTGGGAGGTGGCGACGCTCTCGCCGCGCGGAGTCGGGGTGCGCGAGGCGGCGCTGCCGTTCATGGAGGACCTCTACGAGGCCACCCACGAGAACGTCCAGCTCGCCGTGCGGGACGGCCTGGAGGTGGTCTACGTCGAGCTGATCTCGGGGCACTCGGCGGTCCAGGTGCGCACCCGGGTCGGCAGCCGCTGGCCGCTGCACGCCACCGGCGTCGGTCTCGTGCTGCTCGCGTACGGGCCGCCACGGCTGTACGAGCGGGTGTGCGCCCGTCCGCTGCGCCGCTACACCGAGATGACGATCCAGGACCCGCACCGGCTGCGGACCGCCCTCGCCGAGGTGCGGCGCACCGGGATCGCGGTCAGCGACCGGCAGATCACCATGGACGGGCTGTCCATCGCCGCCCCGGTGCGCGGACCGCGCGGGGAGGTGGTGGCCTCGCTGTCGGTGGTGGTGCCGGCCGCGGAGGGGCGGGCGCCGGGTCTCGTCCCGGCCGTACGGGTCGCCGCCCACGGCATCTCCCGTACCCTCGCCGCCGCTCTGGGACAAGACCCCGTCGTGGAGGCTTCCGGTCGGTGAAAGACCCGGGAGCGCTCCTTGCCGCGGCTGGTGTCCGGCCACATTCTGTGTGGCACCAACCGAGCACCGAGCCTGAACGCCCGGGCCCGAAGGGGGTCATGGACACATGCCCGAAGTATCCGCCGAGCCCACCACTCCGGGGCAGGAGGCGCCCCGCGGCGGCTGGCAGCCGTATCACACCCTGTGGGCCATGCTGCTGGGCGGCTGGCTGTTCTCGTACGCCGACCGCACCATCACCGGGCCGGTCGTCACCTGGCTGATCGAACACGACCACGGCATGCTGGGCTCCGCCAGCCATCCGCATGCGCTCGGCGGCCTGATCGGCAGCCTGTTCTTCGCGGGCTACATGCTGACGCAGTTCCCCGGCGGCTATCTCGGCGACCGCTTCGGGCATCGCACCATGCTCGCGGTCTCGCTGCTGTGGGCCGGGGTCGCGACCCTGGCCAGCGGCCTGATGAGCGGGCTGATCGCCTTCGTCGTGCTGCGGGTGCTGACCGGGCTCGGCGAGGGCGTCTTCTACTCCAACGACCGCTCGCTGATCGCCCAGCGCACCCCGCCCGCCAAGGCCGGTCTGGGCATGGGCGTCGCGATCACCGGACTGTCCATCGGGCTGACGATCGCGACCATCAGCGCGCCGTACCTGATCGACTGGGGCGGGGAGGTGTTCGGCGAGGAGGACGCCTGGCGGATGCCGTTCCTGGTGCTGGGCGGTGCGACGCTCGCCTTCGGCTGGGCCACGGCGGTCTATATGCGCCGCATCGGCGGTCCGCTCAAGGCCACCGGCTCCACCCTGCGGCTGCTGGGCATCTCGGCGGTGCTGTGCGCCGCGGTCATGGCGGTCTATCTGATCGCCGACGGGGCGGGGATGCCGAGTTGGGGCGTGGCCATCCTGGAGTGCGTGCTGGCGTTCCTGCTCATCGGGGCGATCTTCGCGCGGCGCAGCGGCCGGCTGGGCGCGGTCTCCCGGAACCGCAATGTGCTGCTGCTCAGCTTCGCCTTCATCGCGGTCATGTGGAATCTGTGGTTCTTCAGCTTCTGGTCGGTGTCGATCGTCGCGGACGCCGCCCACAGCTCGTTCCAGAACGCCGCGCTGGTGGCCGCCTTCAACGCGGGCGCGGGCATCCTCGGCTTCCCGGTCGGGGGCCGGCTCTCGGACCAGGCCAAGGCGCGCGGATGGGGGCGGCGGCCGCTGCTGATCGCGTTCACCGTGGTCCAGGGGGTGCTGGTGCTGGTGTTCGCCGCGTATCTCCAGACCCATGAGCGGCCCTCCCTCTGGGTGATGTCCGTCCTGCTCTTCGTGACCAGCCTGTTCTTCAACGCGCTCCAGCCGATGGCGCACGCGCTGCTGAACGACGTGGTCGACGCGGCCGAACGCGGCGCGGCCTTCGGCCTGTTCAACCTGGTCGGGGAGATCGGCGCGGTGATCAGCCCGGCGCTCAGCGGCACCCTCTTCGACCACTACGGCAGCTGGACCCACGCGGTCTACATCGACGGTGCGCTGATGCTCGTCAGCGCGCTGCTGTACATGCTGATCCGGGAGCACACCGCGCGCGCCGCATAAGTTGGTGCCCTAAAGCCGGACATCCAGTGGCGGAGGGGCATACATGGCGGCGGCACGACGCATGGTGGTCATCGGAGGCGACGCGGCGGGGATGTCCGCCGCGTCGCGGGCGCGCAGGCTCAAGAGCCGCGGCGAACTGGAGATCCTCGCCTTCGAGCGCGGCCAGTTCACCTCGTACTCGGCCTGCGGCATCCCGTACTGGGTCGGCGGGGTGGTGAACGGCCCCGACGAACTGGTGGCCCGTACGCCGGAGACTCACCGGGGCCGCGGGATCGACGTGCGGACCAACACCGAGGTCGTCGAGATCGACCTCGCCGGACAGCGGGTCCTGGCCCGGGACCTCGACCCGCGCGGCGAGGACGAGCGCTGGTACGGCTTCGACGACCTGGTCATCGCCACCGGCGCCCGGCCGCGCCGCCCCCGGATGCCCGGGATCGACGCTCCCGGCGTCCACGGGGTGCAGACCCTGGACGACGGGCGGGCGCTGCTGGAGACCCTGGAGTCCACCCCGGTCGAGCGGGCGGTCGTGATCGGCGCCGGATACATCGGGGTGGAGATGGCCGAGGCGCTGATCCAGCGCGGCTGTCTGGTCACCGTCCTGGAACGCGGTGACCAGCCGATGTCCACGCTCGACCCCGATATGGGGCGGCTGGTGCGCGACGCGATGTCGGGGCTCGGCATCGACACCGTGACCGGCGCCGAGGTCACCGAGGTGATCACGGGCGAGGACGGCCGGGTGCGGGCCGTGGCCACCAAGGTCAGCGAGTACCCCGCCGACCTCGTGGTCCTGGGCCTCGGGGTGGTCCCCGAGACCGGGCTCGCCCAGGAGGCGGGGCTGCCGGTGGGCGATTACGGCGGGCTGCTGACCGATCAGGCCATGCGGGTGCGCGGTTACGACAACATCTGGGCGGGTGGCGACTGTGTCGAGGTCCTCGACCTGGTGTCCGGCCGCACCCGGCACATTCCGCTGGGCACCCACGCCAATAAGCACGGGCAGGTCATCGGCTCCAATGTGGGCGGCGACTACGCGACCTTCCCCGGTGTCGTCGGCACGGCGGTCAGCAAGGTCTGCGATCTGGAGATCGCCCGCACCGGACTGCTGGAGGCCGAAGCGGCCGCCGTGGGGCTGGAGTTCGAGGCGGTCACGATCGAGTCGACCAGCCGGGCCGGGTACTACCCGGAGACCCGGCCGATGACGGTGAAGATGCTCGCCGAGCGGCGCACGGGGCGGCTGCTCGGCACGCAGATCGTCGGCCGCGAGGGCGCGGGCAAGCGGGTGGACATCGCGGCGGTCGCGCTCACCGCCGGGATGACGGTGGAGCGGATGACGGCGCTGGACCTGGGCTACGCCCCGCCGTTCTCCCCGGTGTGGGACCCGGTGCTGGTGGCGGCGCGCAAGGCGGCGGCGACCGTAAGGGCGGCGGAGCGCCACTGAGCCCGCGGCGCGCTCTTTCCGGGGTGTCCGGCGGACCACGCTGGAGCCGCATACCGGTGCCTTCCCCGCCCCCGGGGGTGTCCGGCGGATCGTGACGCCTGCGGCGGGCTTTCTCCTACCCGCCCCTTCCCACAACCGGGGCTCCACCCCGGACCCCGCTCCTCAAGCGCCGGAGGGGCTGATTTCAGCCCATCCGGGGTCCAGGGGGCGGAGCCCCATGGTTCGGGAAGGGGCGGGTAGGGGAA